>NZ_JBITGZ010000001.1:0-447858 GCF_044457565.1 Kitasatospora sp. NPDC050543 | reverse complement strand
TGGGCGTCGTCTTCGGCGGGGGTTTCGGGTTCGCCGTCGTCGTGGGCGTCGTCTTCGGCGGGGGTTTCGGGTTCGCCGTCGTCGTGGGCGTCGTCTTCGGCGGGGGTTTCGGGTTCGCCGTCGTCGTGGGCGTCGTCCTCGGCCGGGGCCTCGGGTTCGCCGCAGTCCTCCGGGCCGGCCGGGCCGCTGGAGTCCCCGGGGTCGATGTCGATGTCGCCGTCGGCCTCGCCGCCGGAGCGGGGCGGCTTCTTCGACACCGATGAGGCGAAGGCCGGCGTGCTGGTCGACCGGCTCGGCCGCGAGAACTACGCGGACCAGTACTTCGGGGCATGCGCGGACACCGCGGGGCATGTGCTGCACGTCCTGCGGGTGCCCGGTGGCGACTTCGACGCCGCGGCGGCGCGGGCGGCGGCCCGCCCGGGGGTGGAGCTGAGGATCGCGTTCGTCGACGCCGTCGGCTCCCGCAAGGCCCTCGTCACCCTCCAGACCCGGATCGAGGCCGAGGCGGAGTCCTACTGGCGGTCCAGGGGCGTGGAGATCGCCCGCGTGTCGGTGAACAACGACGGGTCCGGGCTGCGGGTGGACACCGCGCAGGCCGCGACCGCCCGGGATCAGCTGGTGGCCCGCTACGGCCCGCAGGTGTCGGAGGTGGTCGGGGTGGTGCCGCGCCACTGACCACGGACGACGAGAGAGGGGGCCCGCACTCGCGGGCCCCCTCTCTCGTCGTGCCGGCGGCCCGTCAGCCGGTGTTGCGCAGCCCGGCGGCGATGCCGTTGACGGTCAGCAGCAGGGCGCGGGCGCGCAGCGGGTCCTCGGGGCGGCCCTGGGCGACCAGCTCGCGCTGGCGGCGCAGCAGGGCGACCTGGAGGTAGGAGATCGGGTCGAGGTAGGCGTCCCGCACGGTGAAGGTCTGCTTGAGTACGGGGTTGTGCTCCAGCAGTTCGCTCTCGCCGGTGAGGCGGAGCACCTCCTTGAGGGTGAGGTCGTGCTCGGCGGTGATCTGGTCGAAGATGTGGTGCAGTTCGGCGGGGACGAGCTGCTCGACGTAGTGGCGGGCGATCCGCAGGTCGGTCTTGGCCAGCGTCATGGCGACGTTGGAGAGGAAGTTCTGGAAGAAGTGCCACTGGCCGTGCATCTCGTCGAGCACGTCGCCCAGGCCCGCGGCGCGGGCGGCGGCGAGGCCGGAGCCGACGCCGTACCAGCCGGGGACGATCTGGCGGGACTGGGTCCAGCCGAAGACCCACGGGATGGCGCGCAGGCCGTCCAGGCCGGCGCCGGAGTCGGGGCGGCGGGAGGGGCGGGAGCCGAGGTGGAGTGAGGCGAGCTGGTCGACGGGGGTGGCCGCGAAGAAGTACTTGGGCAGGTCCTCCTGCTCGACCAGGGCGCGGTAGGCGGTGTGCGCGGCGGCGGACACCTGGTCCATCGCGGCGTCCCAGCGGGCGAGTTCCTCGGGGGCCTGGCGCGGTGCGGTGTGCAGGGCGGAGGCGGCGAGGGTGGCGGAGATGGTGAGTTCGAGGTTCTCCCGGGCGAGGGAGGGCAGCAGGTACTTGTCGGAGATCACCTCGCCCTGCTCGGTGACCTTGATCTCGCCCTCCAGGGTGCCCCAGGGCTGGGCGAGGATCGCCTCGTGGGAGGGGCCGCCGCCGCGGCCGACGGTGCCGCCGCGGCCGTGGAAGAGGCGCAGCCGGATGCCGTAGCGGTGGGCGACGTCGCGCAGTCGGCGCTGGGCGCGGTGGATCTCCCACTGGGAGGTGGTGATGCCGCCGAACTTGGAGGAGTCGGAGTAGCCGAGCATGACCTCCTGGATGTCGCCGCGCAGCGCGACGAGCAGCCGGTAGGAGGGGTCGGAGAGCATCTCGTCCAGGATGCGGTCGGCTTCCTGGAGTTCGTCGGTGGTCTCCAGCAGCGGGACGATGCCGATCTTGGCCATGCCGGCGTGCAGGTCGATCAGGCCGGCCTCGCGGGCGAGGACGGTGGCGGCGAAGACGTCGTCGGCGCCCTGGCACATGGAGATGATGTAGCTCTCGACGATCTCGTCGCCGAACCGCTCGAAGCCCTCACGGATGGTGTTGAAGACGCCGAGGGTCTTGGTGCCGGCCGCGTCGAGCGGGGCCGGGGTGGGGGCGAGGGGGCGGCGGGAGCGCAGTTCCTTGGCGAGCAGCTTCTGGCGGTACTCGCGGGGCATGTCGGCGTAGCGCCAGGCCTCCTCGCCGAGCCGGTCGAAGAGCTGGCCGAGGGCGTGGTGGTGGGCGTCGGCGTGTTCGCGCACGTCCATGGTGGCGAGTTGGAGGCCGAAGGCCTCGATGGTGCGGATGGCGCGGGCCAGGCGGCCGTCGGCGATGAGTTCGCCGCGGTGGGAGCGCAGGGAGTCCTGGATGAGCTTGAGGTCGGCGATCAGCTCGCGGGTGCCGAGGTAGTCGCGGCCGGGGATGTGCGGGGTGCCCTGGGCGAGGCGTTCGCGGGTGTTCTCCAGCTTGAGGCGGACGCAGGTGGCCTTGAGGCGGTAGGGCTCCTCGGCGTTCATCCGCTTGTAGCGGGGGCTGAGTTCGGGGAGCACGTGCAGGTCGGTGTTGAGGGAGGCGAGCAGTTCGACCGAGGCGCCGGCCAGGCGCTCGGAGGTGGAGAGGGAGCCCCGCAGGTCGTCGATGGCCGACAGGGCGTCCTTGATGCCGTACTCGTGCTGGAGGTTGAGGACGTCCCAGGTGACCTGCGGGGTGACGTTGGGGTTGCCGTCGCGGTCGCCGCCGATCCAGGTGCCGAAGGTCAGCGGGCGGACGCCTTCGGGGAGGGTGAGGCCGACCCGGGCGAGTTCCTCGTGGAGCTCCTCCAGGACCTCGGGGACGGCCGCGCGGTAGAGCTCGTCGAGGTAGTAGACGGCGTTGCGGGCCTCGTCGGTGGGCTCGGGGCGGGCGATGCGCAGCTCGTCGGTCTGCCAGAGCAGGTCGATGACCTCGGCGAGCCGGCGGTCGGCCTGGCGTTCGAGGGAGGTGTGGCGTACCGCGGCCCGGTCGGCGGGGCCGGGCTGGCCGGCGGGCCGGTGGCGGGCCGGGTCGGTGGTGGCGAGGCCGGAGGCGGCGTGCTCGCGGTGGATGTGTTCGAGGAGTTCGCCGACCCGGCGGAGCTTGTTGAGGACGCTGCGGCGGGCGGCCTCGGTGGGGTGCGCGGTGAAGACCGGGCGGACGGCGAGGTGGGCGAGGGTGTCCTCGAGGTGCTTGGGGTCGGCGTCGGCGAGCTGGTCCGCGGTCTGGGCGAGGAGCGAGCCCTCGCGGGCTCGGCGGGTGGCGAACTCGCGGCCGCGGTGCACCTGCTCGGTGACGTTGGCGAGGTGGAAGTACGTGGAGAACGCGCGGACCAGCTTGGCGGCGGTCTCCAGGTCGATGTCGGAGAGCAGCTCGGCGGTCGCCTCGCCGTCGGTGCGGCTGAGCAGGCGGACCTGCTCGACCAGGCCGAGCAGCTGCGGGCCCTCCTGGCGGACGAGTGTCTCGCCGAGCAGGTCGCCGAGGCGGCGGATGTCCGCGCGCAATGCTGCGTTGTCTGCGACCGGGTCGGCGGCGCCGGGGGTCGGGCTGTCCGCCGGGGTGGGGACCGGAGCGGTCACGGCTGGCTCCCTGTGGTGGTGGGGTTCGGCAACGGCTCTGTCACCTGGTTGGGGCGACGCGTGCGGACCGCGCTGTCCGACGCGACCAGCATAGGTGTCGCGGGGGACGGCGTCCGAAAGGTGGCCGGATGGCGGACAGGTTCGGCACTGCGGCCCAGCCGGTCTGGACCAATCTGTCCGAGGCGGTCCGCGGCCGGCGGCCCGGGCCGGCCGGGTGTCCGGGGGTCTCCGGGCGTGTCCGGGGTCTGCCCCGGGGCGCACCGGCGTGCCGGGGTGGTGTCGGGTGTGTGTCGGGGGGTTAACCCGCTGGGGCGGGCCGCAGGTGCGGCCTTAGGCTGTCGGGTATGAGCAAGTCGCCGGGGGAGGGCGGTCCGGGTCGGCCGCTGTGGTGGTGGAAGCGGCGCCGTGGTGCGTTCCTGGACATCGGGTTGGCCGCGCTCGCGGGATTGGAGTGTGCGTTCGGGGCGTACGGCCTGGTCAACGATCATCTGCGGTTGGGTGGGCCGCTCACGATCGTGACGACGGTGTTCGGCGCGCTGGCGGGGACGACGCTGGTGGTGCGCAGGCGCTGGCCCGCGGTGCCGGTGCTGGTGGCGCTGGTGTTCGTGCCGGGGCTGTTCGGGGTGGTCCTGCTGGTGGTGGCGCTGTACACGCTGGCGGCGACCTGGGAGTGGCCCTCGCGCCGGCGCCGGGTGGTGGGGCTGGCGGCGCTGGCGTTCGCCGAGGCGCTGGTGATGGTGCTGATCGCGATGCTCACCCCGGGCGCGGGGCCCGAGCCGCCGGACCAGCCGCCGGTCTGGGTGATCGTCCTGCTGTCGGTGCTGGTCGCGGTCGGCCTGACGGTGCCGCCGGTGGTGACGGGCCTGTACGTGGGGGCGCGGCGGCGGCTGATCGAGTCGTTGAAGGACCGCGCACAGGGCCTGGAGACGGAGCTCGACCTGCTCGCCGAGCAGGCGCACGAGCGCGCGCGCCGGGCGCGGCTGGAGGAACGCACCCGGATCGCCCGGGAGATGCACGACGTGGTGGCGCACCGGGTGTCGCTGATGGTGGTGCACGCCGGGGCGCTGGAGCGGATCGTCGCGAAGGACCCGGAGCGGGCGGCGCAGAGCGCCAAGCTGATGGGCGAGGTGGGCCGGCAGGCGCTGAACGAGCTGCGCGAGATCCTCGGGGTGCTGCGGATGTCGGAGGATCAGGGCGAGGCGACGGACGCACTGGCCGGGCTGCCCCGGCTGGTCGAGCAGTCCAAGGCGGCGGGGATGGCCGTCACGCTGACCGTCAGCGGTACCCGCCGGGAGTTCAGCGTGCAGGCCGAGCGGACGGCGTTCCGGGTGGTCCAGGAGGGGCTGACCAACGCGCACAAGCACGCGGGCGGCGCCCAGGTGTCGGTGCTGCTGGCGTACGTGCCCAACGGGGTGCGGGTGGCGGTGGTCAACGACTGCCCGGGCGGGGGCGAGAAGGTCGGGCTGCCGAGCGGCGGGAACGGGCTGATCGGGATGCGCGAGCGGGTGGTGGCGCTGGGGGGCAGCTTCACGGCCGGGTCCGAGCGGGACGGTGGCTTCCGGGTGGAGGCGGTGCTGCCCTCGCGCCTCGCCGTCCATGCCGAACGGCTGCTCTGACCATCCGGCCTGTTCCGGGGGCCGGTGTGTTCCGGCGCCTCCGGCGCCTGCGCCGTCCGCCCCGGCCGGCCGCGCCGCCGGCCGGGCGCCCGGGGCGGGAGGGGTTGCGGGCGCTAGAGGTCCCCGGTGCGCAGCCGTACCGGGGCGGTGCCGAGCAGCAGCGCGCTGACGGCCTGGTCGACGCCCGCGCCGAGGTACCACTCGCCGACGTGGTCCAGGCTGTAGACCCGGCCCGCCTCGTCGATGGCCAGCAGCGCGCGGCCGTACATCTCCTCGCCGAGCGGGGCGAGCCGGGTGTCCAGGGCGCGTCCGAGGTCGGCCAGGGTGCGCGGCTGGTGCAGCCCGCAGAGCGGGTCGAGCAGGAACGGCGTCGGCGCGATCTGCCGCCCGGGGCCGGACGGCTCGAAGGAGAGCCCGCCGAACTCGGCCCAGGCCTCGACCGCGGCCGGGAACACCGCGTGCGGCACGTCGTGCCCGGCCAGGGCGTCGGCCCACTCCTCGGCCTGCTGGATCTGCCAGCGGCCCGGGTGCCAGCCGGCCTGCTTGAGTTCGGCCGCGACGTCGGCGGGGAAGCGCGGGCGGGGCCGGGCGGGGGACTGACTGAGCGGGTTCAGGGTGTGCTCCAGTGATCGGGGCAGGGGCGGTACGCAGGGCGCGGTCGGTCAGCCGGCGGGTGGCCCGACGGCGACGCTCTGTACGCCCAGGTGCTCCAGCAGCGTCGCGCAGGAGCGGCACGGCGGTGCGTGGGTGCCGTGCGCCGGGTCGTCCTCCTCGCGGATCCGCACGGTGGTCAGCCGGGCGCCCTTGAGCGACTTGCGGGCGTCCGCGAGGCTGAGCGGCTTGCGGGCCGAGCGCTTGGAGCGGGCGGCGTCCACGGTGGTCAGGTGCTGGGAGAGCAGGACGGCCTCGGGGCAGCGTCCGGTGAACCGCTCCCGGTGTTCGACGGGCAGCGCGTCCAGGAAGGCTCCGATCAGCGGGTGCAGCTCGGGGCGGCGCTCGGACTTGTCGCCGGCCAGGGTGTGCACGTCGCCGCCGCGCAGCGAGAGCGCGGCCGCGACGGCGGGCAGCAGGCTGTCGCGGTGGTGGCGCAGCAGGGGTGCGCCGGCCGGGGCGGCTTCGTCGATGGTCATGCGTCGTCCTCCTTCTGCGTCCTGACGCCGGGCCGATGGCGGGTCGCCGGTCCCCTCCGGTACCGGGTGGTCGGGCCGGGCCCTGCCGGGTCGTTCCGGCCGGGTCGGCGGGCCGTCCGCCGGGCCCGTTCCGGGGGACAAGCCTGTCAAATGCCCCGACCCGGTACGCAACCGGGGTGCGGGCTCACGGTTGTGGCCCGATCCTCACCGGACCGTCACCGGGTGTGCGCCAGGTTTCCCGATTCGGCTCACCTCGGGAGGTGGCGGCCGGTAGCGTTCCTGGGACGGGCCGAGGGGTCGGGCCGACCTGCGGGGGTGGCAGGCGGCGCGGTAACTCCATGGTCCGGTACGGCCGTTGAGGCCGCCGGGGCGGGCCGTCCCGGCGTCGAGCAAGGGGGGTCTTGCGATGACGGACGCGGAAGCCGCCAACGAGGCGCCGGGCGAGCACGTGCCCACCCCGGGAGCGCCACCGCCGGCCCGGCCCGAGCGGCCGATCGGGATCGCGGTGGTCGGCGCGGGGTACTGGGGGCCGAACCTGGTGCGCAACGCCCAGCAGACGCCGGCGCTGCGACTGCACTGGCTGTGCGACCTGGACGAGGCGAAGTCCCGGCGGGTGCTGGGGGAGTACAGCACCGTCCGGTCGACCACCTCCTTCGGCGAGGTGCTGGCCGACGAACGGGTGCGGGCGGTGGCGGTGGCCACGCCCGCCGCGGCGCACCACCGGCTGGTACGGGCCGCGCTGGAGGCCGGAAAGCACGTCCTGGTGGAGAAGCCGATCACCACCTCGGCCGAGGACGCCGCCGAGCTGGTGGAGCTGGCCGAGGCGCGCGGCCTGGTGCTGATGTGCGACCACACCTTCTGCTACACGCCGGTGGTGCGCCGCATCCGGGAGCTGGTGCACGGCGGGGAGATCGGCGACATCCAGTTCTTCGACTCGGTGCGGATCAACCTGGGGCTGGTCCAGCCCGATGTGGACGTGCTGTGGGACCTCGCCCCGCACGACCTGTCGATCCTCGACTTCGTGCTGCCGCCGGGTGTCGAACCGGTGGGGGTGAGCGCGCAGGGCGCCGACCCGATCGGCGCGGGGCGCGCGTGTGTGGCGTACCTGACGGTGCGCCTGAGCAACGGCGCGCTGGCGCACTGCCACGTCAACTGGCTCTCGCCGACCAAGGTCCGCACCACGCTGATCGGCGGCTCGCGCCGCACGCTGGTCTGGGACGACCTCAATCCGCAGGCCCGCCTGGCCGTCCACGACCGGGGTGTGGACCTCACGCCGCCGGACGAGATGACCGACGCGATCCGCCACCAGGCGCTGATCTCCTACCGGGTGGGCGAGATGGTCGCGCCCGCGCTGGTGGAGCAGGAGGCGCTTCGCAACGTGATGGCGGAGTTCGCCGCCGCGATCACCGAGGGCCGGGCGGCGCTGACCGACGGGCGCTCCGGCCTGCGGGTGCTCCAGCTGCTGCACGCCGCCTCGCTCAGCCTCCGACTCGGCGGCGCCACCGTGCCGGTGGGGGCCGGCGCCGACAACCGTCCGTTCTTTGCTCAGGAGAGGGCCGCCGCGCGGTGAACGCTGTAGAGATCGAGGGATCCCGCTGCCTGGTCACGGGCGGGGCCGGCACCATCGGCTCCACCGTGGTCGACCAGCTGATCGCCGCGGGTGCCCGCGAGGTGATCGTGCTGGACAACTTCGTCCGGGGCCGGAGGGCCAACCTGGCGCACGCGCAGCGGCTCGCCGCCCCCGGGCGGCTGCGGGTGGTGGACGGGGACATCCGCGACCGCGCGCTGCTGCGCGAGCTGCTCGACCCGGGCACCGACCTGCTGTTCCATCTCGCCGCGATCCGGATCACCCAGTGCGCCGCCGAGCCGCGGCTGGCTCTGGAGGTCATGGTGGACGGCACCTTCGACGTGGTGGAGGCCGCCGCCGAGACGGGCGTGCGCAAGGTGGTTGCCTCCTCCACCGCCTCCGTCTACGGCCTCGCCGACACCTTCCCCACCCCGGAGAGCCAGCACCCGTACCACAACGACACCCTGTACGGCGCCGCGAAGGTCTTCAACGAGGGCCTGCTGCGCAGCTTCCACGCCATGGCCGGGCTGGACTACGTCGCGCTGCGGTACTTCAACGTGTACGGGCCCCGGATGGACGTGCACGGCCGGTACACCGAGGTGTTCATCCGCTGGATGGAGCGGATCGCGGCCGGGCAGCCGCCGCTGATCTTCGGGGACGGCACCCAGACGATGGACTTCGTCCACACCGAGGACATCGCCCGGGCGAACCTGCTGGCCGCCGCCGCGCCCGTCACGGACCGGGTCTACAACATCGCCACCGGCACCGAGGTGTCGCTGCGCGGCCTGGCCGACGCGCTGCTCCGCGCGATGGGCCGGCCCGACCTCGACGTCGAGCACGGCCCGGCGAGGGGTACGGCGGGCGGGGTGGTCCGCCGGCTGGCCGACATCTCGGCGGCCGAGCGCGACCTCGGCTGGAAGCCGGAGCTGGGCCTGGACGAGGGCCTGCGCAGGCTCGTCGCGTGGTGGCGCGAGCAGTGACCGGGTCCGGCCGACCGACCGGGTCCGCCCGACCGACCGCGCCCGGCTGAGCGCGCCCGGGCTCCGGTCCGCCGCTGCCCGTTCGACCGGCCTGCCCGTGCCCAGTCCGTCCGGCCCCCAGCACCCCGGAGCTGCCGCATGTCCGAAGTCCCCGTCCCCGAAGTCCCCGTCCCCGCGGTCCCCGTCATCCCCGTCATGATCCCCTGGCTGGGCGAGGAGGAGGCCGATGCCGCCGCCGATGCCGTCCGCTCCGGCTGGGTGGCACAGGGCCCGCGGGTCGCCGAGTTCGAGCGGGCCTTCGCCGAGCACCTCGGCGTGCCGCACGCCGTCGCCGTCTCCTCCTGCACCACGGCGCTGCACCTGGCGCTGATCGGCGCGGGCGTGCGGCCCGGCGACGAGGTGGTCGTCCCCTCGTTCTCCTTCATCGCCACCGCCAACGCCGTCACCTACCTCGGCGCGACCCCCGTCTTCGCCGACGTGGACGCCGCCACCGGCAACCTCACCGCCGAGAGCGTCGAGCCGCTGCTCGGCGGGCGCACCAGGGCGGTGATCGCCGTCGACCAGGGCGGTGTCCCCGTCGACCTGGACGCGTTGCGCGCCCTCACCGCCCCGCGGGGCATCACCGTGATCGAGGACGCCGCCTGCGCGGCCGGCTCGCTGTACCGGGGCCGCCCGGCGGGCAGCACCGCCGAGATCGCCGCGTACTCCTTCCACCCGCGCAAGCTGCTGACCACCGGGGAGGGCGGCATGGTCACCTGTCAGGACGGCGACCTGGCCGCCCGGCTGCGGCGGCTGCGCGAGCACGGTATGAGCGTCTCGGCCGCCGAGCGGCACGCCGCCGCGGGCGGCGCGAGCCTGCTGGAGACGTACGACGAGATCGGCTTCAACTACCGGATGACCGACATCCAGGCCGCCATCGGCCTGGTACAGCTGCGCAAGCTGCCCGCGCTGGTCGCCCGCCGGCGCGAACTCGCGGCCCGCTACCGCCGGTCGTTGGCCGGCACCGGCGCCCGGCTGGTCGCCGACCCGGCACACGGCAGAGGCAACGTCCAGTCCTGCTGGCTGCTGCTGCCGGACGGCGCGATCGGCCGCACCGAGCTCCTCGAACGGCTCGCCGCCGCCGGGATCTCCGCCCGGCGCGGCATCATGGCGGCCCACCTGGAGGCCCCGTACAAGGGCACGGCCCGGGTGCCGCTTCCCGCCACCGAGCTGCTGGCCGCCCGGTCGGTGATCCTGCCGCTCTACCACGCGCTGACCGAGGAGCAGCAGGACCGGGTGCTCGCGGCCCTGCACCGGGCCCTGGGGTGAGCCGCCGGGCCCACCGGCCGTAACGCCCCGCCCACTGCCCCCACCGATCCCACCGATCCCACAACCCCCCGATGCCCCCCGCTTCCCACCGTGACCAGGGAGACCACCCGGATGACCACTGACGCGCCCATCCCGCTCGTCGACCTGCGGGCCGCCCACGCCGAGGTCGCCGAGGACGTCCGGGCCGGTTTCGACCGAATCCTCGCCACCGGCGGCTACATCAAGGGCCCGGTGGTGGCCGGCTTCGAGGCCGACTACGCGGCCTTCTGCGGCGCCCGGCACTGCGTCGGCGCGGCCAACGGCACCGACGCCCTCGAACTCGCCCTGCGCGCCCTGGACCTGCCGCCGGGCGGTGGCGTGGTGCTGCCCGCGAACACCTTCGTCGCCACCGCCGAGGCCGTCCTGCGGGCCGGCCTGCGTCCGGTCCTCGCCGACGCCGACCCCGAGCACCTGCTGCTCGACCCGGCGCGGGCCGCCGAGGCGCTGCCCGGCGCCGTCGCACTGCTGCCCGTCCACCTCGCCGGGCAGCTCGCCCCGATGGGCCCGCTGCTGGACCTCGCCGGCGAGCTGCCGGTGGTCGAGGACGCCGCCCAGTCCCAGGGCGCCCGGCAGCACGGCCGCGCCTGCTGGGGCCGGATCGCCGCGACCAGCTTCTACCCCGGCAAGAACCTCGGCGCGTACGGCGACGCGGGCGCGGTCGTCACCGACGACGACGACCTCGCCGGCGCCGTCCGCCTGATCGGCGATCACGGCAGCGAGCAGAAGTACGTCCACGAGCGGTTCGGCTTCAACTCCCGGCTGGACGCCCTCCAGGCCGTCGTCCTGCGTGCCAAGCTGCTGCGGCTGCCCGCCTGGAACGAGGCCCGCCGGAGCGCCGCCGCCCGCTACCACGAACTGCTCGACGGGGTCGGCGGTCTGCGGCTGCCGGCCACCCTGCCCGGCAACGAACACGTCTGGCACCTGTACACCGTGCGGATCGAGCGCGGCCGGGGCGAGGTGCTCGCCGCGCTGCGCGCCGCCGGGATCGGCGCCGGCGTGCACTACCCCGTGCCGCTGCACCTCCAGCCCGCCTTCCGCGACCTCGGGCACGGCGAGGGCAGCTTCCCGGTGACCGAGCGGGCCGCCCGCGAGCTGCTCACCCTGCCGCTCTACCCGCAGATCACACCGGCTCAGCAGGCCAGGGTCGCCGAGATCCTGACGAAGGCCCTGACGAAGGCCTGACCCGACGCCTGACCGGCGCCCGACAGCGCCTGACAGCCGCCGTCGCTCACCGCCCCGCTCACCTATGCCCCGCGCCGCCGGACGCCCCCCGGCGCGGGGCGCTCCCGGCCCGGCGGAGCCCGCCCGGGCCCGCCGCCTCGGACGAACCTCCAGGCGGGGCGACCGCCTCCGGGCCCCACCCCCTACGCTGGTGTCCAGCAATCGCCAAGGGACAATGTTGCAGCAGCCAGTGGGGGCACCCAGATGACGACAGGTCGGCCCGGTACCGCCGCCTCCGCGCCGAACGCGGCGTACGCAGGTCAGGTGGTGCAGTTCCCTGACCCGGTACGGGCCCAGAAGCACCCCGCCGGTGTCCGGGTGGACGAGTACGGCTACCCGGACTTCGGCGCGTACGCCGCGGCCGCGGCCGAGGTCGCCGACCCGCCGGAGGGGTTCGGCGTGGACGAGCTGCGGCTGACCGACTTCGTCTCGGCCAACGCCGCGCTGTTCACCCAGGGCCACGAACTCTGGGCCGACCTGGACACCGCCGTGGCGACCCCGCCCGGCTGGACGTGGCACCACGCGGTCGGCCGGGCCGCCCCCGGCTGGCGCCGGATGGAGCTGGTCCCGGTCGAGGTCAAGGCGCTGCTGCGGCACCACGGCGGCCTGGCCCGCTCCTCGGCGGACCACGGCCGACGCGGCACCCGCCCGCTCCAGGAGCACCGGCCCGTGCACTTCTCGCTCGCCAAGGACGGCGGCGACCCGCTCAGCGTCCCCGAGGACCTGGTGCAGAGCGCGGAGGAGCGGCTCGGCTACCGGCTGCCCGGCGCGTACCGGAACTTCCTGAAGATCGCCGGCGGCCGGACCCCGGTCGGTGTCGCGCTCGACACCGAGCTGGGGCTGCTGCTGGACCAGCCGTTCCTGACCCTCAGTGAGGAATACGGCCTGTATGACCTCGTCTACGCCAACAAGTGCCTGCGCGACCACCTCACCAAGGACTACCTCGGCATCGCCTACGTCCAGGGCGGCATCCTGGCGCTCAAGGTGCGCGGCGAGGACGCCGGCTCGGTCTGGTTCTGCCTGTACGACGACGCCCGGGACAACGGCGCGCCGGAGGCACCCGAGGACCGGGTCGCCCGGCTGCTGCTGCCCTGTGGCGAGGACTTCGACGCGTTCCTGCTCCGGCTGGCCGGCAGCCCGCCGGAGCTGGAGACGGTCGCGGAGCTGATGGTGGACGGCGGGTTCGCCCGCGCCGTACCGGTGGGCTGAGATGGCGAACGGTACCGGGACAGCGGCCGCGGGGACTGAATCGCGGGGCACAGAGGGGACAGGGGTGAACCGGGCGTGGTGACGTACGCGCAGGCGCAGGAGCTCGCCGAGGACTGGATCAACGGCGGTGTGCCGCGATCGCTTCAGCGCGAGGTACGGGTCCGGGAGTTCGACCTGGGCTTCGTCTGCTGGGCGGTCGACCCCGCCGACGGTCCGTCCTCGGACGGCGGCGAGGTCCGGCTGGTGATCGCCCGGGACAGCGGGGCGAGCACCCTCTGGCCGGCGCTGCCGGTCAACGAGGTCGTCCGGCAGTACGAGGAGGTGTACGGCCGGCCCGTGGTGGCCAACCCGGCCGGCGCGGCCAGGCCCGCGCCCGGGCCGGTCGAGGCGACCTCCTTCCTGCTCAGCCCACCGCAGTGGCTCCAGGAGGCCGGGGCGGCGGCGATCGCGGCCGAGGCGGAGCGGCTGGGGACGGCCCCGGCCGACCCGGCACCCGCCCCCGTACGCGCCCCTGCCGCCGTACCCGCTCCTGCGCCCGCTCCCGCTCCCGTACCCACGCCCGCGCCCGCGGCCGCCGTGCTGACCACGCCGCCGCTCTCCGACCGCCCGGCGGGGGACGCGCCGACCATGCTCGCCCCGCCGCCGCCCCGCGAGGGTGCCGACGCGGGCGCGCCGGCGGCGTCGCTGCCGCAGGAGCCGCCCGCCGCCGTGCCCGCCGCAGGGCCGGCGCCGGCGCCCCGGGCGGGTGCCGAGGCCGCGACCGTGCTGCTGCCCGAGGGCGGCTACGGCATGGGGCCGGGCGCCGCCGCGCCGCCGAGCGCGCCGCCCGCCCAGGGCCCCGCCGACGGCTACGCCGCGACGATGCTGGCCCCGCCCGGCGGCCTGCCGGGTCTGGAGGGGCTGCCCGGTGCGCCCGCCGGTTCGCCGGCTGGCCCGCCGTCCGCCGCCCAGGGCCCCGCCGACGGCTACGCCCCGACGATGCTCGCCCCGCCCGGCGGCCTGCCCGGCCTCGCTGGCCTGCCCGGCGCGCCCGGTGCTGCCGGTGGGCCCGGTGCGGCGCAGCCGCCCGGCGGACCGACCGTCGAGCACGCGCCGACCATGCTCGCCCCGCCCGGCGGCCTGCCGGGTCTGGACGGGCTCCCCGGTGCGCCCGCCGCCCCCGCCCCCGCCGGCCCGCCGGGCGGTGGCGCGCTCGGGCGTTCCGGTGCGAGTGCCCCGCCGCCCCCGCCACCGGCCGGCCTGCGTGGTGGCGCGGCGGCTCCGGCGGGCCAGGCCGGGGCCGGCCGTGGCCCCAGCGCGCCGCCTCCGCCCCCGCCGGGCGGGCTGCGCAACGCGCCCGGCGCCGGCCCCGCGGGCAGTGCGGGCGGCCGCAGCAGCGGCAGCACGCCGCCGCCCCCGCCGCCGGCGGGCCTGCGCGGTGCCGGCGAGCAGGGCGTCGGCCCCGCCGCAGGTGCCGGGGCCGACCCGGCTGCGGCGCCGGGCGGGCCGCAGGCGCCGGCCGCGGGTGTCGCCCACCAGGCGACCCAGCTGGCCCACGCGGTGGACCTGCCCGGTGGCCCGGGCGGCCCCGGCATGCCCGCCGGCGGTCCGGCGGCCGGCTACGGCTACCCCGGCGCCGGTGCTCCGGGCACGCCCGCCCCGGCGATGGCTCCCGCCGCGCCGCCGGCGCCCGTACCGGGTCCGCCGCAGGCGGCTCCGGTGCCGCCCGGCGTGCCGGTGGTCGGTCCGGGCTACTTCGCCGCGCTCAGCTACCGCGCCCCGGACGGCTCCGAGCAGAAGCTGCTCCAGCGCAGCGAGCCCGGTACGCCGCACCCGGAGTGGAAGATCCTCCACGAGCTGCGTCGGCTGAACGTCCCGCCGGAGCAGGTGCTGGAGCTCTACACCGAGCTGGAGTCCTGCGATCTGCCGGGCGGCTACTGCGCCCGGATGATCCGCGCGTCCTGGCCGAACGTACGGCTGACCCACTCCGCCGACTACGGGCGTGACCACCACGCCCGGCAGGCCGGGATGGCGCACCTGCTGGACCACCTGGACGAGCTGCACCAGCTGGCCTCCGCGCCGCAGCGCTCGCGCCCCGTCCGGGTGCCGCCGCCCCCGCCGGGCAGCGTCCCGCCGGCGGCGCCGCCGGCGCCGCAGCAGCTGGCGGCGGAGCTCGGGCAGGCGTTCGGCCCGGCGGTGTTCCGCTTCGAGCAGCGCGCGGTCTCCCGGCAGGGCGTGCCCGAGCCGGTGGCGCAGACCCTGATGTGGGCCGGCCTGCCGCGTGAGTTCGGGCCGTTCTTCTGGGCGCAGGCACAGGAGGGCCGGCCGATCCCGACCCTGGCCGAGCTGGCCGCCGAGCGCGGCCTGCCCGCCGGGCCGGACTTCGGCGGGTACCTGGTGCTGGGCAACGACTACGGGCGCCAGCTCTGTGTGCAGTACGGGACGGCGGCCGTGGTCGCGGTCGACATGGAGGGAACCGGCGAGCCGCCGCGCTTCGTCAACACCGGTGTACCGGAGTTCGTCCGCTCGCTCGCACTGCTGGGCCGGATGTGGCACCTGCGGTTCGGTCTGACGCAGGAGCAGGCGGCCCGCTGGACCACGGACTTCCAGAACCAACTGGTGGCGATCGACCCGGCGGCCCTGCAGACGCCGGACACGTGGTGGGCGGTCCTCCTGGAGCAGTTCTGGGACGGCCTGCTGTAGCGGATCGGCGCAGGCGGAAGGGGCCGTACCCGGTGCCGGTACGGCCCCTTCCGTATGTCTGCCCGGCGCAGCCTCATTGGGGTTTCGCCATGATCTGCGCAAAATAGGTCAAGAGGATGGACCTAACTCGTCCACTCTCGACCAGTTCCGTACTGTTCTGGCCATGGGCTCCGCAGCCCGCGACACCGAGGGGAAGAGCCCACATGAGCGACGCCGTCTCCCAGTACGGCTTCACCGTTGCCCGGCGCGGCTACGCGCCCGAGCAGGTCGATCGAGCACTGGCCGCGCTGGTGGCCCAGCGCGACCACGCCTGGGAGCGGTTGAGCATCCTCGGCGCCGGCATCCGCGAGATGGAGCACCGGCTCGCCGAGTTCATCCAGGTCGCGGCCGACGCCCCCGAGCCCGACTACGCCCAGCTCAGCGAGCAGGCCGCCGACATCGCGGCCGTCGTGGAGAACGAGGCCCGGGCCGTGCGGACCAACGCCGCGACCTTCGCCGAGGACCTCAGGGACGAGGTCTACGAGGCGGGCCAGGCGCTCGCCACCGCCGCCAAGGAGTACGCCGTGGCCGCCCGCGCCGAGGCGGACCAGGCGGCCCGCCGCACCGACGAGCGGACCAGGGCGGAGGCCGAGAAGGAGCGGGCGGAGGCCGACCGCGAGGCCCGCGCCACCCGCGACGCCGCCACCGCCTACGCCGCCAAGCGGCGGGTCGCCGCCGCCGAGGCCGAGGAGCAGGCCGAGGCCGAGCTCGCCGAGCTGCGCCGCCGGGCGGACGAGGCCTTCGCCGCCGCCGAGGCCCAGGCCGTGGCCGAGGACGCCAAGATCGCGGCGATGGCGGAGCGCCGGCTCAAGGAGGCCGAGCAGCACCGCGAGACGGTGCTCGGGCAGATCAAGCAGGCGGATGCCGAGGCGCAGGCCCGGGCCGACCAGTTGGTCGAGCAGGCCCGCCGGGAGGCGGAGAAGATCAACGCGGTGATCGAGCAGGAGCAGCGTGAATTCGCGGTCCGGCTGGAGACGGTGCAGCAGCACCTGGACCACATCAAGGGGACGCTGGCCTCGCTCACCGGTGCGGCTGTCGGCGCGATCGAGCCGGAGGAGGCCGTCGCGCAGGCCGAGCAGGCTCAGCTGGCCGGGTTGGCCGGGTCCTCCGCCTCCGGTGCGTCCGCCTCCGGCGCGTCCGCGTCGGCCGCCAAGCCGCAGTCGGCCGCCCAGGCACCCGTCCACGCCTCCGTGCACGCCCAGGCCAAGGCGCAGCCGGCCCCCGAGGTGGACTCCGAGGCCGAGACCGGGGAGATCGCCTTCGTCCCGGCGGCCGTGCTCGTCCCGGAGCCGGAGCCGTTCCCCCGGCCGGTGCCGGAGCAGCAGAACGACGCCGCCACCGCCGTCCTCCCGGTCACCGCGCCGGGTCCGGTGGCTCCCGCGGCGCCCGCGATCTCCTACGGGCCGGTCACCGCGGCGCCCGCCGCCGGTGGCGGCGCCCCACCGAGGCCAGCCACGCCGCCACCGGCGGCACCGCAGGAGCAGGGCGAGGACGAGACCCGGATCATCCCGAAGATCGTGATCGTGGACGACGGCGCCGACTACGCCACCCCGCACACCGTCACCCACCGCCGCCGCTGAGCCGTCCCGGCGCAGCCCGAGCGGCGGCGGGCACCTCAATCGCAGGCCCGGGTCCCGGCCGCCCGCACCGGCGCGGCCGGGACCCGCTGCTGCCCCGTTGCCCGGCCGGCTCCGGCTACAGCACCTCCACCGTGGCGCCGGACAGCCGGCGGCGGCAGTCCAGGACATACCGGGCGTGCCCCGCGATCGCGTCGTAGTCGAACTCGTCGTGGTCGGCGAGCAGGACGACGGCGTCCGCCGCCGCCAGCTCCTGCTCGGTGGCCTCCACCCGCCGGACGGCCGCGAACGGGTTCCCGTGGATGTCCTGCTCGGCCACCCGCTGGCCGGGTACGACCGGCTCGGGCACATGCACCCCGACCACCACGTGCGGGTCGGCGGCGCTGACCTCGGCGCCCATCCTGATCAGCAGCTCGGCGATCCGCGCCGCCGGGGTCTCCCGGGCGTCGCCGGTGTTCCGCTTGTAGGCGAGCCCCAACAGCAGCACCCGGGAGCCCTTGACCGAGCGCCGCCGCTCGTTCAGCGCGTCCGCGAGGCGTCGCACCACGTAGTCGGGCATGTGGCTGTTCACGTCGTTGGCGAGCTCGACGAAGCGGAACGACTGCCCGAGCGCCCGCTCCACCCGCCAGGACAGGTACGAGGGATCGATCGGCAGGCAGTGCCCGCCGACCCCGGGGCCCGGGGTGAAGCGGAGATACCCGAAGGGTTTGGTGGAGGCGGCGTCGATCGCCTCCCACACGTCGATCCCCAGGTCGTGGGCGAACATCGCCAGCTCGTTGACCAGCGCGATGTTCACGTGCCGGAAGGTGTTCTCCAGCAGCTTGGTCAGCTCCGCCTCCTTGCAGGAGGACACCGGGACGGTCCGCTCGACCAGCCGGCCGTAGAAGCCGTCCACCGCGGCCAGCGCCGCCGGGTCGATGCCGGACACCACCTTCGGGGTGTTCTCCAGCCGCCAGGTCGGGTTGCCGGGGTCGATCCGCTCGGGGCTGTAGCCGAGGTGGAAGTCCCGGCCGGCGGTCAGGCCCGAGCCCTCCTCCAGCAGCGGGGCGAGCAGTTCCTCGGTCGTCCCCGGGTAGGTGGTGGACTCCAGCACCACCGTCGCGCCCGGGCGCAGCCCGGCCGCCAGCAGCTGCGCGGAGGCCTCGATGTACGAGAGGTCGGGCACCCCGTCGCGCAGCGGCGTCGGCACGGTGATCACCGCGATGTCGAAGCCGGCGGTCTCGGCCGGGTCGGACGTCGGCAGGTAGGCGCCGCTCTCCAGCAGTGGCCGCAGCCGCTCGGCGGGGATGTCCTCGACGTAGGACTCGCCGACCGCCAGCCGTTTGATCCGCCGCTCGTCGACGTCGTACCCGACGACCTGGTACCCCACCTCGGCCGCGCGGACCGCCAGCGGCAGCCCTACATAGCCCTGACCTGCGATGACCACGCGCATGACGAAGTACCCCCTCCATCGCGGTGCCCCAGGTCCCCTCCGGGGCGTCCCCACACCGTCTTCACAACAGCGTAGGGAGCGGAGTGTGGCCGCGCGGGCTTTCCGCCAGAGCCGCGGGAGCACCCGCCGGAGCCGGCGCCCCCAGCGGGCACCGGACGGGAACGGGCACCGGACGGGAACGGGAACGCCGGAGGCCGAGACCCGTGGCGCCCTCCAGGAAAGGGCGCCACGGTTCCCGGCGAATGGGCGGGCGCCCCCACCCAGGGCCGCCCGGCCTCGCACACCCGACCCCCATCGGGGTGCGTCCGTGCCGCTGCAGCCATCCCCCACGGTTGGGTGCGGCGGGCACGTGCTCCATCCTGCGCGAGCTCCATGGACGCGCAGTGACAGGAGTATGTCCACTTCGTGGCAGATCGCCGAGCCGCCGGAGGCCGCCGCGCCCGGTGCGCCGCGTCAGTGTCGGCGGCGCGGCGTACTCTGGAGACCCCCGGCCGCCAGGCGTGCCGGGCCGTTCGCGCTGCCCGGCCGGTCCCTACCGGCGACGGGGCACTCCAGCTACGGGACGAAGAAGAGACTCCAATGAGCCTGACCGGACTGCTCGATGTCGTCGCGCGGGACGCCGCCCTCGCCGAGGCGATCGAGGCCGCGACCGCCGCAGGTGCGGCTGCCGGCGGCCGCCAGCACCTCGACCTGGTCGGCCCGCCCGCCGCCCGCCCGTTCGCCGTCGCCGCGCTGGCGCGCGCGCTCGCCGGCCGGGCCGAGGGCGAGCGGGGCCGACCGGTGCTGGCCGTCACCGCGACCGGCCGGGAGGCCGAGGACCTCGCCGCCTCGCTGCGCTCGCTGCTGCCCGCCGACGCCGTCGCCGAGTTCCCCGCATGGGAGACGCTGCCGCACGAGCGGCTCTCGCCGCGCTCGGACACCGTCGGGCGGCGGCTGGCGGTGCTGCGCAGGATCGTCCACCCGCGGCTCGGGGGCGCCTCCCAGGCGGAGGCCGGGGGAGATGCGGCGGCGGGCCCGGTGCAGGTGATCGTGGCCCCCGTCCGCTCGGTGCTCCAGCCGCAGGTGAAGGGCCTGGCCGAGCTGGAGCCGGTGGCCGTCCAACGCGGTGAGTCGCACGATCTGGAGCTGGTCGCCCGGCGGCTGTCGGCGGCCGCCTACGCCCGGGTCGAACTGGTCGAGAAGCGTGGCGAGTTCGCGGTGCGCGGCGGCATCCTGGACGTCTTCCCGCCGACCGAGGAACACCCGCTGCGGGTGGAGTTCTGGGGCGACGACGTCGAGGAGATCCGCTACTTCAAGGTCGCCGACCAGCGCTCGCTGGAGATCGCCGAGCACGGCCTGTGGGCGCCGCCCTGCCGGGAGCTGCTGCTCACCGACGAGGTCCGGGCCCGGGCCGGCGAGCTGGCCCGGGCGCATCCCGAGCTGGCCGAGATCCTCGACAGGATCGCCCAGGGCATCGCCGTCGAGGGCATGGAGTCGCTGGCGCCCGTCCTGGTGGACGACATGGAGCTGCTGCTGGACGTCCTGCCGCTCGGCAGCGTCACGGTGGTCTGCGACCCCGAGCGGGTCCGCACCAGGGCCGCCGACCTGGTGGCGACCAGTCAGGAGTTCCTGCACGCGTCCTGGGTGGCCGCCGCCGCCGGCGGCGACCGGCCGATCGACATCGAGGCGATCGACGTCTCCGCGGCCTCGCTCTGGTCACTGGCGGACGTGCGGGAGCACGCGGAGCGGATCGGCCTGCCCTGGTGGTCCGTCAGCCCGTTCGCGACCAGCGAGTCCTCCGTCAGCGAGGTACTGGAGTTCGACGCCGACACCCTCACCCTGGGCATGCACGCCGTCGAGGCCTACCGGGGCGACACCGCCCGGGCGATCGCCGACGCCAAGGAGCGCCTGGCCGCCGACTGGCGGGTCGTCATGGTGACGGAGGGCCACGGCCCGGCCAGCCGGCTCGCCGAGGTGCTCGGCAACGAGGGCATCCCGGCCCGGCTGGTCGCCGACCTCACCGAGGCGCCCACCCGGGACGTCGTGCACGTCTCCTGCGGCTCGATCGAGCACGGCTTCGTCGACGAGACGCTGAAGCTGACCGTCATCACCGAGACCGACCTGTCCGGCCAGCGGTCCTCCACCAAGGACATGCGCCGGATGCCCTCGCGCCGGCGCAATGCCATCGACCCGCTGGCCCTGGCCGCCGGTGACTACGTCGTCCACGAGGCGCACGGCGTCGGCAAGTACGTCGAGATGGTGCAGCGCACCGTCCAGGGCGCGACCCGCGAGTACCTGGTGCTGGAGTACGCCCCCGCCAAGCGCGGCCACCCCGGCGACCGGCTGTTCGTGCCGACCGACCAGCTGGACCAGGTCACCAAGTACGTCGGCGGCGAGGCCCCGACATTGCACCGCCTCGGCGGCGCGGACTGGGCGAAGACCAAGCAGAAGGCCAAGAAGGCCGTCCGCGAGATCGCCGGCGACCTGATCCGGCTGTACTCGGCGCGGATGGCGGCCCCCGGCCACACCTTCGGCCCGGACACCCCGTGGCAGCGCGAGCTGGAGGACGCCTTCCCGTACGCGGAGACGCCCGACCAGCTGACCACCATCGCCGAGGTCAAGTCGGACATGGAGAAGTCCGTCCCGATGGACCGGCTGATCTGCGGCGACGTCGGCTACGGCAAGACCGAGATCGCGGTCCGCGCGGCCTTCAAGGCGGTGCAGGACGGCAAGCAGGTCGCCGTCCTGGTGCCGACCACGCTGCTGGTGCAGCAGCACTTCTCCACCTTCGCCGAGCGGTACGCGAACTTCCCGGTGACGGTGAAGGCGCTGTCCCGCTTCCAGAGCGACAGCGAGGCGAAGGCCGTCCTGGAGGGCCTCTTCGAGGGCTCGGTGGATGTGGTCATCGGCACCCACCGGCTGTTCTCCTCCGAGACCAGGTTCAAGGATCTCGGCCTGGTCATCGTCGACGAGGAGCAGCGCTTCGGCGTCGAGCACAAGGAGCAGCTGAAGAAGCTGCGCGCCAACGTGGACGTGCTGACGATGTCGGCGACGCCGATCCCGCGCACCCTGGAGATGGCCGTCACCGGCATCCGGGAGATGTCGACCATCACCACCCCGCCGGAGGAGCGGCACCCGGTGCTGACCTTCGTCGGCCCGTACGACGAGAAGCAGATCTCGGCGGCGATCCGGCGTGAACTCCTGCGCGAGGGGCAGGTGTTCTACATCCACAACCGGGTCGAGTCGATCGACAAGGCGGCCGCCCGGCTGAAGGACCTCGTCCCCGAGGCGCGGGTCGCCACCGCGCACGGGCAGATGGGGGAGACGGCGCTGGAGAAGGTCGTCGTCGACTTCTGGGAGAAGGAGTTCGACGTCCTGGTCTCCACCACGATCGTCGAGTCCGGAATCGACATCTCCAACGCCAACACGCTGATCGTCGAGCGCGGCGACACCTTCGGCCTCTCCCAGCTGCACCAGCTGCGCGGGCGGGTCGGGCGTGGGCGCGAGCGCGGCTACGCGTACATGCTGTACCCGCCGGAGAGGCCGCTCACCGAGACGGCCCACGAGCGGCTGGCCACCATCGCCCAGCACACCGAGATGGGCGCCGGCATGTACGTGGCGATGAAGGACCTGGAGATCCGCGGCGCGGGCAACCTGCTGGGCGGCGAGCAGTCCGGGCACATCGCGGGCGTCGGCTTCGACCTCTACATGCGGATGGTCGGCGAGGCGGTGGCCGAGTTCCGCGAGTCGCTGGCGGGCGGCGGCGCGCAGCCGGAGGAGGAGCCGCTGGACGTCAAGATCGAGCTGCCGGTCGACGCGCACGTCCCGCACGACTACGCGCCGGGCGAGCGGCTGCGGCTCCAGGCGTACCGCTCGATCGCCGCGGTCAACTCCGAGGCGGACATCCTGCACGTGCGCGAGGAACTCGCCGACCGCTACGGCAAGCTGCCCGAGCCGGTGGAGAACCTGCTGCTGGTGGCGGCGCTGCGGCTCTACGCTCGGCGCTGTGGCATCGGTGACATCACCCTGCAGGGCGCCAACATCCGCTTCGGGCCGGTGGAGCTGCGTGAGTCGCAGCAGCTGCGGTTGAACCGCCTCTACCCGCGCAGTCAGGTGAAGGCCGCCGCGCAGCAGCTGCTGGTGCCCCGGCCGAGCACCGGCCGGATCGGCGGCAAGCCGCTGGTCGGGCGTGAACTGCTCGGCTGGTGCAGCGAGTTCCTCGCGGCGATGTTCGACGACCTGGCGGGCAGCAAGCGCTGACGGGATGAGGGTGTGCCCGGGGCGGGTCCTTTCGCGGACCCGCCCCGGGCGGTGTGGCTCACCTCTGCGGCACCACCGCCGGGCCCAGGCCCGAGCAGGGGTGGTGCTGGCGGCCGCTCCGGTCGATCGAGCTGTTCACCGCGACGACCTGCACCAGCAGGACCAGCAGCACCACCGGGAACAGGGCGGCCAGCGAACCGGTGCGCCAGCTGAACCGTGCCGTCTGGGCGCGCAGGACGACGACCAGCAGGCGTACGAGCAGGACGACGCCCGTCAGGCTCGCGGCGAGCCCGGCCCAGGCGGCGGCCAGGGCGAAGAACGGCAGGCCGGGGCTGTTGTGGCAGCTGCGCAGCACATCGCCGACGTAGTGGCCGTCGGCCCAGACCGCCACCCTGCTGCCCGCCCAGCCGACCAGGACCAGCAGCAGCGGGTAGCGGGCCTTCGGCGGGCGGCGCCCTGGTCCGGTGGCCTGCGGCCCGAAGTGCACGGCGGCCTCCTGGCCGCCGACGTCGGTGTTCGTCATCCCGCTGTTGCCCCCGGTCAGCGGCGCACCCCGTGCACGCCGGCTCCGCCACTATGCCGCAACCGGCGGACAGTGGGCGCGGGCGCCTGCGCCGGCCCGTGCGCCTGCGCCGGCCCGTGCGCCTGCGGACCCGCCCTCTCCGCCCGGAACGGAAGTCGGCCCGTCCGACTTGCCACTCCACACCGGCGCCCGCCCGACGCCGGCCTGCCGCGGGGCTGCGGCGTGTTGGGCGTGCGGGTCGCGGGCGGGGTGATGGTTCGGGTGCCGAGCGTCCTTCGGAGGTCTCGGCCAGCGCGTCGGGCCGTCGCCGGGGCGGCTCGACGGGGGCGGGGGAGCCACGGCGTGCCGGGCTGGCCCGTTCGGGGCAGGGTCCCCGGGTGTGCCGGTGGGCGGTCCTACTGTCGAAGCGCCCGTCAGACCGTCGGCACGACCGGGAGGCTCGCTATGAACCGTGGGACCGCCGTCGCAGCGGTCGCCCTGGCCGCCGCGTTGCTCGCGGGGTGCGGCGCGACCTCGCCCGCCGGGACGGTCGCGGTGGTGGGCGGGGCACGGATCGGCTACGCGAGCGTGCAGGCGCGGGTGGCGGAGCTGCGGTCGGCCGCCGCGACGGGCTCCGGGGACGCGACGGGGGAGGCCGACGGGTTGGCCCGCCGAGCGGTGGCGGAACTGGTGCTCGACGCACTGCTGGCCGGCGCGCTGGCCGACCACGGGCTGACCGTCACGGACGGCGAGGTCGCTGCGGCCCGCGCGGCCGAGCGGCAGCGTCTCGGAGGGGAGGAGCAGCTGGAGCGGGCACTGATCCGGCAGGGGGTCCCGGCGGGCCGGATCGACACGTACTACCGCCGGCAGCTCGCCGTCGGCGGGCTGGCCGCCGCCGACGGGCAGGACGCCGGGACGCCGTCCGGCCAGGTGGCCGTCCGGCGGGCCCTGGCGGCCGCCGCCGGCGGCCGGCACGTCCGGATCAATCCCCGTTACGGCAGCTGGGACGCCGGCCGCGCCTCGCTGGCCCCCGACGCACCGCTCTGGCTCACGGCGGGCTGATCGCCCGGCGGGGGGTGAGCGTGGGGCCTGAGCGCGGGACGGTGGCGGCGGTGCCTCTGGTGCCCTCCCGCCTCCGGTCGGGCGAGCCCCTGCCCGCGACGGCGATGGTGGCCGCCGACCGCCGCGCATCGAGCACCGGCCGTCGCGGCCGCCCGCCGGCCCGGGCGGGTAGGTTCGGAGGGTGACGACGACGAACGCGGCCCCGAAGCTGATCCTGCTCATCACCACCCACCGGGTCGCCCCGGGCCTGCTCTCCTGGCCGGCGTGGGAGGCGCTGCGGGAGGCCGACCGGGTGCTGGCGGCCGATGCGGGGCATCCGCAGCTGGCGGCGGTGCGGCAGGCCGGCGTGGAGGTCACGCTGGTGGAGCGCGGGTCGGCGCCGGCGCTGGCTCGTGTGCTCACCGGCGAGGGCGGGGGAGTGACGCTCTGGCTCGGCAGCCCGGACGGTGATCCGGGGCTGACCGACGCGCTGGCGCGGCTCGCGGTCGAGGAGGCCGGGGCGGTGCCGGAGATCGAGCTGTTGCCCGGTTCGTACGACCTGCCGGGTGCGCGGCTGCTGGACCTGGTCTCGGTGATGGACCGGCTGCGCTCGCCCGGCGGCTGCCCCTGGGACGCCGAGCAGACGCACGCTTCGCTGGTGAAGTACCTGGTCGAGGAGTCCTTCGAGCTGGTCGAGGCGATCGAGGAGGGTGACCGGGAGACGCTGCGCGAGGAGCTCGGCGACGTCCTGCTCCAGGTGTTCTTCCACTCGCGGATCGCCGAGGAGGACACGGACGACCCGTTCTCCGTCGACGATGTGGCGGGCGACATCGTCGAGAAGCTGATGTACCGCCACCCGCACGTGTTCGGGGACGTCGAGGCGGCGGGCGCCGCCGAGGTGGAGGCCAACTGGGAGCAGCTGAAGGCGGCGGAGAAGCAGCGCGAGTCGGTGCTGGACGGCGTGCCGGCCGGTCTGCCGGCCCTGGCGTACGCGGCGAAGCTGGTCTCCCGGGTGCGTCGCGCGGAGTTCACCGGGGTGCCGGACGCCCCGTACGAGCTGCCGCGCGAGCTGACGGCGCAGTCGGCGGGCCGGTTGCTGCTCGCGGTGGTGCAGCGGGCGCACGACGCCGGCGTGGACGTGGACGCCGCGCTCCGGGCGGCCGCCCGCGGCTACCGCGACGCGGTGCGCGCGGCGGAGGGCCTCACCGGCTGAACACGCCCCCGCCGCCCCCGCAAGCCCCCCGTGGGCGCCCTGCGGAGGTGCCCTACGCGGCGTACGTCGGGCTGTCGGCCCGGTGGTGGGGCTGCTCCTGGACGACCTCGCTGATCGCCTCACCGACCAGGGCGAGCAGCTCGGCGAGCCGCTCCAGGTCCAGGTGGTCGGGCAGGTCGGAGAGGGAGACGATCCGCTCGCCGCCGGGCCCGGCGACGCAGAACAGGTCGATCGGCCCGAGGTGCTTCTCGGTGGTGTCGACGAGGGCGGCGACGTCGCTGGGCCGGTGGATGTCGGCGCACACGCCGACGACCGGGCAGCCGGTCCGGTCGAGCTCGGCGGCGAGGTCCTCGGCGACCCCCGGGTGCTGGTCGGCGATCAGCACGCCGTTGGCGCCGGCGGCCGTGAACCGGCGGGCCAGGTCGGCACCCGACCCGCCGCTGAGTACCGCGATGACCACCACTGCCCCGGCTACTCGCATGGTGCGCTCCTTCCTGGGGGCGACACCGCACCGGCGCCCACCAATGTCCAGTCGGAGGGATCGTAGACACGGCACGACCCTCCGCAACAGGGATTACCCCGCAGGTGACCAGGCTCACCCCTCCCCGCCAACGGATACGGTCAAGACATGCCAGATCAGCCCAGCCCCGATCAGCCCGCCGGCGCCCAGCCGCCCCTCTTCACGTGGGAGTTCGCCGCGAACCCGTACCCCGCGTACGCGTGGCTGCGCGAGCACGCGCCCGTGCACCGGACCACGCTGCCCAGCGGTGTGGACGCCTGGCTGGTCACCAGGTACGCGGACGCGCGGCAGGCGCTGGCCGACAGCCGGCTGTCCAAGAACCCGGCGCACCACAGCGAGCAGGCCCACCGCAGCGGCCGGGTGGGGATTCCGGGTGAGCGCAGCGCGGATCTGATGACGCACCTGCTGAACATCGACCCGCCGGACCACACCCGGCTGCGCCGGCTGGTGTCCAAGGCCTTCACCCCGCGCCGGGTCGCCGAGTTCCAGCCGAGGGTGCAGCAGCTGACCGACCGCCTGATCGACTCGTTCGCGGCGCGCGGGTCGGCGGACCTGATCCACGAGTTCGCCTTCCCGCTCCCCATCTACGCGATCTGCGACCTGCTGGGCGTACCGGAGGAGGACCAGGACGACTTCCGGGACTGGGCCGGCATGATGATCCGCCACGGCGGCGGTCCGCGCGGCGGGGTCGCGCGGGCGGTGAAGCGGATGCGCTCGTACCTGCTGGAGCTGATCCACCGCAAGCGGGCGGACCTCGGCGACGACCTGATCTCGGGGCTGATCCGGGCCAGCGACCACGGGGAGCACCTGACCGAGAACGA
Source organism: Kitasatospora sp. NPDC050543 (assembly GCF_044457565.1). NCBI lineage: Bacteria > Bacillati > Actinomycetota > Actinomycetes > Kitasatosporales > Streptomycetaceae > Kitasatospora > Kitasatospora sp. NPDC050543. The sequence continues at coordinate 421,124 of NZ_JBITGZ010000001.1, read as the reverse complement.
GGCCGCGGCGATGGCCTTCATCCTGCTGTTCGCGGGCTTCGAGACGACGGTCAACCTGATCGGCAACGGGGTGTTCGCGCTGCTGCGCCACCCGGAGCAGCGGGCGCTGCTGCAGTCCTCGATCGCGCGGGGGGAGCAGGGGCTGCTGGGGACGGCGGTCGAGGAACTGCTGCGCTACGACGGACCGGTGGAGCTGGCCACCTGGCGGTTCGCGACGAGCCCGCTGACGATCGGCGGGGTGGACATCCCGGTCGGTGATCCGGTGCTGGTGGTGCTGGCGGCGGCCGATCGCGATCCGGCCCGGTTCGCGGCCGAGAACACCCTCGACTTGGCCAGAAAGGACAACCCGCACCTCGGTTTCGGCCACGGAATCCACTACTGCATCGGCGCGCCGCTGGCCCGGCTGGAGGGTCAGGCCGCGCTGGCCACACTGCTCACCCGACTTCCCGATCTTCGTCTCGCCGCCGACCCCGATGACCTGCGCTGGCGTGGCGGTCTGATCATGCGAGGGCTTCGTGAACTTCCCGTGGCATTCACCCCTGAGGCCTCGCGGGCAACAGGGGTGTCACGCGGACGGCGTGTCGATCGACCTGCGTCAGAGGCGATCTGAATGCGGATCAATCCGGACATACTTGTACCGTTTGTGGACGATCAATCGACTGTCGTAATTTCTATGTGATGTCTGCGATATGAGCTTGTGATCGGTATGAGGATCCGTCTAACCTCCGTGGAGCTCGCAGTGCGAGCCCCGAGCGTGGAACGCCGAGTCCTGCCCGCCGCGTTTCGGGAAACCGACCAGACCCCTGGGCAGGGGCGGGGGAACCAGGTTTGTTGCCGTCCCCACGGCTTGGGGTGAAGCCGCAGGCGCGGGAAGAGATTCCCGCTCCACGCGGCCGGGCCACCTCCCGGTCCGAACCCGACAGCTCACCTCGCAGGCGGGCGGAGAGGGACACCGACATGCTGTTCGCTGGTAATGGCCGTCACCGTCGTCGCACCCAGACCGAGAAGGCGATCGCCGTCGCCGGAGTGACCGGCGTCGGACTCGCGATGCCGCTGCTCAGCGCCACCGGAGCCCACGCAGCCGACGTCTTCACCTGGGACGCCGTCGCGCAGTGCGAGAGCGGTGGCAACTGGAGCATCAACAGCGGCAACGGCTTCTACGGGGGGCTGCAGTTCACCTCCAACACCTGGAAGGCCTACGGCGGCAACCAGTACGCCGCGCAGGCGCACCAGGCGTCGAAGGGCCAGCAGATCGCCGTCGCCGAGAAGGTCCTCGCCGCGCAGGGGCCCGGCGCCTGGCCGGTCTGCTCGGCGAAGGCGGGGCTGGCCAAGGGCGGCGCCGCCGCCCAGGTCGACACCGGCTCCGCGGCCTCGTCCTCCTCGGACGCCTCGCCGGCCGCCGTCCAGCCCAAGCCCGCGGACGCCCCGGCGGACACTCAGCAGGCGGAGCCCAAGGTCGACTCCAAGCCGATCCGGCCGAGCGCCCCGAGCTCCGCCCCGGTCTTCTCCGGCAAGGCCGGCTGGGACGAGGACGCGAAGGTGTACTGGTACCAGAACAACGGCGCCTGGTACTGGACCAGCCACCAGAGCGTCTACAGCCAGTTCGCCGGTGACTCCAGTGCCCCGCCCACCTCGCTGCCCCCGGCCGCGTCCACCGACGAGCGCGCCGCCGAGCCCGAGGCGCAGCCCGTGGCCGAGTCCGCCGCCGCGCCGGTCGCCGCGCCCGCGCCCGCGCCGGTGCAGGCCAGCGTGTCCGACCCGGCGAGCGCGCCCGAGGCCGCGCCCGCGCCGGCCGCCCATGACTACACCGTCCGCTCCGGCGACAACCTCTCCGCCATCGCCGGCGCGCAGCAGGTCGCCGGCGGCTGGCACGCGGTGTACGACGGCAACCGCGACACCGTCGGTGACAACCCGGACCTGATCCTCCCAGGCCAGGTCCTGCACCTGGGCTGACGGCCAGGTCCCGGCCGGGCGCGATACGGCCGTGACACGGCGGCGCCGCGGTTGCACCGCGGCGGTGCTCTGACTGCAACGCGACTGTGGCGCACGGGCCGTACCGGGTTCGCCCCGGTACGGCCCTCGGCGGGGCTCCCGGTGCCTCCCGTGGGGCAACCAGGTGAACTACCGGCGGGTAGCCGGGCCACACCCTGAGACGGAACCTGGGCCAGCGTGGCCCGGCGGGCCCGTGCCGTTAGGCTCTGGTCGAAACGACTCCGCAATCGTCCGCTGACGCCACACCTGTCCGTAGGACCTGCTTCCGCATAGGAGATGCCTCGTGCCGTCCATTGATGTCGTCGTAGCCCGTGAGATTCTCGACTCCCGTGGCAACCCCACGGTCGAGGTCGAGGTCGGTCTCGACGACGGCAGCACCGGCCGTGCCGCTGTCCCGTCCGGCGCCTCCACCGGCGCCTTCGAGGCGCTGGAGCTGCGCGACGGTGACAAGAACCGTTACTTCGGCAAGGGCGTGGAGAAGGCCGTCCTGGCCGTCATCGAGCAGATCGGCCCGGAGCTGGTCGGCTACGACGCCACCGAGCAGCGCCTGATCGACCAGGCCATGCTCGACCTGGACGCCACCCCGGACAAGTCCTCGCTCGGCGCCAACGCCATCCTCGGCGTCTCGCTCGCCGTGGCGCACGCCGCCTCCGAGGCCTCCGACCTGCCGCTGTTCCGCTACCTCGGTGGCCCGAACGCGCACGTGCTGCCCGTCCCGATGATGAACATCCTCAACGGTGGTTCGCACGCGGACTCCAACGTGGACATCCAGGAGTTCATGATCGCTCCGATCGGCGCGGAGTCCTTCTCCGAGGCCGTCCGCTGGGGCGTCGAGGTCTACCACACCCTCAAGGGCGTCCTGAAGGAGCGCGGCCTCTCCACCGGCCTGGGCGACGAGGGCGGCTTCGCCCCGAACCTGGACAGCAACCGCGAGGCGCTGGACCTCATCACCGAGGCCATCAAGAAGGCCGGCTACGTCCCCGGCAAGGACGTCGCGCTCGCGTTGGACGTCGCCGCCTCCGAGTTCTACAAGGACGGCGCCTACCAGTTCGAGGGCAAGGCGCTCTCGGCCGAGGAGCTCATCGCGTACTACGCCGAGCTGGTCGCCGCGTACCCGCTGGTCTCCATCGAGGACCCGCTGGACGAGTCCGACTGGGACGGCTGGAAGTCGATGACCGACAAGCTCGGCGACAAGGTCCAGCTGGTCGGTGACGACCTGTTCGTGACCAACCCGGCCCGCCTGGCCAAGGGCATCGAGACCGGCACCGCCAACGCGCTGCTGGTCAAGGTGAACCAGATCGGCTCGCTGACCGAGACCCTGGACGCCGTCGAGCTGGCCCAGCGCAACGGCTACCGCTGCATGATGTCGCACCGCTCCGGCGAGACCGAGGACGTCACCATCGCCGACCTCGCCGTCGCCACCAACTGCGGCCAGATCAAGACCGGCGCCCCGGCCCGCTCCGAGCGCGTCGCCAAGTACAACCAGCTGCTGCGCATCGAGGAGATCCTCGACGACGCCGCCGAGTACGCCGGCCGCGGCGCCTTCCCCCGGTTCCGCCACGAGGGCTGAACCCTTCGGTAGCGCGCACGCCCGACCGGTGCCCCGCCTGTTCACCCCGTAGGGTGGGCGGCGGGGCACCGTCGCGACCAGGAGGGGATACGGGAGATGGCAGGCTGGAGGATTCCGGGCTTGGCGGCTCGGCCGAGGTTCACCAGCCGCGCGACCGTCCTCGTGCTGGTGCTCTGCTCGCTGGTGGCGATCCTCGCGTACCCGGCCCGCCAGTTCGTCTCCCAGCGCTCCGAGATCTCCGCCCAGCGTGCCCGCGCCGAGCACGCCAGGCAGCGGGTCGAGCAGCTGCGCAGCGAGAAGGCCCGCTGGCAGGACCCGGAGTACGTCAAGGCGCAGGCCCGTACCCGGCTGCACTACGCGATGCCGGGGGAGACTCCTTTCATCTCGGTCGATCCCGCCACCAGGACCTCCGCCGCCCTGCCCGCCCCGACCGACGCCGGCGCCTTCGGGCCGGTGAAGGCCGCCAAGCCCTGGTACGCGAGCGTCTGGGACTCCGTCGACGCCGCCGACTCGGCCGCCAATGCCCCCGCCCCTGCTCCAGCTAGAGACAGCTCTCCCCATGACCACTGAGAACACCCCCGCCGTTCCCCCCGTCGCCGACGCCGACGTGGCGGCCATCGCCGCCCAGCTCGGCCGTGTCCCGCGTGGCCTGCGCGGTGTCGCCCACCGCTGCCCGTGCGGCAACCCGGACGTCGTCGAGACGGCGCCCCGGCTCGCGGACGGTACGCCGTTCCCGACCCTCTACTACCTGACCTGCCCCAAGGCCGCCTCGCTGATCGGCACCCTGGAGGCGGACGGTGTGATGAAGGACCAGACCGCCCGGCTCGCCGAGGACCCGGAGCTGGCCGCCGCGTACGAGAAGGCGCACGAGGACTACATCGCCCGCCGGGACGCCATCGAGGTGCTGGAGGGCTTCCCCAGTGCCGGCGGCATGCCGGACCGGGTGAAGTGCCTGCACGTGCTGGTCGGCCACTCGCTGGCCGCCGGGCCCGGCGTCAACCCGCTCGGCGACGAGGCGATCGGCATGCTGGAGGACTGGTGGGCCAAGGGCCCGTGCGTCTCCGCCGCCGAGGTGGAGGCCGCCGGCGCCCGGGTGGCGAAGAACCGGGCCAAGGACGAGGACCACGCCGCCGTGATCGCCGCCAAGGAGCGGCTCGCCGCCGAGCGTGCGGCCAAGAAGCGCGCGGCCGAGGAGGCAGGCGAATGAGCACCACTCGCGTCGCGGCGATCGACTGCGGCACCAACTCCATCCGGCTGCTGGTCGCCGACCTGGACCCGGAGACCGGCGAGATCACCGACCTCGACCGACGGATGATCATCAACCGGCTCGGCCAGGGCGTCGACCGTACCGGCCGGCTCGCCCCCGAGGCCCTGGAGCGCACCTTCGCGGCCTGCCGCGAGTACGCCGAGGTGATCGGCGCGCACGGCATCGGCAAGGACCGGATCCGCTTCGTGGCCACCAGCGCCTCGCGGGATGCCGAGAACAGCGCCGAGTACGTCGACGGCGTCCGCGACATCCTGGGCGTCGAGCCCGAGGTGATCAGTGGGGACGAGGAGGCCCGGTTCTCCTTCGTCGGTGCGACCAAGGAGCTGACCGGCGGCCAGTTCCCCGCCCCCTACCTGGTCTTCGACCTGGGCGGCGGCTCCACCGAGTTCGTGCTCGGCACGGACCACGTGGAGGCGGCCCGCTCGGTGGACATCGGCTGCGTGCGGCTCACCGAGCGCCACTTCGACGGCGCCGAACTGCCCACGCTGGGCCAGATCTCGGCCGCCAAGGCGCACATCAGGGACGAGCTGGACAAGGCCGCCGAGATCGTCCCGCTGACCGCCGCGGCCACCCTGGTGGGCCTGGCCGGCACGGTCACCACGGTCGCGGCGATCGCGCTGGATCTGCCCGCGTACGACTCCGAGCGGATCCACCACTCGCGGATCTCGCGCGAGCAGGTCGCCGGGATCGCGGGGCAGCTGCTCACCTCCACCCACGACGAGCGCGCGGCCATCCCCGTGATGCACCCGGGCCGGGTGGACGTGATCGCGGCCGGCGCCCTGGAGCTGCTGGAGATCATGCAGCGGACCGGCGCCGCCGAGGTGGTCGTCAGCGAGCACGACATCCTGGACGGCATCGCCTGGAGTATTGCCCCCTGAGCCCCTTCGGGACTTACCTTCCGGCCCCGGGACGCCGCTCGCGCGCCCGGGGCCGAGGCGTCTGCGGCGCGCCGCGAGAATGTTCGTGAATTTCTTCACATGGCGATCCGGTCTTTCGGGGTGCCCGGCTGCCCGCTACGTCCGATATGTGGGACTGAAGGCTGTGCTCGACGGTGAGCCGCTGGATCGCAGGTCGGTTCGCCGCTGTGCTGATGGAATCGAAATGGTGGCCGGGAACCCGGGCCGCACAAGGATCGTTGCTGCTCACGACGGCCGTCCGAACGGATGTGCTCACGCCCGGGTGGCCCCGGTGTGAGGATGGCGACCGGTCCGGCCCAAAGTGGGCGCGTAGTGTAGCACGGGGTGTCCAGAGTCCTGTGACGGGCCTCACGAAGAGCGCTCCGGACGGTGCTGGATACTTTCGGATATGAGCACCACGGAGCGTCCTCGCATCCTCATTGTCGGCGGTGGTTACGTCGGCCTGTATGCCGCGATGCGCATCCTCAAGAAGATGCGCTACGGGGAGGCGACCGTCACGGTCGTCGACCCACGGTCGTACATGACGTACCTGCCCTTCCTCCCCGAGGCGGCCGGCGGCAACGTCGCGCCTCGCAACCTCGTTGCCCCGCTGCGCAGCGCCCTCAAGCAGGCGGAGGTGCTCACCGGTCACGTGACCGGCGTGGACCACGCCCGCAAGGTCGCCACCATCGCGCCGCTGGCCGGCGAGTCCTACGAGCTGCCCTTCGACTACCTCGTCGTGGCCACCGGCTCGGTCTCCCGCACCTTCCCGATCCCCGGCCTCGCCGAGCACGGCATCGGCATGAAGACGGTCGAAGAGGCGATCAGCCTCCGCAACCACGTCATGGCGCAGCTGGACAAGGCCGAGTCCACCACGGACCCGGACGTCCGGCGCAAGGCCCTCACCTTCGTGGTCATCGGCGGCGGCTTCGCCGGCGTCGAGACCATCGCCGAGGTCGAGGACATGGCGCGGGACGCGGCGAAGATCTACAAGACCGTCAGCCGCGACGACATGCGCTTCATCCTGGTGGAGGCGGCCAACCGCATCCTCCCGGAGATGGGCCCGGACCTCGGTCTGTGGACCAAGGAGAAGCTCGAAGAGCGCAACATCGAGATCTACATCGAGACCTCGATGGACTCCTGCGTCGACCAGCACGTCGTGCTGAAGAACGGCGTCGAGGCGGACGCCTCCACCATCGTGTGGACGGCGGGCGTCAAGCCCAACCCGGTGCTGAGCAACTTCAGCCTCCCGCTCGGCCCGCGTGGCCACGTGGACACCGCGCCGACGCTCCAGGTGCAGGGCTTCGACTACGTCTGGGCCGCCGGCGACAACGCCCAGGTGCCGGACCTCGCCGTCGGCGAGGGCGCCTGGTGCCCGCCGAACGCGCAGCACGCGGTCCGTCAGGCGATCGTTCTCGGCGACAACGTGATCTCGGGTATGCGGGGCTTCCCGCAGTCGGAGTACAAGCACAAGAACCTGGGTGCGGTGGCCGGTCTGGGCCTGCACAAGGGCGTGGCGATCCTCTTCGGCAAGTACAAGCTGAAGGGCCGTCCGGCCTGGTGGTTCCACCGCCTGTACCACGGCAGCCGGGTGCCGACCATGAACCGTAAGGTCCGGGTCTTCACCGACTGGACGCTCGCGATGTTCCTCAAGCGCGAGACCGTGGGCCTGGCCGAGATGGAGAAGCCCTTCGAGGCGTTCCAGGAGGCTGCGGCGCCCGCGCCGAAGCCGGTCGAGGCCGCCAAGCCCGCCGACAAGGAACTCGCCACCAGCAAGTAACGACCCGGCCCGGGCGTGGGAGCGCCCGGGTATGTGTCGGAGGCCCTCCGCCCGGCAGTGTCGCCGGACCACGACCTCCGTGGTGCTCAGCCGGTAGTGCGACCGGGCGGAGTACAGAAGTACCGGACAGATGAGAAGGACCCCGCCGAAACCCTCCGGCGGGGTCCTTCTCGTCCGTCCTGCTGTCCTGCCGTCACCCCGGCCGGCGGGCGCAACGCACGGTGCCCGGCGCTGTCCGCGCCGGGCACCGTGCTTCGGGGGTGGGTCAGTCGGTCTTGATGCTCTCCAGGATGTCGAGCCTGGAGGCCCGGCGGGCGGGCCAGATCGCGGCCACCAGGCCGACCAGTCCGGCCAGCGCCAGGAAGATCGCCATCTTGTCGTACGGGATGACCGTGGCCAGTCCGGTGATGCTGGACTTCAGGGTGCCGTTGACGGCCCAGGCCACGAAGCAGCCCAGGGCCACGCCGATCGCCGCACCGAAGAGCGAGATCACCACCGACTCCAGCCGGACCATCCGCTTGATGCCGCCGCGGTCCAGACCGATCGCCCGCAGCATCCCGATCTCGCGCTTGCGCTCGAAGACGGACATCGCCAGCGTGTTGATCACGCCCAGGATCGCCACCAGCACGGACATCGCCAGCAGGCCGTACATCATGTTCAGCGCGAAGGTGATGATCTTGCTGAACTCGTCCCGGATGTCCTGCTTGCTCTTGACGTCGATCACCGGGTTCTGGCCGGTGGCGTCCTTGATGCCCTGCTGGAGGGCGCTCGTGGCGCCGTCCTTGCCCTTGACCAGGACCTCGCGGATGGTCGCCTGGTCATCGTGCTTGAGGAGGTCGGCGTTGGCCATCAGCACCGGCGCCAGCATCTCGTTCCGCTTGAAGATGCCGCCGACGGTGACGGTGCCCTTGGTGCCGTCCGCGTACTCCACCTCGACGCCGGCGCCGACGGTGAGCTTGTCGGCCTTGGCGACGTCGGTGTCGATGAGGATCTGACCCTTGGCCAGCGCATCGGTGGAGCCCGCGTCCAGGGTGGGCCGGATCAGCTGGTCGAAGACTGCGGCGTCGAGGCCCTTGGCCGGACTGTAGCGGCTGTTGGGCAGCACCAGGTCGCTGTCGTACACCGGGCTGGAGGCCGCGACCCCGGCGGCCGATGCGACCTGCGACGCCACCTCGGCGGACATCCGGTTCCCGTTGGCCATGCCGATCGAGTAGTCGGCCCGCATGGCGCTGGTGACGGCCTTGTCGACGGCGTCGCCGACCGAGGCGCCGAGCACGGTCAGCGCGCTGACCAGGGTCAGACCGATCGTGAGCGCGGCGGCCGTGGCGGCGGTACGGCGCGGGTTGCGCACCGCGTTCTGCCGGGCCAGCTTGCCGGGGGTGCCGGCCAGCTTGGCGAGCAGCGGCCCGACCAGCGCGATCACCGGGCGGGAGAGCAGCGGCAGCAGGATGAAGACGCCGATCAGGGCGAGCGCGGCGCCGGCCCCGACCGGCACCCGGCCGCTGCTGTCGCCGCTGGCGGCGCCCATCGCGACCAGGGCGACACCACCGCCGGCGATCACCGAGCCGATGATGTTACGGATCACCAGGGACTTCTGGGTGGCCGGCTGGTCGCCGCTGCTCATCGCGGCGACGGGGGCGATCCGGGAGGCCCGCACGGCGGGCAGGACGGCGGACAGGACCGTCACCAGGACGCCGACCACCAGCGCGACCACGACGGTCAGCGGGGCGATCACCAGCGGACCGGTGGGCATGGCCGGGGTCAGCGCGCGGATCAGTGCCTGCATCCCGGCGCCGATGCCGATCCCGGAGATCAGGCCCGCGACCGAGGCGGTGGCACCGATCAGCAGCGCCTCGACCAGCACGGAGTTGGTGACCTGGCGGCGGCTCGCGCCGACCGCCCGGAGCAGCGCGAGCTCCTTGGTGCGCTGGGCGATCAGCATGGTGAAGGTGTTGGCGATGATGAAGATGCCGACGAACAGCGAGATGGCCGCGAAGACCAGCAGCATCGTCTTCATGGCACTGGTGCCACTGGCGATCATCGTCTCCTGCTCGGCCGTCAGCTGCTGCTGCGTCCGAGACTCGAACGGGTTGGTGTCGGGCAGCTTGGCCTTGACCTCGGCGAGCAGCGCGTCCTGGCTGACACCGGGCTTGGCGGTCACCGCGATGCCGCTGAACTGGCCGGGCGTCAGCAAGAACTTCTGCGCGCTGACGGTGTCCATCAGGGCGAGCGTCGCGCCGGAGCTGACGTCGGGGTCGTCGGTGGTGAAGATGCCGGTCAGGGTGGACTTCTGGACCGGGCCCTTGCCGGCTATCCGAACGCTGTCGCCGACCTTGTAGCCGCCCTTGGCGGCGGTCTCCTTGTCGAGCGCGATCTCGCCGGTGCTCTGCGGGCCGCGGCCCTCGGCGATCGGGTAGCGCGGGTCCTTGCCGGAGGCGTCGGGGACGTAGTTGCCGCCGCGGGTGTCCCAGGACTCGCCGATCCGGTTGCCGTTCTTGTCGGCGACGGCGGTGAAGCCGGAGACGATGCCGCGGACCCTCTCGGCGCCGGGCAGCGCGCTGATGTCCTTGATGGTGGCGTCGGTCAGCTTGACGTCGGCCTTGCCGCTCCTGGAGGAGCGGTCCGAGCCGGCACCGTAGTGGGTGACCTGGACCGAGACGTCGGAGAAGCTCTTGGCGTAGCTGTTGCTCATGGCCTTGCCGAGGGTGTCGGAGAAGACCATGGTGCCGGCCACGAAGGCCGTGCCGAGCATGACGGCGAGAGCCGTCATCAGCAGTCGGCCCTTGTGGGCCAGCACATTGCGCAGTGCGGTGCGGAACATGGATGCGTCCTGGGGAAGTCGGGGCGGGCGGTGACTTGCAGAACGTCAGCTGGTACGGCCCTTGGCGTCGAAGCGGCGCATCCGGTCGAGCACGCTGTCGGCGGTCGGGCCGTGCAGCTCGTCCACGATCCGGCCGTCGGCGAGGAAGACCACGCGGTCGGCGTAGGCGGCCGCGACCGGGTCGTGGGTGACCATCACCACGGTCTGGCCGAGCTCGCGCACCGAGTTGCGCAGGAAGGAGAGGATCTCCGCGCCGGAGCGGGAGTCGAGGTTCCCGGTGGGCTCGTCGGCGAAGATGATGTCCGGCTTGCCGGCCAGCGCGCGGGCGCAGGCGACGCGCTGCTGCTGGCCGCCGGAGAGCTGGGAGGGGCGGTGCGAGAGGCGGCCGGAGAGGCCGACGGTGTCCACCACGCGGTCCAGCCACTGCTTGTCGACCTTGCGGCCCGCGATGTCCATCGGGAGCGTGATGTTCTCCAGCGCCGTCAGGGTCGGCAGCAGGTTGAAGGCCTGGAAGATGAAGCCGATGTGGTCCCGGCGCAGCTGGGTGAGCTGCTTGTCCTTCAGGCCGACCAGCTCCGTCCCGCCGATCATCGAGGAGCCGGAGGAGACGGTGTCCAGGCCTGCCATGCAGTGCATCAGCGTCGACTTGCCGGAGCCCGACGGGCCCATGATCGCGGTGAACTGCCCCTGCGGGAAGGCCACGCTGACGTTGTCCAGGGCCACCACCCGAGTCTCCCCCTCGCCGTAGACCTTGTTGAGGCCGGTGGCGCGGGCGGCCGCCTGGCCGGCGTGGACGGCGGTTGCGGTCGTCGTGGTCACGGGAGTGCTCCTTGGGTGAGGGTGAGGTGTCCGGACGGCCGGGCGCAGGGCACCGGACGTACCTCAATCCTCGGCTACGTGATCATGGATTTCCGTAGCTCCGGGGAACGGTTGGCCTGACCGCCGCTGGGCGTACATTCCGGCGGGTTTCTCATCCTGCGGTATGACGCTCACCCTGAGGTCCGGCCGCTGGCCGGATCGCATACCCGGGTGGCTGGATCACGAACTGTTCGTCAGATGGCAAGGAAACATGACAACTTCCCCGCCCGGGAACATGCGAAAGAGGGATCCGGGCGACTAGGCTCAGGGGGCGCCCACAAAGGGGGCGGAGCGGTTCACGCCCGGATGGTGGAACGCAGACACGGGCAGCTTAAAACTGCTTGGCCGAGAGGTCGTGCCGGTTCGAGTCCGGCTCCGGGCACCGCGTTCGGGCAGCGGGGGCGACCATCCGGACGCCCCCGCTGCGATATCCGAGATTCCCCGCGGGATCATCCTCGCGGCGTATGCGCCATCCTTTGCCAAGCCATTACCCTTGACGCGTGGGCAGCGCAGTGCCGCCCCGGAGGGAATGAGCATGAGAAGCAGCAACCCGGTCTTCTCGCGGGAGGGGTCCTTCACCCGCGACAACGGCTACGCGGGTTTCGGCACCACGCAGCAGGCCCCGCAGGCCGGCGGCCCGTACGCCAACAACCCTTACGGCAACAACCCCTACGCCGCCAACCCGTACGGCGGGCAGCTGACGGACGATCAGCTGGTGGAGCTGTACCAGGCCCCGTCGGCCGGCCCGCTGGACACCGGCCGGATGACGCTGGACGACGTGGTCGCCCGCACGACGATGACGCTGCTGACGCTCATCGCCGCCGGCGCCGTCGCCTGGTTCGCGCTGCCGGGTGAGAACTACGGCTTCGCCGGTGCCGCCGCCCTGGTGGCGATGGTCCTCGGCCTGGTGATCTCCTTCAAGCGCAGCGTCAGCGCGCCGTTGATCCTGCTCTACGCGGGCCTGGAGGGCTTCTTCCTCGGGGCGGTCAGCAAGGTCTTCAACACCATCTGGCCCGGCATCGCCATCCAGGCGGTGCTGGGTACGGCGGCCGTCTTCGCGGCGATGCTGATCGCCTACAAGAGCGGCCGGATCCGGGTCACGCCCCGCTACACGCGGATCGGGTTGGCCATCGCCATGGGCTTCCTGCTCCTGCTGGTGGTCAACCTGGTCGCCGGGCTGTTCGGTGCGGACATGGGTCTGCGCTCCGGCCCGCTGGGCGTCCTGGTGGGTCTGGTCGCCATCGGGCTCGGCGCCTTCTTCCTCTCGCTTGACTTCGCCGCGATCGAGGAGGCCATCCGGCAGGGCGCTCCGCAGCGCGAGTCCTGGCGGGCCGCCTTCGGGCTCACCGTGTCGCTGGTCTGGATCTACGTCGAGATGCTCCGGCTGATCGCGATCCTGCGCGGCGACGACTAGTGGTACCGGCCGGCGGTTGCCGGCAAGCGTTGGTCGTACGGGCCCCGGAGCACGCTCCGGGGCCCGTCGGCGTCCCGGGGCCCACCGCTGCGGTTACGCTCGCGCTATGCCCGAAGCACAGTCCCTCGTCGAGGCGGTCGACCGCCTGGCGGATCGTTTCCGCGCCATGCCGCAGAGCCGGCTGCTCGCCGCCGTGCCCGGCCATGCCTCCCGGGCGGCCGCCGCGCTGGCCCTGGCCCGGCAGCTGGCGGCCTCGGCGCTCGCCGTCGAGGGCCTGACCCCTCGGCAGTTCCCGGACGCCGGCGCCTTCGCCGCCGGGGACCAGCTTGCCGTCGCCGGGCACGACCTGGCGGCCGCCCTCGCCGCCCGCCCGGCAGCCGCCACCGTGCCGCTGCCCTCCGGCGCCGAGGCCTCGGCCGTCCTCGCCGAGGCCCTGGCGGCGGTCGCCGCCACGGCGGAGCTCTGCGGCTGAGCCGGCACCGGCGGTGGCAATCGAACCTTCGTCGGAGCCGGTCCCCGGTCCGCCGTCGGTCCCCGGTCCGGCTCCGGGCATACGAAAGGAGGCCGGCCGAGTCGGTAACCCGCGACTCGAACGGCCTCCTGGCGGTGGGTCAGATGCTGGCGACCACCCGGTCGGCGAGGACGTAGACCGCCTCCTCGTCCGTCGAGAAGGTCAGCGAGTAGGAGCCGGAGAAGCGCGAGCCGCCCAGCAGCCGGACGTCCTCACCGGCCCGTACGGCGTCGATCAGCCGGTAGGCCGCCTCGCGGTCGCCCGGGGCCACGCAGAGCGTGGTGCCGTCGGCGAAGCCGTAGACGTCCAGGGTGCCCAGCGGGCCGGGGCGGACATCGGTGAGGGCGATGCGCTCCTCGGCGAGCAGGGTCAGCCGGGTGTCGGTCCACTCGCGCGAGGGCGCCTGGCTGGGGACGAAGTCCGGGTGCGAGGGGTGGCGGCGCGGGTCGGGGGCGGTGGCCGGCTCGGCCTCCATGACGGGGTCGGCGTCCAGCAGTCCCGCCTCCAGGCCGGTGGCCAGCAGGTCGGCCTCGCGGCGGGCCTTGGCGTCGCCGTTCGCCTCCGCCGAGGACACCCCCGCGGGGTGCCCGGGGTGCGCCGGGTGGCCGGGGCGCAGCGGCGCGCCGCCGCCGGTGGCGCCGCCGTCCTCGCCGATCAGGTCCTCAAGGGCGGAGCGCAGCGCCTCGCCGAACTCCGGGTCCATGGTGCCGGAGTTGTCGGCCGCGTCCTGCGGGCCGGTGGGGCGGGGGAAGAAGAGCGGCCACTCCTCGGTGCTGCCGAGCACGCCGAAGGGGCTGTCGAACAGGGGTGCGTCCTCGGCGGCCCTGGCCTCCTGCTCGGCCCAGAACGCCCGGGCCTCGGTGATCTCCCGTTCACGGTCGGCGGCGATCGCATCGGTGACGGCCCGGCGTATCGCGGCCTCGTCCAGCGGGGCGGGGGTGGCGGCGCGCTGTGCGTCCAGGCGGCGGGAGAGGCCGCGCAGGTGGACCAGGACGGCGGCGGAAAGGGCGATCAGGGCCAGCAGCAGGATGGTGTAGACGGCGCTCACGGAACGTACTCCTAGGGAGGAGTGGAACGGGGTTACGTCTCCACACTGCCGCATGGGGGGCTGTTATCGCAGTGGCGCATGTCCAATTTGTTTGTGACTTTCGCACTTGTCCTCAAATTGTTAGGTAACTCCGTTCTACGCTGCGCAGTTGATCCACTTCGGTCCGTCGATAAAGCGGGCGGAAGTGAACGGGAAGAGGGCCGGATCAGCATCGGGATGTGATCCGGCCCTCAATTACTCTGTGTCACTCCATATGGGTGGCGCCGCCCCGCCGGACGGCGCCCGCACCATCGGTCAGCTGAGCCGCTCGATGACCATCGCCATGCCCTGGCCGCCGCCGACGCACATCGTCTCCAGGCCGAACTGCTTGTCGTGGAACTGGAGCGAGTTGATCAGGGTGGTGGTGAGCCGGGCGCCGGTCATGCCGAACGGGTGGCCGACGGCGATCGCGCCGCCGTTGACGTTCAGCTTGTCGATGTCGATGCCCAAGTCCCGGTAGGACGGGATGACCTGAGCCGCGAAGGCCTCGTTGATCTCGACCAGGTCGATGTCGTCGATGGTCAGCCCGGCGCGCTTGAGCGCCTGCCGGGAGGCCTCGACCGGGCCCAGGCCCATGATCTCGGGGGAGAGGCCGGTGACGCCGGTGGAGACCACCCGGGCGAGCGGGGTGATGCCCAGCTCGCGGGCCTTGGTGTCGGACATGATGACCAGCGCGGCCGCGCCGTCGTTCAGCGGGCAGCAGTTACCTGCGGTAACCGTTCCGTCCGGGCGGAACACCGGCTTGAGGCCGGAGACGGCCTCCAGCGTGACGTCGGCGCGCGGGCCGTCGTCCTTGCTGACGACCGTGCCGTCGGGGGTGGTGACCGGGGTGATCTCCCGCTCCCAGAAGCCGGCCTTGATGGCCGCCTCGGCGAGGTTCTGCGAGCGCACGCCGAACTCGTCCTGGTCGGCGCGGGTGACGCCCTTCAGGGCGGCCAGGTTCTCGGCGGTCTGGCCCATCGCGATGTAGGCGTCCGGCAGCAGGCCGTCCGCGCGCGGGTCGTGCCACTCGCCGCCGCCCTCCTCGGCGCGCTTGGCGGTACGGGCGACGGCCTCGTCGAAGAGCGGGTTCTGGGTGCCCGGCAGGCCGTCCGAGGTGCCGTTGATGCTGCGCGAGACGGTCTCGACACCGGCCGAGATGAAGACGTCGCCCTCGCCCGCCTTGATGGCGTGCAGCGCCATCCGGGTGGTCTGCAGTGAGGAGGAGCAGTACCGGGTGATGGTGGTGCCGGGCAGGTAGTCCATGCCCATCTGGACCGCGATGATCCGGGCCAGGTTGTGGCCCTGCTCGCCGCCGGGCAGGCCGCAGCCGAGCATCAGGTCGTCGATGTCGCGCGGGTCGAGCTGCGGCACCTTGGCGAGCGCGGTGGCGATGATGTGGGCGGTCAGGTCGTCCGGGCGGACGTCCTTGAGCGAGCCCTTGAAGGCCCGGCCGATCGGCGAACGGGCGGCGCTGACGATGACGGCTTCGGGCATGACGGGCTCCTCGCTGAGTGACCTTCGGCTACCTGGCGGCCCCGCGGCGGTCGGCCTGCGGGGACACCCCGAGGAAAGTTACCGCTTAGTAGCTCAGGCGTCACCTGCCCTCGTGTGTGAGTTGGCCGACGCGGCGTCGGCCTGATCGGCGGCCTGATCGGCGGCCCCCGGCGGGGCCGGTGACGGCTCACCGGCAGCCTGCCCGGCTCCGGCCCCGGCCGCCTCCCCGGAAGGGTCTGCGCCCCCCTCCCCGACGGCATCGCGGACGGCCTCCCCGAGGCCCTCGCCAACGCTCTCCCCGGCGTCCGGTCCGGCGGTCCGGGCGGCCTGCGCCCCGGCCTCCTGGGCGGGCGGCCCGGAGCCCGGCAGGCCGAGCCGCAGCCGGTGGCGCAGCAGCGCCCAGCGCCAGGTCCCGCCCTCGGGCCCGGCGGCCGTGACCTCGGTGCCGGAGTGCCCGGCCGCGGCGGCCGCCGCGACCGCCACCGGCAGCACCGCCTCGCCCTCGCCGGTGGCCGGCCCGGCCGGTTCATCGTCCTCGGGCCAGAGGTCCAGCGCGGCGCAGAGCGAGGGCAGCATGGCCATCGCGGCGGTGGCGTAGCCCTGGGCGGAGGGGTGGTAGCGGTCCGAGGCGAACATCTCGGGGCGGGCCGCGAACTCCGGGCCGAGCAGGGAGCCCAGCGAGACGGTACGGCCGCCGGCCTCCACCACCGCGATGGTCTGGGCGGCCGCCAGCTGCCGGCTGAGCCGCCGGGCGACCCAGCGCAGCGGTGGCCGCACCGGCTTGATCGTCCCCAGGTCGGGGCAGGTGCCGACCACCACCTCGCAGCCGTGCGCCCGCAGGGTCTCGACGGCCTCGCCGAGCTGGCGCACGCACTGCGCGGCCGGGCTGTGCCGGGTGACGTCGTTGGCACCCACCATGATCACCGCGAGGTGCGGCCGGTGCGGCAGGGCCAGCTCCACCTGCCGGGCGAGGTCCGTGGAGCGCGCGCCCGAGCGGGCCACGTTGTGCAGCCGCACCCGGCGCTCGGCCACCGAGGCCAGGCCCGCCGCGAGCAGGGCGCCGGGCGTCTCCTGTCCTCGCAGCACGCCCAGGCCCGCGGCCGTCGAGTCGCCGAGGAAGGCGAGCACCAGTGGCCAGCCGTCGCCCCCGGGAGCAGGGTCGGGATCGGCGAAGGCGTCCCCGTAGACGCCGTCCGCCTTGGGCGGATCGCCGTCCAGGATGCCGACCGCCCGGATGGCCAGCTTGCTCTCGGTGAGCAGCACGCCGACCAGGCCCACCCCGAGCAGGCCGAGCCCACCGCCGCCGTACGCGGCCGCGGTGGCGATCCGGCGGGCCACCCGGGCTCGTGACTCCTGTGCCCCTGGCATCCGGCACCCCCTTCGCGTGCTGTAGCCGCCCCTTGTGGGGGCTGTTCCAGTACCTCGTATCCCTAGTACCCGTCCGGCGGTGCGCGCTATCGGTGAGCGTCGGCCATCCGGGGCCATAGTCTTTGAGGTACCGATAAAGCACTGGCATGGCCACAGACCGGGAGGACCCCCGTGCGGTACCACAACTCGATCATCGACCTGGTCGGCAATACGCCGCTGGTCAAGCTGAACAAGGTCACCGAGGGCATCAGCGCGACGGTGCTGGCGAAGGTCGAGTACTTCAACCCCGGCGGTTCGGTGAAGGACCGGATCGCGATGCGCATGATCGAGGCCGCCGAGGCCTCGGGTGCGCTCAAGCCGGGCGGCACCATCGTCGAGCCGACCTCGGGCAACACCGGCGTGGGCCTGGCGATCGTGGCCCAGCAGAAGGGCTACCACTGCATCTTCGTCTGTCCGGACAAGGTCTCGACCGACAAGATCAACACCCTGCGTGCGTACGGCGCCGAGGTCGTGGTCTGCCCGACCGCCGTTGCCCCCGAGCACCCGGACTCGTACTACAACGTCTCCGACCGCCTGGTCCGGGAGACCCCGAACGCCTGGAAGCCGGACCAGTACTCCAACCCCGACAACCCGGCCTCGCACTACCACTCCACCGGCCCGGAGCTGTGGGAGCAGACCGAGGGGAAGATCACCCACTTCGTGGCGGGTGTCGGCACCGGCGGCACCATCTCCGGCACCGGCAACTACCTGAAGGAGGCGTCGGGCGGCAAGGTCAAGGTGATCGGCGCCGACCCCGAGGGCTCGGTGTACTCGGGCGGCACCGGCCGGCCGTACCTGGTCGAGGGTGTCGGTGAGGACTTCTGGCCGACCGCCTACGACCGCGATGTGGCGGACGAGATCGTGGCGGTCTCCGACAAGGACTCCTTCCAGATGACCCGTCGCCTGGCCAAGGAGGAGGGCCTGCTGGTCGGCGGCTCCTGCGGGATGGCCGTGGTGGCCGCGCTGGAGGTCGCCAAGCGGCTCGGCCCGGACGACGTGGTCGTGGTGCTGCTGCCGGACGGCGGCCGTGGCTACCTCTCCAAGATCTTCAACGACGACTGGATGGCCGACTACGGCTTCCTGCCCTCCTCGACCGACGAGGCCTCGATCGGCGAGGTGCTCGCCCGCAAGGACGCCATCGAGCACGAGGGCATCCCGCAGTTCGTCCACATGCACCCCAGCGAGACCGTCGCCGAGGCCGTCCGGGTGCTCCAGGAGTACGGCGTCTCGCAGATGCCCGTCGTCTCCCCGGGGGCCGGCCACCCCGACATCATGGCGGGCGAGGTGATCGGCTCGGTGGCGGAGAAGCTGCTGCTGGAGGGCCTGTTCGCCAAGGAGATCGAGCTGGACGACACGCTGGAGAAGGTGATGTCCAAGCCGCTTCCCGTGGTCGGTTCGGGCGAGAGCGTCACCAGCCTGATGACCGTGCTGGAGAAGGCCGACGCGGCCGTGGTGCTGGTGGAGGGCAAGCCGCAGGGCATCGTCACCCGCCAGGACCTGCTGGGCTTCCTCACCAGCCGCACCGGGCACTGACCTGGCGTCAGGGTGCCACCCGCACCGGACGGGTGAAGATTCGTCCACGGTGAGTTGGTACACCGGCGTCACGTGCGCGCAGCACGCGCTTAACAAGCGGCGGGCATCGTAGTGGTCAACGGCAAGCACGCCGAGCTGGACGACAGCAACCGCCGGGAGCGGCTCCCCGGTGACCGAGGTCGTCCTGGGCACGTCGGTCGGCCCTGACCCGGCCCACCGTGTCCGCCCTCCCGCCCGTAAGGGGTGGGAGGGGCCCGTAGGAGGCGCCGTCGTCCCGCCCCTGTTCGGCTCCGGCCGATCGACAGGGTGCGGCGGCTCCTGCGGCACCGATCGCGCCGTAAGGCGCGTCTGCGCGGCTCCCGGGTGGGGGAGCCCGTGCGCAGGCGGGTGGGGCCGGTCCCTCTTCGGAGGGGCCGGCCCTTTCCCGTACGCTCGCACGCATGACCAGCACCGAAACGACCGGCCAGGACGCCCCGCGCTACGTCCGGCTCAGCATCGAGCTCATCGCCGAGATCACCGATGAGCAGGCCCTCAAGGCCGCCGCCCTTGCCCAGGTGGAGCACGACGAGTACCTCGACGACGAGGAGCGCGAGCAGTCCGTCGAGGCGATCGAGGTGGACCCCTCGGGTTCGCTCGCCCACTTCATCGACCCGGTCGCCCTGCTCGGCGATGTCCCGGGTATCGAGCTCGCCTCGGCGACCTGGGAGTCCGCGCAGACCGAGTTCGACCCCGAGGGGGAGGGCTGGGACGAGTACACGGTGGAGGAGCAGTCCGCCGAGTGACGACCGGCTGAATCCGCCCGTCTGAATCCGGCCGCCGTCTGAGTCCGGCCGGTTGAGTCGACCGGGCGAACCGACGGTTGGATCCGTCCTGCGACCGCCCGAGCCGTGATCCCACGGGTCGGGCGGTTTGTCCATGTTTGGCGGGATGTTAAGTGATCTCATACGATCTCATCCCCTTGATGGTGGAACCGGCGGCAGTCGATCCGCGTTTCTGTATCCGAACCATCCGGGAGAGAGCGGGCTCGTACGGCGGCTCGCGCACCGCGGACCACGCAGCGGACGGCACCGCGGCGCGCACGGCAGAAAGGCCACGACGTGACGGCAC
This sequence comes from Kitasatospora sp. NPDC050543, assembly GCF_044457565.1. Taxonomy (NCBI): domain Bacteria; kingdom Bacillati; phylum Actinomycetota; class Actinomycetes; order Kitasatosporales; family Streptomycetaceae; genus Kitasatospora; species Kitasatospora sp. NPDC050543. The sequence continues at coordinate 401,405 of NZ_JBITGZ010000001.1, read as the reverse complement.
GGGAGCAGCGGGAACGACCGGACCAGGGCGGCTGGAGCCGGCGCGGCGTGCTGGCGGGCCTGCTCGGAGCGCCGGTGCTGCTGCTGGCCGCCTGCGACGACGACAACGGCTCCCGGGCCGGCGGCAGCGGCTCCGGCGGTACGGCGCCCGGTGGCGGCACCAGCAGCGCGCCCAGGACCTCCGTCGCGAAGATCACCGTCACGCCCGCCGCCGGCGCCGCCAACGCCGCCTTCGGCTCCCCGGTCAAGGTCACCGTCGCCGCCGGCACCCTCGGTTCGGTGAAGGTCGCCGACGCCGCCGGCAAGGCCGTCGAGGGCGAGATGTCCGCCGACTCGACCAGCTGGACGTCCACCGGCACGCTGGCCAGCGGCACCGAGTACACCGTCGCTGTGACCGCCACCGACGCCGACAAGCTGGAGGCGGACGCCAACACCACCTTCACCACCGCCACTCCGGCCAACACCTTCGTGGGCTACTTCACCCCCGAGAACGGCTCCACCGTCGGCGTCGGCATGCCCGTTTCGATCAACTTCAACAAGCCGATCACCGACCGCAAGGCCGTCCAGCAGGCGATAACCGTGATAGCCGAGCCGGGCGTCGAGATAGTCGGGCACTGGTTCTCCAGCACCCGCCTCGACTTCCGGCCGCAGGAGTACTGGGCCAAGGGCACCGAGGTCACCCTCAAGCTCCGGCTCAAGGACGTCGAGGGGGCCAAGGGCACCTTCGGCACCCAGTCCAAGGACGTCGGCTTCGCCATCGGCCGCAGCCAGACCAGCGTCGCCGACCTCGGCGCCAGGAAGCTCACCGTCACCACCGACGGTCAGGTCACCGCGGTCTACGCGATCTCCGGCGGTGCCCCCGAGCACCGGACCTGGGGCGGCAAGATGGTCATCTCCGAGCAGTTCCAGCAGACCAAGATGGACTCCACCACGGTCGGCCTCGGCGACGAGTACAACATCCCCGACGTGCCGCACGCCCAGCGTCTGACCACTTCGGGCACCTTCATCCACGGCAACTACTGGTCTAGCCCGTCGATCTTCGGCAGCCAGAACACCAGCCACGGCTGCATCGGCCTCCAGGACGCCAAGGGCGGCGAGGACGCGAACACCAACGGCTACAGGTTCTACAAGAGCTCGATGACCGGCGACGTGGTCGAGGTCGTGAACTCCGGCGACCGGACGGTCGAGCCGTCCAACGGCCTGAACGGCTGGAACATGAGCTGGAGCGACTGGAAGGCCGGCAGCGCGACCTGACCGGACGGGGGTTGCGCGGCGCTGGGATAGCGTGTGGTCGCGTTCGGGCGGAGCGAAATTCGCATGCCGGTGCGAGAGATTCGTGCTTGTCTGTCCGACGGATCTGATCAGCGCTTTCGGGGAGAATCCCATCAACACTGTTGCACGGCGGAGCATTCGCACCGTCCTGGCCGCCACCGCCTGCTCCGCCGTCGTCGCCACGGGCCTGACGGCCTGTAGCGCGGTCCAGCAACTCAGCGCCGCCGACAAGGTGGCGAAGGCGTTCGACCGGATCGACGAGGGCAGGACGTTCCGCGCGCAGTTCTCGGTGGAGGCGACCCCTGACCAGCTGATCGCGTTCGGCAAGGCCGTGCATGACCCGATCGAGCCCAAGGCCGCCGAGGCGCTGTCCGGACTGAGCCTGGAGATGGCCGTCAGTGCGGACAAGCCGCTGAAGGAGCTCGACTCCTTCAAGAAGGCCCAGGAGTCGGGTGACTTCAACACCGTCTCCGAGGACGCCGCGCTCGACTTCTCCTATGTGCTGTCGGGCAGGGGCGGCAAGGTCTACGTCGACCTGCGCCACGTCGACGCCAAGACCTACCTGAAGCTCGACCTGGCGGCGCTGGCCGAACTCGGCGGCGAGGACCCGGCGAAGGTCCGCGGCTTCGCGGACGAGTTCCCGTCGGACCTGAAGGCCCTCAAGGACGCGATGGCCGGTCAGTGGATCTCCCTTGACCCCAAGGTCCTGGAGAAGTTCGGCGAGGAGGCGGCCGCCGGCGCCCCGGGGCGCGCGAAGGGCGGGGCCACCCCCTCCGCCAAGCCGTCGCTGGACCCGAAGACCGCCAAGGACCTCAACAAGACCATCGGCGATGTGCTGTCGCACAACCTCAGCTTCGAGGACAAGGGCAAGAAGGACGGCACCGAGCACCTCGTCGTCTCCGCGCCCGCCCGCAGGCTCGCCGACGAGCTGCTGAAGGCCGTCAAGCCGGCCGCCAAGGACCTCCCGCAGCTGAAGACCCTGCCGTCGGCCGCCCCGACCTCGGTGCCGGACCGCACGGTCGGCGTCGACCTGTACCTCAAGGACGGCTCGCTCTCCGCGCTGACCTTCGACGTCGCCCAGCTGGCGAAGGACGTCGGCCCGGACGTCCACCTGCCGGTCAAGCTCGCCTTCAGCAAGGACGCGCCCGCCCCGCAGGCACCCGGCGCGGCCACCCCGCTCACCTCGGACGACCTTGAGGGCATCATGGGGGCGGTCGTCGGTGCGGCCCTCGGCGAGGGCGGTCCGGGCCGCCCGGGCGGGCCCGCCGGCCGCACCGGTGGTACCGGCGGTACCGGCGCCGATGACGCGAGCCTGGACGACCTCCCGCCCGGTGAGCCGCTGACCGACGCCCAGGTGAAGGAGCTGGTCGCGGGCGGCCTGACCGAGGCGCAGATCTCGACCTACTCCAAGCTGGGCCTGGGCTTCCAGGACATGAAGGACCTGCTCGACATGAAGAGCTGAGCGGACACCGCGCGGCGCGGGCCCCCCCCCCCCCCGGCCGGGGGCGGGGGGGGGGGCCCCCCCGCGCCCCCCCGGCCCCCCCCCGCGGGGGGGGCCCCCCCCCCGGGGGGGGGGGGCCCGGGGGCCCCCGGCCCCCCCCCCCCCCGCCCCCCCCCCGCCCCCCCCCCCGGCCCGCGCCCCCCCCCCCCCCGCCCGGGGGGGGGGGCCCCCCCCCCCCCCCCCCCCGCTTCCGCTCCCGGCCTCAGCCTTCGGTGCGGGCCACGCCGATCGGGCAGCTGGCGCCGGTGCCACCGAGGCCGCAGTAGCCGTTCGGGTTCTTGGCGTCCGACAGGTACTGCTGGTGGTACGGCTCGGCCGGGTAGAACGGGCCGGCCGGGGCGATCTCGGTGGTGATCGCGCCGAGGCCGAGCGCCGTCAGCTCGGGCTGGAAGGCGTCACGGGTCGCCTCGGCGGCGGCCGCCTGGGCGGGGGAGTGGGTGTAGACGGCGGAGCGGTACTGGGTACCGACGTCGTTGCCCTGCCGGTTGCCCTGGGTCGGGTCGTGCGCCTCCCAGAACGTCTTCAGCAGCGTCTCGTACGAGACGAGCGCCGGGTCGTAGACCACCCGGACCGCCTCGGTGTGCCCGGTCAGCCCGCTGCACACCTCCTCGTACGTCGGGTTCTCGGTGTGACCGCCCTGGTAGCCCACCAGCGTCGTCCAGACGCCCGGCAGCTGCCAGAACTTGCGCTCGGCGCCCCAGAAACAGCCCAGCCCGAAGTCCGCGACCTCGTACCCGGCCGGGTACGGCCCGGTGAGTGGGGTGCCGAGCACGGTGTGCGGGGCGGTGAGGGTGAACGCCGGCGCCGCCCGGCCGGGCAGCGCCCGCTCGGCGGTGACGAGCTCGGTCTTGTGGCGGTTGAACAGCACGGCCTGCTCCAACTGGCTCGGGGGAGGTTGCGTCAGCTTCAACGTCCCGCGCAGACGCCGGATTCCGGCGTCTGCGACGACGTAAGCAATGCGCAAGGACTGTGAGGCGAACCGCGTCGGACAAGCACGCGGAGGTGCCCATGCCGATCTGGCCGTCGTGGGAACGTGTGTACGACGCGGGTGGTTGTAGGGATCGGCTGGCCGTGCTCGAACGCGCGGGCGAGCGGGTATGCACGGCGGCGGGTCGGCGGGTCGCACCGGCCCGATATACCGGTGATCCTGCTCCGACCGGACGACGGGCGGTTTGACCACTACGCTCGGTGGCATGACCGAGCACCAGCTTCCCCACGGCTTCGAGACCCTCGCCATCCACGCGGGTCAGGAAGCAGACCCCCAGACCGGGGCCGTCGTCACGCCGATCTACCAGGTGTCCACCTACAAGCAGGACGGGGTCGGCGGCCTGCGCAACGGCTACGAGTACAGCCGCAGCGCCAACCCGACCCGTACCGCGCTCGAGGAGTGCCTCGCCGCGTTGGAGGGGGGCAGCCGAGGGCTGGCCTTCGCCTCCGGCCTGGCCGCCGAGGACACCCTGCTGCGCACCGTGCTCAAGCCGGGCGACCACATCGTCATCCCGAACGACGCCTACGGCGGCACCTTCCGGCTGTTCGCCAAGGTCCTGACCCGCTGGGGCGTGGAGTTCTCCGTCGCCAACACCCAGGACCTGTCGACCGTCCGCGACGCGCTGCGCCCCAACACCCGCGCGGTCTGGGTGGAGACGCCCTCCAACCCGCTGCTGGGCATCACCGACCTGGCCGCCCTCGCCGAGATCGCGCACGGCGCCGGCGCGCTGCTGATGGTGGACAACACCTTCGCCAGCCCCTACCTCCAGCAGCCGATCTCGCTCGGCGCGGACGTCGTGGTGCACTCGACCACCAAGTACATGGGCGGCCACTCGGACGTGGTCGGCGGCGCGCTGGTCGCGGCCGAGGCCGGCCTCGGCGAGGAGATCGCGTACCACCAGAACGCCATGGGCGCGGTCTCCGGCCCGTTCGACGCCTGGCTGGTGATGCGCGGCATCAAGACGCTGGGTGTCCGGATGGACCGGCACAGCTCCAATGCGGAGAAGATCGCCGAGCTGCTGACCGCGCACCCGAAGGTCAGCCAGGTGCTCTACCCGGGCCTGCCCGAGCACCCGGGGCACGACATCGCGGCCAAGCAGATGAAGGCCTTCGGCGGCATGGTGTCCTTCCGGGTCGCCGGCGGCGAGCAGGCGGCCGTGGACGTCTGCAACCGCGCGAAGCTGTTCACCCTCGGTGAGTCGCTGGGCGGTGTGGAGTCGCTGATCGAGCACCCGGGCCGGATGACGCACGCCTCGGTGGCCGGCTCCGCGCTGGAGGTTCCCGCCGACCTGGTCCGGGTCTCCGTCGGCATCGAGTCGATCGACGACCTGCTGGCCGACCTCCAGCAGGCGCTGGGCTGACCGCTGCCAGCAGGCGCCGGGCTAGTCGCCGCCCGCGGGCAGCTCCCCGCCGCCGCCCTGCCGGCCCGCCGTGTACGACTCCATGGAGTGGTTGAAGCGGGCCAGCAGGGCGCAGAACGCCCGCTGCTCCTCGGCCGGCCAGCCGGCGACCAGCCGGCGCATCAACTCCACCCGCCCGGCCCGGACTTCGGCGAGATGCTGGGCGCCGAGCGAGGTGAGGGCGAGGCACACCGCGCGCCGGTCGGCCGGGTTCTGCACCCGGCCGACCAGTGCGGCGGCGACCAGCGGCGCGACCTGCCGGGTGACGGTGGAGGAGTCGATGCCCAGCGCGTCGGCCAGCGCCTTGATGTTGGCCGGGCCGTGGAGTTCGAGACGGTCGAGCAGCAGATAGGCGGCCCGGTCCAGGCCCCCGACACCGTCGGAGGCCCTGACCTGCTCCATCCGGCGGGCGAACAGCGCCACCTGGTACTGGAGTTGGGCGTGGACGGGATCGGTGCGCGGGGGAGTGGCCCGGGGCGAGGTCGTCGTCATCGCGGCTCACGATCGGTGTGCGGTGAGAGAGGCTCAGGATCAGCAGCGTACGCGCGCCGGGCGGCCCCGGGAACCGTCCCGGCGTCCCCGGTCGGCCGCGCCCACGGCCGTAGGCTGGCGGTATGCAGAGCTGGCCGATCACCCTCGACGATGTCCGCGGTGCCCACAAGATGCTCGCCGGGGTCGCCCGGGTCACCCCGATGGAGGGCAGCCGCCACCTCTCGGCGCTGATCGGTGCACCGGTCCACCTGAAGTGCGAGAACCTCCAGCGCACCGGCTCGTTCAAACTGCGCGGCGCGTACGTGCGGATCGCGGGGCTCTCGCCGGTGCAGCGCGCCGGCGGCGTGGTGGCCGCGAGCGCCGGCAACCACGCCCAGGGGGTCGCGCTGGCCGCCTCGCTGCTGGGGGTGCACGCGACGGTCTTCATGCCGCTCGCCGCCCCGCTGCCCAAGGTCGCCGCGACCCGGGAGTACGGCGCCGAGGTGCGCCTGCACGGCGCCACCGTCGACGAGGCGCTGATGGCCGCCCAGCGGTACTCGGAGGCGACCGGCGCGGTCTTCATCCACCCCTTCGACCACTGGGACGTCATCACCGGGCAGGCCACCGTCGGCCTGGAGATCCTGGAGCAGTGCCCGGAGGTGCGCACCATCCTGGTCGGTGTGGGCGGCGGCGGCCTGCTGGCGGGCATCGCGGCGGCGGTCAAGCCGCTGCGCCCGGACATCCGGGTGGTGGGCGTGCAGGCGGCCGCCGCGGCGGCGTACCCGCCCTCGCTCGCGGCCGGGCGTCCGGTGTCGCTGGAGAGCTTCGCGACGATGGCCGACGGGATCATGGTCGGGCGGCCCGGTGACATCCCGTTCGAGGTGATCAACACGCTGGCGGACGGCGTGCTGACGGTCTCCGAGGACGCGCTGTCGCGAGCCCTGCTGCTCGGCCTGGAGCGGTTGAAGCTGGTGGTGGAGCCGGCCGGGGCGAGCCCGATCGCGGCGCTGCTGGAGCACCCGGGGGCCTTCGAGGGCCCGGTCGTCGCGGTGCTCTCCGGTGGCAACATCGACCCGCAGCTGATGCAACGGGTGCTGCGGCACGGCCTGGCGGCGGCCGGGCGCTACCTCTCGCTGCGGGTGCGCCTGGCGGACCGGCCGGGGGCGCTGGCCGACCTGCTGGGGGTGCTGACCCGGTTGGACGCCAATGTGCTGGACGTGGCGCATGTGCGGACCGACCCCCGGCTGGGGCTGACCGAGGTCGAGGTGGACCTGCACCTGGAGACCAAAGGTCCGGAGCACTGCACGGCGGTGCTCAGCGAGCTGAGGGTCGCGGGGTACGTCGTCTCGCAGTGACCATGCGCCGGGCGGCCGTGCGGCGGGCGTGAGGTGAGCGGCGCCCCGGGGGCGCAAGGTGGGGGCGCGAGGTGAGCCAATTCGCTTGACGCGATATATCGCGGATGCCATTCTCGCGATGCATCGCGTCGGCGGCGTGGCCAGGAAGGCATGAAGGTCGGGTCGCCCGGGTAGGCCCTAACGGGTCAAAGCGGGACAGATCAGTCGAGTCGTCAACAGCTGCACGGTCAGAGGAGATGAGACAGGCCCATGGCGCCAGCCATCCAAGCCGAGAACCTGGTCAAGACGTTCGGTGATGTACGGGCCCTCGACGGCGTCAGCCTCGACGTCCCCGAGGGCACGGTGCTCGGGCTGCTGGGCCCCAACGGCGCCGGCAAGACCACCACCGTCCGGGTCCTCGCCACCCTGCTCCGCCCCGACTCCGGCCGCGCCGTGGTCGCGGGCGTCGACGTGCTCAAGCACCCCAACCGGGTGCGCAGCCTGATCGGCCTCTCCGGTCAGTACGCCGCCGTCGACGAGTACCTCACCGGCCGCGAGAACCTCCAGATGGTCGGCGAGCTCTACCAGATGACCTCCCGGGACGCGAAGGCCCGCGCACTGGAGCTGCTGGAGTGGTTCAACCTCGGTGAGGCCAAGGACCGCATCGCCAAGACGTACTCCGGCGGCATGCGCCGGCGGCTCGACCTCGCCGCCGCACTCGTCGTCCGGCCGCCGGTGATGTTCCTGGACGAGCCCACCACGGGCCTGGACCCGCGCAACCGGCTCGCCCTCTGGGAGGTGATCGAGACCCTGGTCGAGCAGGGCACCACCCTGCTGCTCACCACCCAGTACCTGGAGGAGGCCGACCGCCTCGCTCACGACATCGCGGTGGTCGACCACGGCCGGGTGATCGCCCGCGGCACCGCCGACCACCTCAAGGCGCAGATCGGCGGCGAGCGGATCGAGGTCGTCGTGCACGAGCGCGACCTCGTCGGCGAGGCCGTCTCCGCCCTGTCCCCGTACGCCAAGGGCGAGCCGTCGGTGGAGAAGAACACCCGCCGGATCACCGTCCCGGTCAGCGGCGGCGCCAAGGTGCTCGCAGACGTGATCCGCGAGCTGGACGCCCGCTCCATCGAGATCGACGACATCGGCCTGCGCCGCCCCACCCTGGACGACGTCTTCCTCTCCCTCACCGGCCACGCCACCGCCCCGGAGGACGAGGAGAACGGCGACGGAGCCGAGCCCGCCAAGGGGAACGGCAGGCACAAGCAGGCCGTTCCGGCCGGAAAGGACGCCTGAGATGACGACGGTCACCGAGCACGCCATCGGCGGCGCCGTCCCGACCCAGCGGCACGGTGTGATCGTGATGGCCCACGACTCGTGGGTGGTCGCCAAGCGCAACCTGCGCCGGATGACCCGCATCCCGGAGATCGTGGTCTTCGGCCTGATGCAGCCGGTGATGTTCGTGCTGCTCTTCTCGTACGTCATGGGCGGGGCCATCCAGATCCCGGGCACCGAGGCCAGCCATTCGGCGTACACCCAGTTCCTGATGGCGGGCATCTTCGCCCAGACCGTCACCTTCGCGGTGGCCGGCGCCTCGGCCGGCGTCGCGGAGGACATGACCAAGGGCCTGGTGGACCGCTTCCGCTCGCTGCCGATGACCCGCTCGGCGGTGCTGGTGGGCCGTACCCTGGCGGACCTGTGCCAGACGGCGTTCACGCTGCTGGTGCTGGCCATGGTGGCGCTGCTGGTCGGCTGGCGGATCCACGAGGGCATCCTGAAGGCACTGGGCGCGTTCGGGCTGCTGCTCCTGCTCGGCTACGCCTTCTCCTGGATCGGCGCGCTGATCGGTCTGTCGGTGCGCAGCCCGGAGGCGGCGACCTCGGCCGGCCTGATCTGGCTGTTCCCGCTGACCTTCATCTCCAACGCCTTCGTGCCGGTCAGCAGCATGCCGGGCTGGCTGCAGGGCATCGCCTACTGGAACCCGTTCAGCGCCACCGTGCAGGCCTGCCGCGACCTCTTCGGCAACCAGGTCGGGCCGGTGCCGGACGCCTGGCCGATGCAGCATGCGGTGGGCGTGTCGGTGGTCTGGTCGCTGGTGATCACGGCGGTGTTCTCCTGGCTGTCGGTCCGCAAGTACCGCTCCGCGGTGGGCTGACCCGGTCCGGTCCTGGCTGGGCGCGCCGCTGGACCGGGCCGCCCGGTCCGGTTGAGGGGAACGCGAAGGGGCGGCCGTGGAGTGTTCCACGGCCGCCCCTTCGGTGTCCCGGTTCGCCGTCCGGGTCCGCTGTCCGGGCGATGATCAGCCGGCGTAGGGCTTGATGTCGGTGATCCGCACCGAGGCCTTCTTGCCGTTCGGCAGCTCGTAACCGGCGTCCTCGCCGACCTTCTTGCCGTCGATGGCGCGGCCGAGCGGCGACTGCGGGGAGTAGATGTCCAGGTCGTCGCCGGCCACCTCGCGCGAGCCGAGCAGGAAGACCATGGTGTCGTCCGGGTCGCCGTCGAAGGCGACCGTCACGACCATGCCGGGGGCGACCACGTCGGAGTCGGCGGGCGCCTCGCCGACCTTGGCGCGCTCCAGGAGCTGGGTGAGCTGGCGGATGCGCAGCTCGTACTTGCCCTGCTCCTCCTTGGCCGCGTGGTAGCCGGCGTTCTCCTTGAGGTCGCCCTCCTCGCGTGCCGCCTCGATCTTCTGGGCGATCTCGATCCGCCAGGGGCCGGTCAGGTGCTCCAGCTCGGCCTTGAGCTGGTCGTAGCCGGACTGAGTGAGCCAGGTCACGTGTTCGCTGGTCTGGGTCACAGGTGCTCCTCGTAGGTGCTGGGGCTGTGCTGAGGGTTGGTCGTCAGCAGGGGCGCGGTGGTATCGGTGGTATATCGGTCGTAACTACAAAGCAACGCCCGCTCCCGTACCATCCGGCGCGGAAGGGGCGAAACCACGAGCCTAACAATTTCCGTCAGCGGACGGGAGAGCCGTTTGCGCGCCATTGACGCCCAGGTGAAGCCCGGGTGTCCGGGACACCCAGTACGGATTCCCGCTCCCCTGATCGAATATGCGCCCGGAGGGGCGGGTTTCGGGCCGTCGCGGCCGCCGCTACCGGGCCGGCGTGCAGCCCAGCAGCTGGGCGGTGGTGCCGCGGGCGGTGGTCCGCAGCGTCAGCCGGTCGTCGTAGCTGGTGCCCTCGGCCGGGACCTGGAAGTCGTACTGGCCGACCACCGAGCCGTCCGCGCCCTGCGAGCGGACGGTGCAGGTGCCCGCCGTGCCCTCGCGCTTTCTCACCGACAGATGGATCAGCAGCTCGGAGTCGGAGACCGCCTCGAAGGCCGGCACCGACCCGTTCATCCTGGTCTCGCGCAGCAGGTACGAGCCGCCGGACCAGGCGATCACGCCGAGCAGCAGGACGGCGCACGCCGCGCCCACGGCCTTCAGCCGGCGGTCGGCCTCGCGGTCGCCGCGGCGGCCGTAGCGCCCCTCGGGCGGCTGCGGGGTGGTGGTGCCGGCGCTCATGGTGGCTCAGTCCTCTCGGTGGGAGGGGCCACCTGGGTGGTGCGGGGGGAATGTACGGCTCCTCCAGTCCGTCACTATAGGAGGAACACACCCGCGGTCGGTCCGGCGGGGGCGGGGGGCCGGGCGCTTCGGCGGCGGGCTCCGCGGTCGTACGGCCGGCGGTGGCACGGGCGGCGGTCGCGGTACGGCGCAGCTGTTGTGCGGCCCGGGCGTTGGTACGGCGCAGACATTCTCGGAAGGAAGCCAGGCGTTGACTGAGCAGTTGCGACTGATGGCGGTGCACGCCCACCCGGACGACGAGTCCAGCAAGGGCGCGGCCACCATGGCCATGTACGTCGAGCAGGGGGTGGACGTGCTCGTGGCCACCTGCACGGGCGGGGAGCGCGGGTCGGTGCTCAACCCCAAGCTCCAGGGCGACCCGTTCGTCGAGGAGAACATTCACGAGGTACGCCGCAAGGAGATGGACGCGGCGCGCGCGATCCTCGGCGTCAAGCAGGCCTGGCTGGGTTTCGTCGACTCCGGCCTGCCCGAGGGTGACCCGCTGCCGCCGCTGCCGGAGGGCTGTTTCGCCCTCCAGGAGGTGGCCGAGGCGGCCGAGCCGCTGGTGCGGCTGATCCGCGAGTTCAAGCCGCAGGTCATCACGACCTACGACGAGAACGGCGGCTACCCGCACCCCGACCACATCATGACCCACAAGATCACCATGGCGGCCTTCGACGCCGCCGGTGACCCGGACGCCTACCCCGAGTCCGGCGAGCCCTGGCAGCCGCTGAAGCTCTACTACAACCACGGCTTCCCGATGGACCGCATCCGCGCCCTGCACGGGTACCTGGTCGAGCACGGCCACGACTCGCCGTACGGCGAGTGGATCGCGGGCTGGGAGAAGAGCGGCCGCAAGGAGCGCGAGATCACCACCCGGGTGAAGTGCGACGACTGGTTCGCGACCCGGGACGCCGCGCTGATCGCCCACGCCACCCAGATCGACCCCGACGGCCCGTGGTTCCGGGTGCCGCTGGAGGTCCAGCGCGACGTCTGGCCGACCGAGGACTACGAGCTGGCCCGTTCCCTGATCGACACCGACCTCCCCGAGGACGACCTGTTCGCCGGGCTGCGCAGCCGCAGCCTGGCCGCCGAGTCGGGCAGCTGACCCGAACCGGCCCGCGACACGCACCACCCCGGTGACCCGGCCCGCACCGGGCCGGGTCACCATGGAGAGATGAGTACCCCCGTGAACCTCAGCCACCTCGCCGCCGACCTCGCGCTCGACCAGACCAAGGTGACCCCCGGCCTGCTCGGCTTCGTGGTCTTCGCCGCCCTCGGTGTGGCGACGTGGTTCCTGGTCAAGTCCATGAACAAGCAGTTCAAGCGCGTCGACTTCGTGGAGGAGCCCGAACCCACGAAGGAGTGACGCGGCCCGCATCGGGAGACAACGGTGAACGCGCCACAGCATGATGGAGGCGGCCGAGGAGGTGGCCGCCGGATGAGCGTTGCCTATGACCACGCTGGGGCGTGGACCGTCGAGGACGTACTCGCGCTGGATGAGAGCAACAGCCGGTACGAGCTCCTGGACGGTGTCCTGATGATGTCGCCTGCACCCGCCGTGAACCACCAGCGGGCTTCGCGTCGCCTGGCCAATCTGCTGGAGGCCGCAGCCCTCGCGGCCGACGCGCGGGTCGAGGTGCTGGAGGCCGTCAACGTCATCGTGCCTTCCGGGCTGTTCGTGCCGGACCTCGTGGTGGTGGACGCCGCCGCGACCGCCGGTGATCCGGTCGCTCTCGACAGTGAGGCCGTCCAGCTGATCGTGGAGATCGTCTCGCCGAGCAACAAGCACATGGACCGCAGCGTCAAGCCCGGTCTGTACGCCGAGGCGGAGATCCCGCACTTCTGGCGGCTCGAGCTCGCACCCTCGCCGCAACTGATCGTCCTCGAGCTGGTGCAGGGCCGGTACAAGGAGACCGCGGCGCTGCTCGCCGGCGCCGAGGCCGAGGTGGCGCTGCCGTTCCCGGTGCGGTTCGACCCGGCGGTGCTCAGCCGGCGCTGAGTCTCCTGCTCGGGGCTGAGTCCTCTGCCCCGGGTGGGGTGGGATGCGCAAGGATGGGGGCATGCCGAACCGTCTCGCTGACGCGACCTCGCCGTATCTGCTCCAGCACGCCGACAACCCGGTCGACTGGTGGCCGTGGGGCCCCGAGGCGTTCGAGGAGGCCCGGCGGCGCGGGGTGCCCGTGCTGCTGTCAGTGGGGTACGCGGCCTGCCACTGGTGCCACGTGATGGCGCACGAGTCGTTCGAGAACGAGAGCCTCGCCGCGTACGCCAACGAGCACTTCGTCGCGGTGAAGGTCGACCGCGAGGAGCGGCCGGACGTGGACGCCGTCTACATGGAGGCCGTCCAGGCGGCGACCGGGCAGGGCGGTTGGCCGATGACGGTCTTCCTGACACCCGACAAGGACCCGTTCTACTTCGGGACGTACTTCCCGCCCGAGCCGCGGCACGGGATGCCCGGCTTCCGGCAGGTGCTGGAGGGGGTCTTCGCCGCCTGGCGGGACCGCCGCGAGGAGGTCGGCGAGGTCGCCGCCCGGATCAGGGCGGACCTGGCCGAGCGGGCCTCGCTCTACGCGGTCGGTTCGGGCGTGCACCGGCCGCCCGCCGAGGCGGACCTGCACCAGGCGCTGCTCGGGCTCAGCCGCAGCTTCGACGCCAAGCGCGGCGGCTTCGGCGGGGCGCCCAAGTTCCCGCCGGCCATGGCGGTGGAGTTCCTGCTGCGTCACCACGCGCGGACGGGATCCGAGGCCGCCCTGGAGATGGCGGGGCGCACCTGCGAGGCGATGGCCCGCGGCGGCATCTACGACCAGCTCGGCGGCGGGTTCGCCCGCTACTCGGTGGACGCGGAGTGGGTGGTGCCGCACTTCGAGAAGATGCTCTACGACAACGCGCTGCTGCTGCGCGTCCACCTGCACCTGTGGCGCGCCTCCGGCGACGGCCTCGCCCGCCGGGTCGCGCTGGAGACTGCGGACTTCCTGCTGCGCGAACTGCGCACCCCAGAGGGCGGGTTCGCCTCCGCGCTGGACGCGGACAGCGTCGACGAGGCGACCGGCGACTCGCTGGAGGGCGCCTACTACGCCTGGACCCCGCGTCAGCTGGTGGAGGTGCTCGGGCCCGAGGACGGCGCGCTGGCCGCCCGGCTCTTCGAGGTGACCGACCGCGGCACCTTCGAGCGCGGCGCCTCGGTGCTCCAGCTGCCGGCCGACCCCGAGGACCCGGCCGCGTTCGAGCGGATCAGGGCCCGGCTGCTGGCCGCCCGCGCGCAGCGGCCGGCGCCCGCCCGGGACGACAAGGTGGTCGCCGCCTGGAACGGCCTGGCGATCGCCGCCCTCGCCGAGACGGGCGCGCTGCTGGAGCGCCCCGACCTGCTGGACGCCGCCGTGCGGGCCGCCGACCTGCTGATCGCCGTCCACCTGACGGCCGACGGCCGGTTGCTGCGCACCTCGCGCGACGGCCGGGCGGGCACCAACGCGGGCGTGCTGGAGGACTACGCGGACACCGCCGAGGGCTTCCTCGCGCTCTACGCCGCGACCGGTGAGAGCGCCTGGCTCGGGCTGGCCGGCGGCCTCCTGGACACCGTGCTGCTGCACTTCGCCGACGAGGCATCCGGGGCGCTGTACGACACGGCGGACGACGCTGAGGAGCTGATCCGCCGCCCGCAGGACCCGACCGACAACGCCACCCCCTCCGGATGGACGGCGGCCGCGAACGCCCTGCTGACGTACGCCGCGTACACCGGCTCGGCGCTGCACCGCACCGCGGCCGAGCGCGCGCTGGCCATCGTGGGCGCGCTGGCATCTCGGGCGCCGCGCTTCATCGGCTGGGGGCTGGCCGCGGCCGAGGCGTGGACGGACGGCCCCCGCGAGGTCGCCGTGGTCGGCCCGGCGGACGACCCCGCCACCGCCGCGCTGCACCGCACCGCGCTGCTGGCCACCGCGCCCGGTGCGGTGGTCGCCCGCGGTGAGGGCGGGCCGAGCGACGTGCCGCTGCTGGCCGACCGCCCGCTGGTGGCCGGGGCACCGGCCGCGTACGTCTGCCGTCACTTCACCTGCGACGCCCCGACGGTGGACGCGGCCGTGCTGGCCGAGCGGCTGGGCGTGCGCGCCGGGGAGTAGCCCGCTCACCCACCCCACCGGCCCCGGCCTGCTCCGGTCCCCGGCCTGCTCCCGGTCCCAGCGGACGCCGAGCAGGCCGGGGCGCAGGCCTGAGGGCAGTGCTCCCCGTGCTCCCGCCGCTCCCGCATCGGGGAAGCGGACGCCTGGGTGCGCCCCGGGGCGGGCGCTACGGAGGGTACGCGCGGGGCGTGCGCCGATGGGGAGGGTAAGTGCCCGTCCGGCATGAGGAATTGACGCAACGTTGATCCGGCGTTCGCCGTTCCGGGGCCCCGCCGTGTCACTGTCGGTAGATATCATGTGGCAATCGGTCAGTGCGGGACCGGTGCGACGCCGAGAGCGGAGAAGGGGTGGGGCGGCAGGAGCCGACCACGAGCCCGGCGCAGGAAGGAGGAGCCATGGCGGGCAGGGGTTCGACGGGTGCGCAGCTCTGGGGTGCGGCCGCGGTGGTGGCGGCCGCGCTGGCCGTGGTCGCGGCGTTTCTGATCAACGGCGAGGCGCTGGTGCTGGCGGTGGCCGGGGTGGAGGTGCTGCTGGTGATGGTCTACGTGGCGCGCCGGTTCCGGGTCCGGCACGTCCCGGCACTGCTCAGGGCGCACCGCCCGGGCGGTGCGGCGCCGGACGCCGCCCACTGCGAGCGCTGCCGCCGGGCTCGGGAGGCGCTGGACGCGCGGGCGGCGGGGCTCCCCGGCCGACGCGTGGCCGGGTCCGGGGCCGCGGGGGCCGGCGCAGCCGGGCCGGTGGCCGCGACCGCGCCGGGGGGTTCAGCTGGCGGCGTTGTATGCGATCAGCGAGACGCCGACGTACTGCACGATGAAGGCCCCGAGGGTGAAGGCGTGGAAGACCTCGTGGAACCCGAACCAACGCGGTGACGGGTTCGGCCGCTTGAGGCCGTACACCACGCCCCCCAGGCTGTAGAGGACACCGCCGACGATCATCAGGGTGATCACGGCGACCCCGCCGGCCCGCAGGAAGTCGGGCAGGAAGAAGACGGCGGCCCAGCCGAGCGCGAGGTAGCAGGGTGTGTAGAGCCAGCGCGGCGCGCCGACCCAGAAGACCCGGAACGCTATCCCCGCCAGGGCCCCGCCCCAGACCAGCCAGAGCAGCAGCTGCCGGCGGCCGCCGTCCAGCAGCAGGATGGTGAAGGGGGTGTAGGAGCCGGCGATGATCAGGAAGATGTTCGCGTGGTCGAGGCGGCGCAGCACCGCGTCGCCCCTGGGCCCCCAGTCGAAGCGGTGGTACACCGCGCTGACGCCGAACAGCAGCCAGGCGCTCACCGAGTAGACGGCGCAGGCGATCCTCGCGCGGGTCGATCCGGCGAGGCAGATCAGGACGATCCCCGCGGCGAGCGCCGCCGGGAACATGCCGGCGTGCAGCCATCCGCGCCACTTCGGCTTGATCTCCGCGACGAGCGCTTCGAGAGCCGTGCTCTGATCTGCAGTCATGCGCAAGATCCTACCTACGGCGGCGTAGGTTACCAGGGCGTAGGTAGTGTCGCTCGTCACTCTTAGACGTTTTGGAGTATTCGGGTGCGGCATCCGGGGGCCCCGAGTGGGACAGCGAAGCCTGATTACTGGCCAGTAATTATCCGTCTAGTAGTAAAAGTGGCGTCAATTTCACCAAGGCGCCGTGTTCACCCCTGGCAGCCGGAGCTACGCTGCAAGCACCCTCAAACCCCCGCTACGCCGTCTCGGTGCCGAGATGGCGTGAAACGGAGCGATCGTGTCGTACGAGAACTCTGCTCTCAGCGCATCCGCGCCCACCCGCCACAAGCGTCTGCTGGCCTGGGTGAGCGAGATCGCGGAGCTCACCCAGCCGGACCGCATCGAGTGGTGTGACGGCTCCGAGGAGGAGTACCAGCGCCTCGCCGAGCTGCTGGTGGCTCAGGGCACCTTCAAGAAGCTCAACCAGGACAAGCGTCCCAACTCCTACTACGCGGCCTCGGACCCCACGGACGTCGCCCGCGTCGAGGACCGGACCTTCATCTGCTCCGAGCAGGAGAAGGACGCCGGCCCGACGAACCACTGGAAGGCCCCCGCCGAGATGCGGGAGATCTTCCAGGGCGACAACGGCCTGTTCCGCGGCTCGATGAAGGGCCGCACGATGTACGTCGTGCCCTTCTCGATGGGCCCGGTCGGCTCCCCGCTGGCCGCGTACGGCGTCGAGATCACCGACTCCGCCTACGTGGCCGTGTCGATGCGCGTGATGACCCGCATGGGCCAGGCCGTGATCGACCAGCTCGGCGAGGACGGCGACTTCGTCAAGGCCGTGCACACCGTCGGCGCGCCGCTGGCCGAGGGTCAGGCGGACGTCGCGTGGCCGTGCAACAACACCAAGTACATCTCGCACTTCCCGGAGACCCGCGAGATCTGGTCCTTCGGCTCCGGCTACGGCGGCAACGCCCTGCTCGGCAAGAAGTGCTACGCGCTGCGCATCGCCTCCACCATGGCCCGTGACGAGGGCTGGCTGGCCGAGCACATGCTCGTCCTCAAGCTCACCCCGCCGACCGGTGAGGCCAAGTACGTCGCGGCGGCCTTCCCGAGCGCCTGCGGCAAGACCAACCTCGCCATGCTCCAGCCCACCATCCCGGGCTGGAAGGTCGAGACGATCGGCGACGACATCGCCTGGATGCGCTTCGGCGCCGACGGCCGGCTCTACGCCATCAACCCCGAGGCCGGCTTCTTCGGCGTCGCCCCCGGCACCGGCGTGGACACCAACGCCAACGCCATCGAGACGCTCTGGGGCAACACCGTCTACACCAACGTCGCGCTGACCGACGACGGTGACGTCTGGTGGGAGGGCCTCACCGAGGAGCCCCCGGCCCACCTGACCGACTGGCGCGGCAACGACTGGACGCCGGAGTCCGGCACCCCGGCCGCCCACCCCAACGCGCGGTTCGCCGTCCCGGCCGCACAGTGCCCGACCATCGCCCCGGAGTGGGAGGACCCGGCGGGTGTGCCGATCTCGGCCATCCTGTTCGGCGGCCGCCGCGCCACCGCGGTGCCGCTGGTCACCGAGTCCTTCGACTGGCAGCACGGTGTCTTCCTCGGCGCGAACATCGCCTCCGAGAAGACCGCCGCAGCCGAGGGTACCGTCGGCGAGCTGCGCCGCGACCCGTTCGCGATGCTGCCGTTCTGCGGCTACAACATGGGCGACTACTTCGGCCACTGGCTGAAGCTCGGCGCCCAGGCCGACGCCTCGAAGCTGCCGAAGATCTACTACGTGAACTGGTTCCGCAAGAACAGCGCGGGCAAGTTCGTGTGGCCGGGCTACGGCGAGAACAGCCGGGTGCTGAAGTGGATCGTCGAGCGCCTGGAGGGCACCGGCGAGGGCGTCGAGACCCCGATCGGCGTGCTGCCCACCCAGGACGGCTTCGACCTCTCCGGCCTGGACCTCTCGGAGGCCGACCGCGAGCTGCTCTTCAGCGTCGACGCCGACATCTGGCGCCAGGAGGCCGCGCTCGTGCCGGCCCACCTGGAGCTGTTCGGCGAGCACACCCCCACCGAGCTGTGGGACGAGTACCGGGCACTGGTCAAGCGCCTCGGCTGAGCGCTGACCGCTGACGCCACGGCCGGACGGTCTCCCCCCGACTCGGGGGAGACCGTCCGGCCGCTCTCTCTTCCTGCTCTTCCGGCTACGGCTGGGTGTAGCCGGAGAGGAAGTCGCCGATGCGGGTCACGGCGTCGGTGATCTCCTCCGCGCGGGGGAGGGTGACCAGGCGGAAGTGATCCGGTTCGGGCCAGTTGAAGCCGGTGCCCTGGACGAGCAGGATGCGCTGCGAGCGCAGCAGGTCCAGCACCATCTGGGCGTCGTCCTTGATCTTGTAGACCTTGGGGTCGAGCCGGGGGAAGGCGTACAGCGCGCCCTTGGGTTTGACGCAGCTGACGCCGGGGATCTCGTTCAGCAGCTTGTACGCCGCGTCCCTGGACTCCAGCAGTCGGCCGCCCGGCAGGATCAGGTCCCTGATCGACTGACGGCCGCCGAGCGCCGCCGCCACCGCGTGCTGGGCCGGCATGTTGGCGCAGAGCCGCATCGAGGCCAGGACCGTCAGGCCCTCGATGTAGCTGTTCGCGCGGTGCCGGTCGCCGGAGAGGACCATCCAGCCGGAGCGGAAGCCCGCCACCCGGTAGGACTTGGACATCCCGTTGAAGGTCACGCAGAAGAGGTCGGGCGCGAGCGTGGCCAGCGGGATGTGTACGGCGTCGTCGTAGAGGATCTTGTCGTAGATCTCGTCCGCGTAGATCACCAGCTTGTGCCGGCGGGCGATCTCGACGATGCCTTCGAGGATCTCGCGCGGGTAGACGGCGCCGGTCGGGTTGTTCGGGTTGATCACCACGATCGCCCGGGTGCGGTCGGTGACCTTGGCCTCGATGTCGGCCAGGTCCGGGTACCACTCCGACTGCTCGTCGCAGAGGTAGTGCACGGCCGTGCCGCCGGCCAGGCTGACGGAGGCCGTCCAGAGCGGGTAGTCCGGCGCCGGGACGAGCACCTCGTCGCCGTCGTCCAGCAGGGCGGTCATCGCCAGCTGGATCAGCTCGGAGACGCCGTTGCCGAGGAAGACGTCCTCGACGGTGAGGCCGTGCAGGCCACGCTCCTCGTAGTGCATCACCACCGCGCGCCGCGCGGAGAGCAGGCCCTTGGAGTCCCCGTACCCGTGCGCGGTGGAGAGGTTCTTCAGGATGTCCTGGAGGATCTCGGGGGGCGCGTCGAAGCCGAAGACGGCCGGGTTGCCGGTGTTGAGCTTGAGGATGCGATGGCCCTGTTCCTCCAGTCGCATCGCCTCGTCGAGCACCGGGCCGCGGATGTCGTAGCAGACATTGGCGAGCTTGCTGGACTGGATGACCTGCATGCCTGCTTACTTTACGGCGCTCGGGCCAGGCACAGGGGGTGTCTTCTGCCACGTGGACGGCAAAGTCGCCGGCAAGGCGAGGAAGAGGACGAGAGGAAGAGGAAGAGAGGACAGCGGTGCGGGCCGTGGGTGGGCCGGCGGGCATAGGCTCGGCCCGGTCGGTGGGCGAGAGGGGGAGCGATGCTGGGGCTGGTCCTCGGGGCGGTGGCCGGGTCGGCCGTGGCGCCGGTGCTCAGGGGTGCGGTGGCGCGGTACTCCGTCCCGTACGGGGAGTCGTGGCGGGCGGCCTGCCCGGGGTGCAGCCGGGGGGTGCGGTGGCTGCCGCCGACCGGGCGGTGCCCCGGGTGCCGGGGTCGGATCGGGCCGGGCGCCTGGCGGGTGGAGCCGGTGGCGGCGGCGGTGGGCGCGGCCCTCTGCGCGGCGGCGGACCGCTGGCACGGCCCGCTGCTGCTCTGGGCCGGCGCCCTCGGGGTGGTGCTCGGCTTCGTGGACGCCTCGGTACGGCGGCTGCCGGACGTACTGACCCTGACGCTCGGCCTCGGCACGGCCGCGCTGCTGACGGTGGCCGCGGTCGCGGATGGGCATCCGTCGGTGCTGCTGCGCTGTCTGCTGGTGGCGCTCGCGGCCTGGGCGCTGTTCGAGATCCCGGCCTGGTTCGACCTGATCGGCTTCGGTGACGGCAAGCTGGTGCTCGGTCTCGGGGCGCTGCTCGGCTTGTACGGCTGGCGCACCGCGTTCTCGGCGCTCTTCCTGACCGCGCTGCTGGGCGGGCTCTGGAGCGTCGGGCTCGCCGTCGTGGCCCTGGCGCGGCGCCGCCGGGTGCGGGGCCTGGAGGTGCCGTACGGGCCGTTCATGCTGCTCGGCACGCTGCTGGCGGTGCTGGCGGCCGCGTGACGGTGCCGCCGCGCCCGCCCGCCCGCCGTGCCCGCCCGGGGTCCTGACGCGGACGGGCCCGCCGCACCTGGCCGGTGCGGCGGGCCCGTCGTCGGCGCACCGGCTCCTCCCTCAAGGGGCAGGGCGCAGCGGGGAGTTACGGCATGGCGTGGACGTGCGCGCCCACAGTGTTGGAGAAGTCGTTGGCGTTGGCGGCGTCCCAGTTGGTGGACCAGGTCATCGCGCCGCGGATGGTCGGCCACTTGGCCGGCGGGACGAAGCTGCCGCAGTGGGTGCCGGTGGCGAGGCAGTCCAGCGCGTTGTTGACGACCGCGGGGGAGACGTAGCCGCTGCCCGCGCCCCGGGTGGACGCCGGGACACCGATGCCGACCTGGTCGGGCCGCAGGCCGCCCTGGATGTGCGTGCAGACCTGCGAGGTGATGAAGTCGATGCTGCCCTGCGAGTACACCTTGCCGTCGCAGCCGTTCATCGACCCCGAGTTGTAGAACTGGGTGTTGACGACGGTCAGGATGTCCTTGGTGTTCAGCGCCAGCTGGAAGTAGGCGCCGGCGGTGCTGTACATCCCTATCGTCTCGGGCGCCATGGTCAGCACGAATCCCGCGCCGGCCTTGCTCCGCAGGGAGTGCAGCGACTGCGCCAGGTAGGTCGGGTCGACGCCGTTCTCCAGGTCGATGTCGACCCCGTCGAAGCCGTACTGCTGCATCAGGGCGTACGCGCTGGTGGCGAAGTTGGCGGCGGCGGTCGCGTTGCCGACGCTGATCGCGCCGTTCTGGCCGCCGACGGAGAGGACGACCTTCTTGCCGGCCGCGTGCTTGGCGGCGATGTCCGCGCGGAAGTCCGCGTCGCTGTAGCCGCCGAGCGGGGTGGAGAGCTTGGGGTCGAGCGTGAAGGTGATGCCGCCGGCCTTGGCGGGGTCGGCGTCCGCGAAGGACACCGTGATGATGTCGTACGTGCTCTGGACGTCCCGCAGCCGCTGGACGGTGGCGCCGTTGTCGAAGTTCTGCCAGTAGCCGGTCAGGACGTGCTTCGGCAGGCCGGTGGCGGGCGGCTGGGTGGTCGGGGTCGAGGTCGGCGTGGCGGTGGGCGTCGCGGTCGCCGTGGGCGTGGTGGTCGGGGTGGCCGTCGCGGTGGGGGTCGCCGTCGGCGAGGCCGGGACGGTCGGGGTCGGGGAGGCGGTGCCGCCCGGGCCGGTGAGCGTGATGTCGTCGGCGCCGTAGCCGCCCTGGCCGTACCAGCCGTGCACGTAGAGCGTGATGCTGCTGGTGTTCGCGCCGGTGGTGAAGGTGCTGCTCAGCTGGTTCCAGGAGGACTGGCTGGACCAGGTGCTCGGGTCCGCGCCGCCGGTGCCGCTCGCGCCCAGGTAGACGTACGGGCCCTGGACCCAGCCGCTCAGGGTGTAGCTGCTGTTGGGGAGCACGCTGACGGTCTGGCGGCACTCGGCGGTGTCCGAGGCGCTCGGGGTCGCGGCGAGCGCCCGGCTGCCCGAGTGCACCGGGCCGCCGACCACGCTCGCCGCGCCGGTGCAGGTCCAGCCGGAGAGGGTGCCGGCCTCGAAGCCGCCGTTGCTGACCAGGTTGCCGACCGCTGCGCCGGCGCCGCCGGCGAACAGGGCCAGGCCTGCGCCGGCCAGGGCGAGGGCGGTGGTGCCGGCCGCGAGGGCGGGCAGGGTGCTGCGCCGGCGACGGTGCGCGGGCGCGTTCGGCGTACGGGCCATCTGACGACTCCTGTGGGGGAGGAGGGGCGGCCGCCGCGGTGGGGGTCGCGGCGGCCGCGTGTGGGGGGAGGGGACGTCCGCGGGACAGCTGGGGGTGGGGCGGGGGCTGCTCGACTTCGGTGCTCGACCGCCCCCGGCTCACAAGCTGGACTAGACCATTGGGTGCCGTCAAGCGTCCGGACCCGGGCTTACGGCTCGCTTAAGGAACCGGAGGCCGTTGCGTATCCCGCGCCCGGCCGGGGCTCTTCACCGCGCCCCCGCCCGTCGGACACCTTGCCGCACCGGACCGTGACCCGACCGGGACCTGCGGCTTTACCGCCTGAGACCAGGCCGGAGTAGGCTGCGCCGGGGGTTTGTCCGCACCCCGGGGAAAGAGCACGGAGGGGCCGAAAGCCATGGGTCTGCGCGATGTCGTCGAACGCACGCCGGGTCTGCGCACCCTGCTCGACGGGATGTACGGCCTCTACGGCCGCCGGGTCGAGGTGCACCTCGCCCGTACCCCCCACCACGTCGGTGTGATCCTGGACGGCAACCGCCGCTGGGCCAAGGCCACCGGCGGCACCACCGCCTACGGCCACCAGCGCGGCGCCGACAAGATCAGCGAGTTCCTCGGCTGGTGCGACGAGACGCACGTCAGGGTCGTCACGCTCTGGATGCTCTCCACCGACAACCTCTCCCGCCCGGCGGAGGAGCTCGTCCCGCTGCTCGGGATCATCGAGGACGCCGTCACCGGCCTCGCCGCCGCCCGCCGGTGGCGGGTCAACCCGGTCGGCGCCCTGGACCTGCTCCCCCAGCACACCGCGGACGTCCTCAAGCAGGCCGCCCAGGAGACCGCCCACATCGAGGGCATCACCGTCAACGTCGCCGTCGGCTACGGCGGCCGGCACGAGATCGCCGACGCCGTGCGTTCACTGCTCCAGGAGCACGCCGGCCGCGGCACCTCGATCGAGGAGCTGGCGGAGATCCTCGACGTCGAGCACATCGCCGAGCACCTCTACACCAAGGGCCAGCCCGACCCCGACCTGGTGATCCGCACCTCGGGCGAGCAGCGGCTCTCCGGCTTCCTGCTCTGGCAGAGCGCCCACAGCGAGTTCTACTTCTGTGAGGCGTACTGGCCGGCCTTCCGCAAGGTCGACTTCCTGCGGGCCCTGCGCGCGTTCGAGCAGCGCAACCGGCGGATGGGTCTCTGACGCCCACTCCGACGGCGGCCACCCGCCCGGGCACCACGCCCGCCCCGCGGTGCTCTCGCCACCACGCCGGACAACCGCCCGGCGCTCGCTCCGACGGGCCGTCGATCCGCGCCCGACCGGCTCCGCGCGCCCGGGCGCGAGTCCGGCTTCCGTAGGGCTGACGTACCCGGCGCCGGTGGGGGCAAACGTTCACCGAGAATGATCCGTCAGTTCTTCCGGACGCGAATGCACACCCCCTCGCCTGGGAATACTCGGATCAGACCGGTACCCCGGCCACCGGGGCCGCGGGGGCCGGTATGCCGCGGGTGACGCAGGGTCATCCGCCCTGGAGGCCTAGTGGTCAGTTCCAAGAGCCGCCGGACACCAGACCGGCGCACGTACGTTCTCGACACCAGCGTGCTCCTGGCAGACCCCCTCGCCATGAGCCGCTTCGAGGAGCACGAGGTCGTCCTCCCGGTGGTGGTGGTCACCGAGTTGGAGGCCAAGCGGCACCATCCCGAGCTGGGCTACTTCGCCCGCCAGGCGCTGCGCCTGCTGGACGACTTCCGGATCCGGCACGGGCGCCTCGACGAGCCGATCCCGGTGGGCGAGCTCGGCGGCACGATCCGGGTGGAGCTCAACCACTCCGACCCGTCGATACTGCCGGCCGGGTACCGCGCGGGCGGCGGGGAGGCGGACACCCGCATCCTCGCGGTGGCCCGCAACCTGCAGGCGGAGGGGTACGACGTCACCGTCGTCTCCAAGGACCTGCCGCTGCGGATCAAGGCCAGCTCGGTCGGCCTGCTGGCCGAGGAGTACCGGGCCGAGCTGGCGATCACCTCGGGCTGGACGGGAATGTCCGAGCTCCACGTCTCCGGCGACCAGGTGGACGCGCTGTTCGGCGCGGGCCACGACGCGGCCGTGGACATCGACGGCGCCGACGAACTGCCCGTCCACACCGGGCTGGTGCTCACCTCCGAGCGGGGCCGGGCCCTGGGCCGGGTCACCGGCGACGGACGGGTGCGGTTGGTGCGCGGCGACCGCGAGGCCTTCGGCCTGCGCGGGCGCAGTGCCGAACAGCGGGTCGCGCTGGACCTGCTGCTCGACCCCGAGGTCGGCATCGTCTCGATGGGCGGCCGGGCCGGCACCGGCAAGTCGGCGCTGGCCCTGTGCGCCGGGCTGGAGGCGGTGCTGGAGCGCCAGCAGCACCGCAAGGTGATGGTCTTCCGGCCGCTGTACGCGGTCGGCGGCCAGGAACTCGGCTACCTGCCGGGTTCCGAGTCGGAGAAGATGAGCCCCTGGGCCCAGGCGGTCTTCGACACGCTGTCCGCCGTCACCACCCCGGCCGTGATCGAGGAGGTCATCTCCCGCGGGATGCTGGAGGTGCTGCCGCTGACCCACATCCGCGGGCGCTCGCTGCACGACGCCTTCGTGATCGTGGACGAGGCGCAGTCGCTGGAGCGGAACGTGCTGCTCACCGTGCTCTCCCGGATCGGCCAGGGCTCGCGGGTGGTCCTCACCCACGACGTGGCGCAGCGGGACAACCTGAGGGTGGGTCGGTACGACGGTGTGGTGGCCGTGGTGGAGAAGCTGAAGGGGCACCCCCTCTTCGCGCACATCACCCTGACCCGCTCGGAGCGTTCGCCGATCGCGGCGCTGGTGACGGAGATGCTGGAGGACATTCAGCCCTGATCGGTACACAGAGGACATAGCGACAGAT
The DNA here is from genome assembly GCF_044457565.1 of Kitasatospora sp. NPDC050543. NCBI lineage: Bacteria > Bacillati > Actinomycetota > Actinomycetes > Kitasatosporales > Streptomycetaceae > Kitasatospora > Kitasatospora sp. NPDC050543. The sequence continues at coordinate 376,439 of NZ_JBITGZ010000001.1, read as the reverse complement.
CGGATATATCGGTCAAATTGCTACGAGGGGCCCATCCTTGGCGGGATGGGCCCCTCGTTCGTCATCACATCGGACCGGGTGCTGTCCAGAGCTCGGCCAAACTTGCCCGGACGGATGGTTTGTGAGATGCGCCACGCAGCAGGGAATTGCGTCGGCGCCATCCGGTGCGGCATGGTGAGGGTTCTGTCAGGCCCCGCGTACGGCATGACGGGGCTTCCGCAAGGAGGCCCACGCCACCTCAAGGTGACGATGTGTACGAAATGTTCGGCCGCTCCGGCGGCCGGGCGACAACTGAAGACCTGAGCCGTACGCCGCCCGATCACCACGCCCAGCCGATTCACCTCGGCCGGACGCCGGGCCAGCACCTCCCGTGACCAGCACCGACGGAGGGCAGCGCCAAGGGGCATGTTGCGCCCGTACGGTCACGCGTGGGCGATGCTGGAAGGAAACCATGTGACTCGGATCTCGGTCCGGGGAGTCGCTGTGGCCTCCGCCACCGCCGTCACCGCAATGGGTGCCGTCGTCGGTATGGCTTCGGGCAGCGAGGGCAAGGCCGTGCACACGGTCGACGTAGCAGGCTCGACCCTGCTTGCCGAGGTCCCCTCAGGTGTCCAGGCACAGACCATCAGCGACAACTTCAGCCACCAGGCCTCCGCCCAGCAGGCGTCGGCCGACGCGGCCGCGAAGAAGGCTGCCGAGGAGGCCGCGCGCCAGAAGGCCGCCGCCGACGCGCAGGCGAAGGCGGACGCGGAGAAGGCAGCCAAGGAGGAGGCCGAGAAGGCCGCCAAGGCCGCCGAGGAGAAGCGGAAGGCCGACGAGGCCGCCGCCAACCGCTCCAAGGCCCGCTCGGCGATGTCCGCCGTGGACACCTCCGCGCCGGCCGTCTCGGTCAGCCCAGGTTCGGTCCAGGAGATCGCCCAGCAGATCGTCGGCGACGACGCGCAGTTCCAGTGCTTCAGTCAGATCGTGAAGCGCGAGAGCGGCTGGAACTACACCGCCACCAACGCGAGCTCCGGCGCGTACGGTCTGGTGCAGGCGCTGCCCGGTTCCAAGATGGCCTCGGCCGGCGCGGACTGGCGCACCAACCCCGCCACGCAGATCAAGTGGGGCCTGAACTACATGAACAGCCGCTACGGCAGCCCGTGTGGCGCCTGGTCGTTCTGGCAGTCGCACCACTGGTACTAGACGCTGGTACCCAGATACCCGCGCCCCGGGTGTCAGGCCCCCGACCGCGACGCGGTCGGGGGCCTTCTGCTTCACCGCCGCGCTCCTGCACCCCGCCCCGGGTGGCGCCTTGGCTGCCCTGACCGCGCCGACCGCCCGGACGAAGGTGGGCCGCGCCGTCCGGGCTGCGCTGACCAGTGCGCTCACGGACGGTGCGGTCCCGGCGCGGACGCGGGGCGCGGGAAGGGGTCCTGGGTGCTTCCCGCACCGGCCGGTCCGCAGACGGATGGCTCCTGTGTTCGGACTCCTCCCCGCCGCCCCCGAGCCCGAAACCATCACTACCGCCCCGTTTCGGGTGATTCGTCCGCAGCCCGGCGGGCGTCCGGCGGGCACCAACCCACCGGCCCGCCGGAATCCGCGCCCGTCGGGCGGGTAGCGTCATCCCTGACGGCCGTGGCGGACCCACGGCGTTCCGCCCGGCACGGCGGTCCAGCGGGGAGCGGTGGGTAGGGCGAGATGGCGCGGGGCGGAAGAGTCTTCAAGGTGGCGGCGATAGGTGCCGCAGCGGTCGTCCGGGTGGCCGCCGGCATCGAGCGGCGCCGGCGGGCGGCGATCGCCGCCGAGGCGGACGAGGCACCGGTCGACCTCCTCGCCCCGGTACCCGCCCCCGCCCCGCTCGCCGCGGCCGTACCGGCCGTCGCAGCCGGGCCGGTGGTCACCGCGACCCCGGTGGCCGGCACCGACCACGTCCCCGCCCCGCGGCGGGCGTCGAGCGCGCCGCCGGCGTCCACGCACGGCGCCTTCGGCCGCGAGCTCCACCCGGGCCGCCCGGCCACCCCCGTCGAGGCCGTGCCGTGGGGTCTGCGGGTGGCGGCCGAGTCGACCTGGCGGCTGCTGCTGCTCGGCGCCGCGCTCTACGTGCTCTTCCGCGTGGTGGACATGCTGCGGCTGGTCGCCTTCGCCGTCCTCGCCTCGCTGTTGATCTCCGCGCTGCTGGAGCCCACCGTCTCCTGGCTGCGCCGCCACGGCGTCCCGCGCTCGCTGGCGGCGGCCGGCACCTTCATGAGCGGGCTGGCGGGCATCGGTCTGGTCGGCTGGTTCGTGGTCTGGCAGGTGACCACCAACCTCCCGTCGGTCACCAACCGGGTGCAGGACGGCGTCTACCAGCTGCGCGACTGGCTGGTCACCGGCCCGCTGCACCTGACGCAGCAGCAGATCACCGACTTCGCGAAGCAGATCACCACGGCGATCAACGCCAACTCCGAGCAGATCACCTCGGCCAGCATCACCGGCGCGCAGATCGCCGTCGAGGTGCTGACCACCATGCTGCTGGCCTTCTTCACCACCTTCTTCCTGCTCTACGACGGCGCGCGGATCTGGAACTGGGCGCTGCGCGGACTGCCCCGGCACTCCCGCTACGCGATGGCCGGCGCGGGCCCGAAGGCCTGGGCGACGCTCACCGCGTACGTCCGCGGCACCGTCTGCGTGGCCTTCATCGACGCGGTCTGCATCGGTATCGGGATCCAGCTGCTGGGCGTGCCGATGGCGCTCCCGCTGGCGGTGATCATCTTCCTGGGGGCGTTCGTCCCGCTGGTCGGCGCGCTCGTCACCGGCACCATCGCGGTACTGATCGCCCTGGTCACCAAGGACCCGTTCACCGCGTTGATGGTGCTCGTGGTGCTGATCGCCGTCCAGCAGATCGAGGGCCACATCCTCCAGCCACTGATCCTCGGCCGGGCGGTCCGGGTCCACCCGCTGGGCGTCGTCCTCGGCGTCGCGGCCGGCTCCATCGTCGGTGGCATCGGCGGCGCCATCGTCGCCGTCCCGCTGATCGCCGTCACCAACACCGTCGTCACCCACCTCCGCCGCCGCAACGAGGCCGGCCAGGAGGTCTTCGTGGCCCTGGAAGCCGCACGCGAGGCCGCCGAACGCACCGCCTCCGCCTCGGCGGCGACCGCGACCGCCGCCGCGGCCCCGCCGCCGGCCTCGGCCGACTGATCGCCGGCGCGGGGGCGCCGAAGGCAAGCCCCCGGGACGGCTGAGGGCCCCTCCGGATGGTGTTCCGGAGGGGCCCTCAGCGGTGGTGCGGTGTCGTGCGGTGCCGTCAGGCGTCGACGGTGGCCAGGATCGCCTCGGAGTCGAGGGTCGCGGCGACGGCCTGGAGGACGGCGGCGATCTTCATCGAGGCCTGGATGACCTCGCGCTCGACGCCGGCCTTGCGGAGCACGGCCTCGTGCGAGTCGAGGCACTGGCCGCAGCCGTTGATGGCGGAGACCGCGAAGCACCAGAGCTCGAAGTCGGCCTTCTCCACGCCCGGCGTGCCGATGATGTTCATCCGCAGGCCGGCCCGCATGCTGCTGTACTCCTTGTCGGAGAGCAGGTGCAGCGTCCGGTAGTAGACGTTGTTCATCCCCATGATGGCGGCCGCGCCCTTGGCGGCGTTGTACGCCTCCGGGGTGAGGTTCGCCTTGGCCTCGGGCTCCAGCTCGCGCAGGACCGAGACACTGCGGGTGGCCATCGCGCAGGAGAGCACGGTGCCCCAGAGCTGCTGGGCCGGGAGGTCCGAGTTGCCGATGACCGCGCTCAGGTTGAGCTTGAGGTCCTTGGCGTACTCGGGCAGGGCCGCCTTGAGGTCGTCGAGCGCCATCGGTCAGCCGGCCAGGAGCTGCTCGGCGTCAAGGGTGGCCTCGCCCTTGTTCCAGTTGCACGGGCACAGCTCGTCGGTCTGCAGGGCGTCCAGCACGCGCAGGACCTCCTTGGGGTTACGGCCGACGGAGCCGGCGGTCACCATGACGAACTGGATCTCGTTGTTCGGGTCGACGATGAACACCGCGCGCTGGGCGGTGCCGTCGGCGGCCTCGACGCCACAGGCGCGCATCAGGTCGTGCTTGACGTCGGCCAGCATCGGGAAGGGCAGGTCACGCAGGTCGGCGTGGTCCTTGCGCCAGGCGTGGTGGACGTACTCCGAGTCGCCGGAGACACCCAGGATCTGGGCGTCGCGGTCCGCGAACTCCTCGTTCAGCTTGCCGAACGCGGCGATCTCGGTCGGGCAGACGAAGGTGAAGTCCATCGGCCAGAAGAACACGATCTTCCACTTGCCCTCGTAGGACTTGTGGTTGATCTCGGCGAAGGCGTTCGCGGCGTCGAGGTCGACACAGGCGTTGAGTTCGAACTCGGGGAACTTGTCACCGATCGTGAGCACGTTCGCTTCTCCTGGGTTGAGAAAGTGAGGGGATTATGTCCGGATTACCTATGGTTCGGCGGATTCGGACGTGATCCACAGTGACACACCGCGTACTGATCGGGGAAATAGCTACACTCGATGTATCTGATCGGAGAGAGCTATCAATACCCAGCAGCCCAGGCCCCGGGCCGACCAGCGCACCGGTCGGCCGCGCAAACCTCGGCCCGCTGTGGCAAGTGCCACATCGCGAGCGCCCCGTACCCCGACCGTCTCCCAGCTCAGGGCCTTCGTCGCGGTGGCCGAGCACCGGCACTTCAGGGAGGCCGCGGCGGCCGTCGGCACCAGCCAGCCGGCCCTGTCCGGAGCGGTCGCCGCACTGGAGGAGGCGCTGGACGCGCAGCTCGTAGAGCGTACGACGCGGAAGGTCATCATCACTCCACTGGGGGAGCGGGTGCTCGACCACGCGCGCCGGGTGCTGTCCTCGCTGCACGCCCTTACCGAGGAGGTCGAGGCGGCCCGCCGCCCGTTCACCGGCCCGCTGCACCTTGGTGTCATCCCGACCGTCGCGCCGTACCTGCTGCCCACCGTGCTCCGCCTGGTCCGCGGCAGCTACCCCGAGCTGGAGCTGCACGTCCACGAGGAGCGCACGCCGTCCCTGCTGGAGGGGCTGGCCGCGGGCCGGCTGGACGTGCTGCTGCTCGCGCTGCCCGCCGGCGGGGCCTCGCCGACCCGGGACATCCCGCTCTTCGACGAGGACTTCGTTCTGGTCACCCCGCCCGAGCACGCGCTGGCCGGACGCGCTGACGTGCCCCGCGACGCCCTGCTCGACCTGGACGTGCTGCTCCTGGAGGAGGGCCACTGCCTGCGGGACCAGGCCCTGGACATCTGCCGCGAGGTCGGCGCCGACACCTCGGGCGCCACCACCCGGGCGGCCGGGCTCTCCACCCTCGTCCAGCTGGTGGCCGGCGGCCTCGGGGTGACACTGCTGCCCGCCACTGCCCTGGACGTCGAGGCCGGGCGCACCGACCGGCTCGCCGCCGTCCGGTTCGCCGCGCCGGCGCCGGGCCGGCGGATCGGCCTCGCCACCCGGCCGGGGTCGGCCCGCACCGCCGAGTACGACCGCTTCGCCGACTCGCTGCGCGAAGTGCTGGCCGAACTTCCCGTCCGGATCGTGGAGTAGCCGGGATCGTGGGGTGGCCGGGCCGGTGGGGCTCGGCCCCGGCGGACGTGCCCGGCTGCGGACCTGCTCGGCCGCCGGCCGGTACGGCCAGGGGGCCGGCTACGGCAGCCGCTGCTCGAACCAGACCACCTTCCCGGCGCCGAGGCGGGTGGCGCCCCAGCGGTCCGCGCACCGGGCGACTATCTGCAGCCCCCGCCCGCGCTCGTCCTCCGGGCCGACCCGCTTGGGCCGGGGCAGCAGCGGGTTGTCGTCGCCCACCTCGCAGCGCAGCCGTGAGGTACGGACCAGACTGAGCGTCACCGGGCGGGTGGCATGCTGCACCGCGTTGGTCACCAACTCGCTGACCATCAACTCGGTCGACTCGGTGAGGTGTTCGAGCCCCCAGCGGCGCAGCGTGTGCCCGGCCAGCCGGCGCGCGCGCCCGGGCGTCTCGTGCCGGGGCTGGAGGTACCAGTGCGCGACGTCCTCCGCCGGGATGCCGTCGAAGGAGGCCGCGAGCAGCGCTATGTCGTCGCCGCGGTCGCCCGGCGGCAGGATCCGCAGCGCGTCCTGGCAGAGGTGCTCGGGCGAGTGGCGGTGTGAGGTGGCGAGCCGGGCGCGGAGCAGTTCCAGGCCGGTGCTGAGCGGGCGTTGTCTGGTCTCCACCAGCCCGTCGGTGAAGAGCAGCAGCGCCGATCCTGGCGGGGCGGGCAGCTCGGTGGACTCGAAGTCGACGCCGCCGACCCCGATCGGGGCGCCGGAGGGCAGGTCGAGCAGCTCGGTGCGGCCGTCGGGCTGGACCAGGACGGGCGGTACGTGGCCGGCGTTGGCGAGCACCACCCGGTTGGCGATCGGGTCGTAGACGACGTACACGCAGGTCGCCAGGTGCTGTTCCCGGCCCAGCCGTTGGGCCTGTTCGTCGAGGTGGTAGAGCACCTCGTGCGGGGGCAGGTCGAGGGCGGCCAGGGTCTGCGCGCTGGTCCGCAGCTGGCCCATGATCGCGGCCGAGGTGAGCGAGTGGCCCATCACGTCGCCGACGATCAGCGCCACCCGGTTGCCGGGCAGCGGGATCGAGTCGTACCAGTCGCCGCCGACCTGCGCGCCGCGCTCACCCGGCAGGTAGCGGTACGCCAGCCGGACGCCGTGCGGCTGCGGGAGATGGGTGGGCAGCATCGAGCGCTGGAGCTCGTCGGCGATCTCCCACTCGCGGGCGTAGCGCAGCGCGGTGTCCACGGCCAGGCCCGCCTGGGTGGCGAGGTGGACGGCGGTCGCGCTGTCGGTGGCGTCGAAGGAACGGTCCTGGCCCGTCTTGTCCGGACGCCGGATCAGCAGCACCAGCCCGAGGACGGAGCGCCGCCCGCGCAGTGGCAGGGCCAGCAGGGCGGTGCCCGCGGCGAGCCGGGCGAGCGTCCGCCCGCCGTACAGCTCCTCCAGCAGCGGGCGCAGCCGGGCCTCGCCCGGCGTGCCCAGCACGACCGGCTCCGGGGGGAGCCGGCTCAGCATGGCCTGGGCGAGCGGGCCGACCGGGTCGACCGGGACGGTCTGCCCGGCGGAGCGGCTGCCGAGCCGGCTGCCGTGCGAGAGCAGCAGGCGCAGCCCGTCGGGGCAGCCCGGATCGTGCTCGACGTTCGGCAGCGGCTCGCGCAGGTGCACGACGGCGGCGTCGGCCACCACCGGCACCAGCACCCGGCACAGGTTGCGCAGGGTGGCGGTCAGGTCGAGCGCGCTGTTGATCCGGCGGGTGGCCGCGTTGAGGTAGCCGAGCCGCTCGGCGACCCGGCGGTCGGCCTCGGCGTCCTCGGGCGGCGGGCGGCGCTGCGCCGGTACGGCGGGGGGCTGCCCGGTCTGGGGGTAGAGCTGGTCGCGCACGGCAGCCTGTCCTCGGAGGTAGGAGGGGGGTGACGGTGGGTTCAGCCGGTCCGCCGACAACGCAGGAACAGCTGCTCCTCCGGGGGCAACGTGGTACTGGCGGGCGCGTACGAGAGCCCGTGCAGCCCTTCGACCGTGAACCCGGCCTGCACGAGCACGCGTTCGAGCTCCTCTCGCAGATACCCGCTGATCCGGATCTCATGTCCGAGGAACGGCAGCGGGCAGTGATCGAGATCGGCCTCCACCGTGCCGAGCGCCAGCAGGCCGCCGGGGCGCAGGAGCCGGTGGATGCGGCGGAGCACGATCGGGATCTCGTCCTGGGGGAGCAGGATGAGCGAGAAGAACGCGGTGACGGCGGCGAAGCGGCCGGTCCCGGCCGGGCCGAGGCCGGGGGCGTTCCAGGCGTGGCCGGCGCGGTCGGTGGCCAGGTCGTACATGTCCAGGCGGTGGTACGCGGCGGTGGGGGCGGTGGTGCGGGCGAGCGAGAGCATGCCGTCGGCGAGGTCGACGCCGGTGACGTGCAGCCCGCCGTCGGTGAGCTGACGGACGGTCGGGTCGCCGGTGCCGCAGCCGACGTCCAGCACTGTGGCGCCCGGCTCCAGTTCGCGCAGCAGCCAATCGCCGCAGGCCAGCTGGCCGCCCTTGGCGGGGAAGGCCTCGGCGTAGCCGGCGCCGATCGCGTCGAAGGCGATGGCCTGCAGGGCGCGTTCGGCGCGGCGGCGGAGCACGTCTGCGTCGGCGTCGGGCGGGGTGGTGGGGATGGTGGTGGGGGTGGGCGCGGTGGCCTCGGCCGGTGGGGCCGCGGGTGGGGCGGCTGCGGACGGTCGGCCGTGCTGGTCCAGCCGCTCGTACCCGTAGGGCTGCTCGGGTCCGAGGGCCGGAGTGCTCCCGAAGGGTTCGGTACTCCCGAAGCGTTCGGCGCTCTCGAAGGGCTGGTCGGGTTCGTCGGGCTCGTCGGTCACCGTCGCGGCGGTGCCTGTGGGGGTGGGGTCCGATATCCGGCCGGTCGTCACGATTCAGATGCACCTTTCCACCCTGGCCCCGGCCGGCGCTGCGGTGGCTGGTCGCCGCCGCTGCCGGTGGCGCCGCGCTGCCCCGCCGGCCTCCTGCCGGTGGTGGTCTGTCACGCCCCCCGCGTCACTGTGTGCTGCTGCCCTGCTCTCCTGCTGCCCAACTGCCCTGCTTCCCGGCTGCCCCTGCTGCCGGGATCCCGCCCCCGCCGAGTGCCTGACCGGCACTTCGTCGCATCGATCCGAATGCCAGTGCTCGGCACTGGCCTCCGAGAATATGCGTGATCGTTGCGCCATGGGGCCCCTTTCCGGCCAACTCGCGTTGATTGGGTCGAATGTGGCCGGTGCCCCGGAAGCACACGGGGCGGACCGCGCCGCCCCGGGCGCCGCCCCCGCGCCGTGGACGCGACCACGCAGACCGCCTTGACCTGCGCGTTTGTTCGGCTATTGGGCGTTTATCGAACGTCAATCGGCGCCGGGCACAGTGTTCTCAGCGCCGGGGAAGCGTCGAAGGTGTTCCCGCAGCCGGGGGGCTGCGGGAACACCGGACGCACCGGGGGGAGCCTCCCAGTCGGGGGAACGGGGGACCGGGGGCTACGGCGCGGGGGAGGAGAGAGGCTCGGTGTGCTGCTGCTGTCGGGAGACGAGGTCCGCAACGGGGGCGGCCTCAGGCACACCGAGCCGCGTGAAGATCGAGTGCGCCTCCTGAAGACACGCCAGCCCACGCGCCGGCTGCGCGAGATGCAGCAACGCCTCGCCGAGCGCGGCGTTGGCCAGGCCCTGGCAGTACGCGGCGTCCATCTCCAGCGCGATCGCCAGCGCCTCCTCGGCCGCCTCGGTGGCGGCGGGGATCTGCTGGTCGGCGAGCAGGCTGGCGGCCAGCCGCACCAGGGAGTAGCCCTCCCAGAGCCGGTGTTGCTGTGACTGGTAGAGCTGGTGGGCCTCGCGCAGATGTGTGACGGCCTCGGCGGGTGCGCCGGTCGAGGAGAGCACCACCCCGAGCTGGTACAGCGTGTCGGCCAGGCACGGGACGTTGTCGGAGATCCGCGCGGTCGCAACGGCCTCCCGGACGGCCTCGACGGCTGCGTCGGTCTGCCCTATGTCCAGTCGGGCCCGGGCGATGTTGCCGAGCAGCCGGGCCTCACTGTTCGCGGCTCCGATGGCGCGGCTGATGGTCAGCGCCTGCGCGAAGAACGGAAGGGCTTCGGCCGGACGGTTGGCGATGCTGAGCATGACGCCGAGCAGGTTCGTCACGGTCGACTTCAGGATCGTGACGTCATTGGGGCTCTGCAGCTCCAGGCTCTCCCGGAGCGTGATCTCGGCGCTCTGGAAGTCACTGGTGACATGCTGGAGGAAACCCAGCGCGAATCGGACCCGGGCCAGGGTGGGGACGTCGTCGGCAGCCCGCGCGTTGGTGTCCGCGATCTGAAGGATCCGCCGGATGCGTTGCGCGTGAGTGGGGTCCTCGACCATGGTGTTGAGGACGATCAGCAGGTCCACCGCAGGGCGCAGCAGCGTCTGAGGCCCCTGGACGGCCGCCTCGACGCTGCTCAGCAGGAGGGCCACCTCGGCCCTGAGCCAACCCTGGGCCTCCGCGCCGGACTTCATCGGCAGGCCGGCGGACGACAGCTCGTTGAGCGGTGCGAAGAGCAGGTCGTCGGGTTCGACGCTCTGTGCGGCGTTGCGGACCGTGGCGAGCAGCAGGTCGAGCAGCCGCAGCAGGGCGGCCTGCTGCTCCGCGGTGTCGCCGAGCTGTTCGTTCTTCCGCTGGGCGTAGAGCCGCAGCAGGTCGTGGTAGCGGTAGCGGTCGGGGGTGAAGCATTCGAGCATATTGGCCTCGACCAGGGCCTCGACGAGTTCCTCCGCGCGCTCCTCGTCGACGCCGAGCAGGGCGGCGGCCGCACTCAGCGGCAGATCGAGCGAGTCCACCAGGGAGAGCAGCCGGAAGGCCCGGGCCTCCTCGGGCCGCAACTGCCCGTAGCCGAGCCCGATGGTGGTCTCCACCGCGAGGTTGCCCAGCTGCAGCTCGGCGAGCCTGCGCCGCTGGTCCGCTAAGCGGCGGGCGAGGTCGGAGACGCTCCAGCGCGGCCGGCTGGCCAGCCGGGCGGCGGCGATCCGTACCGCGAGCGGCAGGAAGCCACAGGCGGTGACCACGGCGAGGGCGGCCTCGGGCTCGGCGGACACCCGCTGTTCGCCGACGATGGCGCAGAAGAGCGCCAACGCCTCGTCGGGGGTCAGTTCCTCGACATCGAAGAGGTGGGCGCCGGGGATGCCGGCCAGTCGGGAGCGGCTGGTCGCCAGCACCGCACAACCGGACACCCCTGGGATCAGCGGCGTCAGCTGACGCGCGTCCTGGGCGTTGTCCAGCAGGATGAGCATCCGCCGGTTGGCGAGCATCGAGCGGTAGAGCGCGGCGCGTTGTTCCAGCGAGTCGGGTGCCTCGGTGGCACCGAGGGCGAAGAGGAAGTCGCCCAGGACAATGGCCGGATCAGCCGGGGAGGCACCGGCGCCACGCAGGTCGACGTACAGCTGACCGTCGGGGAAATCGGCTCGGACACTGTGTGCCACGTGGACGGCCAGCGTGGTCTTTCCGACCCCGCCGATTCCGGCCAACGAGGTGATGACGACGGCCTGGCTGGCCGCCTTGCGCAGCGCGTCCCGCAGTTCGCCGGCCAGGCTCACTCGTCCGCTGAAGTCCGAGATATCAGCCGGGAGTTGGGCTGGGGGGGTGAAGGCCGGGGCCTCGTCCCTGCTGCTGACCTGCGGATCCGTTCTGGGGGGCGGGATCAGGGTGGGGTCGGCGGCCAGGATGCGCGAGTGGATGGCCGCCAGGCCGGCGCCCGGCTCGACGCCGAGTTCCTCGATCAGCAGCTTCCGGGTGTCCGAGTAGACGCCCAGCGACTCGGCCTGCCGCCCGCAGCGGTACAGCGCGAGCATCAGCAGCTCGCGCAGCCGCTCGCGCAGCGGGTGCTCGGCGGCCAGCGCGCTCAACTCCGCGACCACCTCAGAGTGGAGGCCGATGTCGAGCGCTGCTGCGAAGCGCTCCTCCGTCACCGTGACCTGGCGCTCGGCCAGTCGCTGGCGCTGGCCTTCGGCGTACGGGCCGGGGATACCGGTGAGTGGGCGCCCACCCCAGAGCGACAGTGCGGAGATCAGCAGTTGATGCGCGCGGTGGGAATCACCCGCCGTGCGCGCGGCCGTCGCTTCGGCATATGTGGTGTCGAATACGGACAGATCCAGCGCCTGTGCCGGAATCTTCAAGGCATATCCGTCGCGAACGGAGATCAGTAGCTCGGCGGGAGTCCGCGCCTCGCGATGGGGTTCGATGACGCCGCGCAGCCGGGAGATGTAGGTGCGCAGGGCGGCAACCGCCTGGGGCGGCGGCCGGTCACCCCAGAGACCGTCGACGAGGTCCTGGGTGGTGACGGGGTGTCCGTGGTGGAGCAGAAGGGCGGTCAGGACCGCCTGCTGCTGTGGGGATCCGAGCGGGAGGCTCTGGTCGCCGCGCCAAGCCTGCACGGGACCGAGCACCTGGAAGCGCAGCGCATCTGACAGCGGCGGTTCCCGAAGCTCCATGAAATCCCCCGATGGCCTGTGGTTGTGCTTCCTGCGCCGAGCGCTCAGTGGTTTGTGGTTCCGCGCCAGTTTAGGCGGAACAGCGCAAACGTTGGAGAAGAGGACGAGCGGCCTGATGTTTATAGGACATTTACCGGCCCCTACGATACTGTCCGGGCGCCCTGGCCGGACCGGTCGGGCTCGACGCAATCCGACGACCCGAAAGGCAGTACGCCCATGGCCAGTAACGAGAGTACGACCGCCGATCCGAAGCCCGTTCAGCCCGCCACCACCACGGCACCGCTCGACCCCGCGGCACCGGTCGCCTTCGACGTCCCAGTCGGTGCCGAGCTCAACCCCGACGAGCTGTTCGGCGCCGAGCCCGTGCTGTCGCCCGAGGCGAAGCCCGCGGACGGGACCAAGCCCGCGGACGGGACCAAGCCGGCGGACGGCGCCAAGCCGGGCGAGACCTTCGAGCCGCTCGGCGTGATCACCAACCGTCCGTAGCCCGACGCCGGTAGGCCGGAGTGCACGCCTCGCCCCCACGAGCTGTGGGCGCGAGGCGCTTACTCCGCTGCTGTGTATCTCTTCCGCGGGCCCGCTCTCCAGCCGGCCCGCCGCGCTACTCCGCCGAGCGGACGCGCAGGCTGGTGATGAGGGGGCCCTCGGTGGTCTCCCGGAAGAAGTCGTTGCCCTTGTCGTCGACGACGACGAAGGCGGGGAAGTCCTCGACCTCGATGCGCCAGACGGCCTCCATGCCGAGCTCCGCGTACTCCAGGACCTCGACCTTCTTGATGCAGTCCTGGGCGAGACGGGCGGCCGGGCCGCCGATCGAGCCGAGGTAGAAGCCGCCGTGCTCGGCGCAGGCGTCGGTGACCTGCTTGGAGCGGTTGCCCTTGGCGAGCATCACCATCGAGCCGCCGGCCGCCTGGAACTGGTCGACGTAGGAGTCCATCCGGCCGGCCGTGGTGGGGCCGAAGGAGCCGGAGGCGAAGCCCTCGGGGGTCTTGGCCGGGCCCGCGTAGTACACCGGGTGGTCCTGGAGGTACTTGGGCATGCCCTCGCCCGCGTCCAGCCGCTCCTTGATCTTGGCGTGCGCGATGTCGCGGGCGACGACGAGCGTGCCGGTGAGCGAAAGGCGGGTCTTCACCGGGTACTTGGAGAGCTCGTTGCGGATGGCCGACATCGGCTGGTCGAGGTCGATCCGGACCACGTCTTCGTCGAGGTGCTCGTCGGTGGTGTCCGGGAGGTACTTGGCCGGGTCGGTCTCCAGCTGCTCCAGGAAGACGCCCTCGGCGGTGATCTTGCCCAGTGCCTGGCGGTCGGCGGAGCAGGAGACGGCCATTGCGACCGGCAGCGAGGCGCCGTGCCGCGGCAGGCGGATGACGCGCACGTCGTGGCAGAAGTACTTGCCGCCGAACTGGGCGCCGATGCCGATCTTCTGGGTCAGTTCGGTGACCTTGGCCTCCAGTTCCAGGTCACGGAAGCCGTGGCCGGTGGCGGAGCCGGTGGTCGGCAGCTCGTCCAGGTAGTGCGCGGAGGCGTACTTGGCGGTCTTGAGCGCGAACTCGGCGCTGGTGCCGCCGACCACGATCGCCAGGTGGTACGGCGGGCAGGCGGCGGTGCCCAGCGAGCGGATCTTCTGCTCCAGGAAGGAGAGCATCGACGCCTCGTTGAGGATCGCCTTGGTCTCCTGGTACAGGTACGACTTGTTGGCGCTGCCGCCGCCCTTGGCCATGAAGAGGAACTTGTACGCGTCGCCGTCCGTCGCGTAGAGCTCGATCTGCGCGGGCAGGTTGGAGCCGGTGTTCTTCTCGTCCCACATGGTCAGCGGGGCCATCTGCGAGTAGCGCAGGTTGAGCTTGGTGTACGCGTCGAAGACGCCGCGCGAGATGGCGGCCTCGTCCGCGCCGGCCGTCAGCACGTTCTGGCCGCGTTTGCCCATGACGATGGCGGTGCCGGTGTCCTGGCACATGGGCAGGATGCCGCCGGCCGAGATGTTGACGTTCTTCAGCAGGTCCAGCGCGACGAAGCGGTCGTTCGGGCTGGCCTCCGGGTCGTCCAGGATGCGGCGCAGCTGGGCGAGGTGGGCCGGGCGGAGGTAGTGCGAGATGTCGTGCATCGCCTCGGCGGTGAGCAGCCGCAGGGCCTCGGGCTCGACCTGGAGGAAGCGGCGGCCGCCGGCCTCGAAGGTGGAGACCCCCTCGGAGGTGATCTTGCGGTAGGGGGTCGGGTCCGCACCGATGGGGAGCAGGTCGGTGTAGGCGAACTCTGGCGTGGGAGCCATGGGGGAGGTCCTTAGGGTGATCCGGCTGCGTCGACGAAGCACCCTCCAGGGTAGGCGTCGCGAAATCACCGCACGCGCACAGGTCCGCCTGCGTGACGGGGGTCACGTGCAAGAGGGGGGAACTGCCGTTCGGCAGGCACCCCGGTGACTAGGCTTGCGGTGTGGACAACTCGCCGTCGCAGGACGACCAGGGGCAGACGCCCGTACCGATGACAAAGGCCGGGAGCGCGCCGGCGGCCCGGCCCGAGACCGCCCCGGTGGCGGAGGCCGACATGCGGGCCTCGGACGCCGATCGCGAGCGGATCGCGGAGCTGCTGCGCGACGCGTACGCCGAGGGCCGGCTGAGCGTGGACGAACACGCCGAGCGGATCGAGGCGGCCTACTCCGCCAAGACGCTCGGCGAGTTGGCGCCACTGACCCGGGATCTGCCCGTGCACCGGCCGATCTCATTCGAGAAGCCTTCGCTGGACGCGCCGCGGGCGGCGCCGCTGCCGCCGGCCCGGCAGGAGTCGCCGATGATGGTGGCGATCTTCGGCGGGGCGTCGCGCAAGGGCCGCTGGCGGGTCGGTTCGCATCTGCGGGCCGTGGCGGTGTTCGGCGGGGTCGAGATCGACCTGACGGACGCCGTGTTCGAGTCGCCCGAGGTGGTGATCGAGGTGGCGGCGGTGTTCGGCGGCGTCGACATCAAGGTCCCGGAGAACGTCAGCCTGCACGGCAGCGGGGTGGGGATCTTCGGCGGCTTCGACGTCCGGGAGCAGACCTCGGCCGACCCGTACGCCCCGGTGGTGCGGGTCAAGGGTGCTGCGGTGTTCGGTGGTTGTGAGGCGCGGCCGCGCAAGGGCAAGAAGCTCAAGGAGTGGGTGCGCAAGCAGCTCGGCACCTGAGGGCCGGGTGGGGGAGGTGGGGCGGGCGGGCTCCGGGAGGGCACTGTGCGGGGCGTCGAGTGCACTCTGTAGTCAGTTGCGTGCGGTGTGCATGAATCACAGTGGTGCGGGGTAATTCCTCTCGCACATCGTTTCTTGTACGGCTGTGACACCGGAGGCGGCCTTTGCCGGTCCGGGGGGTGAAGCACGGGGCAGCCGGGCAGGGATGCGACCTTCCCCGAGATTGAGCCTCGTCAGGAGTCCGCCGTGCTGCATCCGATCGAGTCCCGCACCGCACGTCCCGTCGCCGCCGCGCAGCGGCTGGAGCGGCAGCCGGCCAACCGGCTGGACGGGCCCGCCGGGCAACCACCCCAGCCGCACGCCGAGGACAACCCCTGGCACACCGGTGCCGCCTGCCGGCGGGACGAGGCGGGGCTGTTCTTCGCGCCGTCCAAGGAGCCGACCGCTGCCCGGCTCTCCCGTGAGGACCAGGCGAAGCGGGTCTGTGCGCGCTGCCCGGTACTGCTGGAGTGCCGCGAGCACGCGTTGGCCCAGCCGGAGCCGTACGGCGTCTGGGGCGGACTGACGGCAGCCGAGCGCCGGGTGGTGCTGGCCCGGCGCCGGCGGCGGGACACCGAGCTGCGCGAGGCGGCGCGGGTGCCGGCCGGCGGCAGCCGGATAGCCGGCTGAGACCGCCGGCGTACGGGCGCCACGGCGTCCGGGGGGCCGGATTCACAGGCGTCCGGACGGATTCACAGGCGTCCGGACTCACACGCGTGCCGGCGTGACGGCGCACCCGCACGCGTCCACGCGTACCGGACGCAACAGCAGCGGCCTCGGCGAAAGGGGATTTCGCCGAGGCCGCTGCCGTCGTTCCTACGGACCGCGTCCGGGTCAGTTCGCCCGGTCGAAGTCGATCGCGCTGTACGCCCGCAGCTTGGACAGCTTGTGGGTGGAGTGGATCTCCCGGATGGTGCCGCTCTTGGAGCGCATCACCAGCGAGCTGGTGGTGGCGGTCTCCTGGCGGTAGTGCACGCCGCGCAGCAGCTCGCCATCGGTGATCCCGGTGGCGACGAAGAACACGTTCTCGCCGCTGACCAGGTCGTTGGTGGTGAGCACGCGGTCCAGGTCGTGGCCGGCGTCGAGGGCCTTCTGGCGCTCGGCGTCGTCCTTCGGCCACAGCCGGCCCTGGATCACGCCACCCATGCACTTCATGGCGCAGGCCGCGATGATGCCCTCGGGCGTACCGCCGACACCGAGCAGCAGGTCGACGCCGGTGCCCTCGCGGGCGGTCATGATGGCGCCGGCCACGTCGCCGTCGGTGATGAACTTGATCCGGGCGCCCGCCTCGCGGACCTCCCGGACCAGACCCTCGTGCCGGGGGCGGTCGAGGATCATCACCGTGACGTCCTCGACGGCGCTGCCCTTGGCCTTGGCGACCCGGCGGATGTTGACCGCTGGCGGGGCGGTGATGTCGACGAACTCTGCGGCCTCCGGGCCGGCCACGAGCTTGTCCATGTAGAACACGGCGCTCGGGTCGAACATGGTGCCGCGATCGGCCACGGCCAGTACGGCGACCGCGTTGGCCATGCCCTTGGCGGTCAGCGTGGTCCCGTCGACCGGGTCCACGGCGACGTCGCACTCGGCGCCGGTGCCGTCGCCGACCCGCTCGCCGTTGTAGAGCATCGGGGCCTCGTCCTTCTCGCCCTCTCCGATGACGACGACGCCGTTCATCGAGACGGTCGAGACGAGGGTGCGCATGGCCTTGACGGCGGCGCCGTCGGCGCCGTTCTTGTCGCCGCGGCCGACCCAGCGGCCGGCCGCCATGGCGGCGGCCTCGGTGACGCGGACCAGTTCGAGTGCGAGGTTCCGGTCGGGAGCCTCGGGTGCAACCTCAAGGGATCGAGGGAGGTTGTGCGGGTACTGCGTGGTCATCGTCGTTACCTCTCTGTACGCGACGGCCAGTGAGCGCCCGACTACTGCCTGGTCGAACGCCGTGGTGAGGGTTCTGCGATCGTAGCCGCCCACCAGATAGCTGTCTGTGGCGCGGGTCCCGGCTGCCGGGCTTCACGGCGGTTTGTCCCCGTTCACCCGTACGTGGGTACCCCGGGTGCGAGGCCCCGGGGCGCGATGGGTCACCATGTGGGGGTGGCAGGCAAGAGCAGCATGAGGGGTCGGCAGACGGTACGGGACATGGTCCTGTCGATGCTGGCGGTGTGCGGTGTGGTCGCGGTGGCGTACGCGTTCGGCCCGCACTCGTCGGGCGACGGGGTGCACGTGGTCGAGTACCGCACGGCGGCGGCGTCGGCGAAGCGGGCCGCGCCCTACCCGCTGCTGGCGCCCGAGGGGCTGCCCGAGAAGTGGCGGGCCACCTCGGTGGAGTACCGCCCGGCCGGCCGCGCCGGCTCCGACGGCCACTCGACCTGGCACCTGGGCTTCGTCACGCCGTCCGGGCAGTACGCGGCGGTCGAGCAGAGCGACGCGCCCCGGGACGACGTGCTGGCCGACAAGGTGCACGACGCGAAGTCGGACGGCAGTGCGACCGTGGGCGGCAGGGACTGGGAGCGGGTGCAGGGCGCCAAGGATCGCGCGCTGGCCGTCCAGAGTGGCAAGGCGGTCACGCTCGTCACCGGTACCGCCTCGTACGAGGAGCTGACGCAGCTCGCTCAGGCCCTGAAGTAGCCGGCGGCGGGCGGCCCACGGCCTGGCGGCGGGGCTCCGAAGTGGCCGGGGGGTCCGAAGTGGCCGGCGGCCGCTCGGGGAATGCCCGCGACGGCATGCGAAAGGCCCCGGCCGGTCGGCCGGGGCCTTTCGCGTCCGCCCGGATCAGACGGTGGTGACGACCTCGTCGTAGGCCAGGCGCGGGGAGCGCGGGTACCAGGCGTTCTCGCCCGGCTTGCCGATGTTGACCACGGCCAGCACCGAGTGCTCGCCGTCGCCGAAGAACTCCTTGTTGATGCCCTCGGCGTTGTAGCCGGTCATCGGGCCGGCGGCCAGGCCGGCGGCGCGCACACCGACGATGAAGTAGCCGGCCTGCAGGGCGCCGTTGAACAGCGCGGAGGACTCGCGGGCCGGACGCTCGGAGAAGAACATGTCCTTGGCCTGCGGGAAGGACGGGAGCTGGGTCGGCAGCTCGTGGTGGAACTCGTTGTCGGCGGCCAGGATGGCGACCAGCGGGGCGGCCGAGGTCTTCGCCTTGTTGCCGTCCGCCATGTGCTGGACGAGGCGCTCGCGGCCCTCTGGGGTGCGGACCAGGACGACGCGCAGCGGCTGCTGGTTGAAGGCGGTCGGGGCGTACTTGACCAGCTCGTAGATGGCCTGGATCTGCTCGTCGGTCACCGGCTCGTCGGTGAAGGTGTTGGCCGTACGGGCCTCGCGGAAGAGGAGGTCCTGGGCGGCGGTGTCCAGCACCAGAGCGTCGTTGGCAGCGGTCGTCATGGCTTGTCTACCTCATGCGTCGGCGGGAGCGTACGAGACGGCGGGCGCCGTTCACGCATCCACAACATGAGTGAATCTTCAACTATTCCCGGGCTGACGTGTGACGCGCATCACTCTTCGGAATCGCGCGCTCACTCCTGGGTCGGTGTGCCCTCGGCGGCCAGCGCCGCGTCCAGCCGGGCCCGGGCGCCGTCCAGCCAGCGCTGGCAGACCTTCGCCAGCTGCTCGCCGCGCTCCCACAGCGCCAGCGACTGCTCCAGGGACGTGCCGCCCGTCTCCAGCTGCCGGACGACGTCCAGCAGCGCATCCCTGGCGTGCTCGTAGCCGAGCGCGTCGTCGGCGTTCTTCGGCTGCGCGCCCGGGAGCTCCTGGGGCTGATCGATCTCCTGCTCTGCCATGGGCCCAGCCTAGGGGCTGACACCGACAGCCCGGCGGCCCCCGATCCCCGACAGCGGTGGCGGCCCACCTCCGGCCGGCCGCCGTCACTCTCACCGGCCGCCGCATCTGGCCGTCACCCCTCGCCGGCCGCCGTCACCTCGAAGCCGCCGCCGGCGACCCGAGCGTGCAGCCGCTCGCCCGCCGTGACCTGCGCCGGGTCCGTCACCACCGAGCCGTCCCCCCGCTGGAGCACCGCGTACCCGCGCTCCAGCGTGGCCGCGGGCGAGAGCGCCACGACCCGGGCCAGGGTGTGCCCCAGGTCGGACTCGGCATGGTCCAGCCGGTGCCCGAGGGTGCGCCGGGCCCGCTGGAGGAGGCCGGACAGCTCGTCCGCCCGCCCGCCCAGCATCCGGTGCGGCGCGGCCAGCACCGGGCGGCTGCGCAGCCCGTCCAGCCCGTGCTGCTCGCGCTCGACCCGGCCGAGCACGTGCCGCCGGGCGCGGTCGCGCAGCTGGCGCACCTTCGCCAGCTCCTCGCCGACGTCGGGTACGACCCGCTTGGCCGCGTCCGTCGGGGTGGAGGCCCGCAGGTCCGCGACGAAGTCCAGCAGCGGCTGGTCCGGCTCGTGCCCGATCGCGCTCACCACCGGCGTCGTGGCGCCGGCCACCACCCGCAGCAGCGCCTCGTCCGAGAAGGGCAGCAGGTCCTCCACGCTGCCGCCGCCCCGGGCCACGATGATCACGTCCACCTCGGGGTGCTCGTCCAGCTCCCGGACGGCCGCCGAGACCTGCGCCACCGCGCTGACGCCCTGCACGGGTACGTTGCGCACCTCGAAGCGGACGGCCGGCCAGCGCCGCCTGGCGTTCTCCAGGACGTCCCGCTCGGCCGCCGAGCCCCGGCCCGTCACCAGGCCGATGCACTGCGGCAGGAAGGGCAGCGGGCGCTTGCGCTCCGCCGAGAAGAGGCCCTCGCCGGCCAGTCGCCGCTTCAGCTGCTCCAGCCGGGCGAGCAGCTCGCCGAGCCCGACCAGCCGGATCTCGGAGGCCCGCAGTGAGAGTGTGCCGCGGGCGCCGTACCACTCGGGCTTGGCGTGCACGATGATCCGCGAGCCCTCCTGCACCACCTCCGCGACCTGCTCGAACACGGCCCGGAAGCATGTGACGGTCAGTGAGACGTCGTGCTGCGGGTCACGCAGGGTCAGGAACACCACACCGGCGCCCGGACGGCGGCTCAGCTGGGTGATCTGGCCCTCGACCCAGACCGAGCCGAGCCGGTCGATCCAGCCCCCGATCAGTGTGGAGACCTTGCCCACCGGGAGCGGGGCTTCGGGAGAGCTGATGTTGGCCATGCCGACGAATCTAGCGCCGTCGGCCGACAGGCGAGGCGCCCCGGAGGAGCGGGACCAGGGGCGAGCGGGACCGGCGGCTGCGCGGCGTGCGGGACCGCGACCGCGACCGCGACCGCGACGGCCACGGCGACGCCCACCGCGGGCGCCACCGTGCCGCCCGTTCGAGCACCGCGGGGCAGCGCGCCCCGGACGCGGCTCCCGTCGGCGCGGCCCGGCGGCGCCCGTACCATGGGAGGCATGTCCAACACTGCTCAGCGCCGTGTCCTGCTCGCCGCCCCCCGGGGCTACTGCGCGGGCGTCGACCGCGCCGTCATCGCCGTGGAGAAGGCCCTTGAGCAGTACGGGGCTCCGATCTACGTCCGCAAGCAGATCGTCCACAACAAGTACGTGGTGCAGACCCTGGAGAAGCGGGGCGCGATCTTCGTCGACGAGACGGAGGAGGTGCCGGCCGGCTCCATCGTGGTCTTCTCCGCCCACGGCGTCGCCCCGGCCGTGCACGACGAGGCGAAGGCCGGCCGGCTGGCCACCATCGACGCGACCTGCCCGCTGGTGACCAAGGTCCACAAGGAGGCCGTCCGGTTCGCCGAGGAGGACTACGACATCCTGCTGGTCGGCCACGAGGGCCACGAGGAGGTGATCGGCACCATGGGCGAGGCCCCGGAGCGGATCCACCTGGTGGACGGTGCCGAGGACGTGGCGAACGTCGAGGTCCGCGACGAGACCAAGGTCGTCTGGCTGTCCCAGACCACCCTGTCGGTGGACGAGACGATGGCCACCGTCGGCGAGCTGAAGAAGCGCTTCCCGCTGCTGGTCAGCCCGCCCAGCGACGACATCTGCTACGCCACCCAGAACCGCCAGGTCGCCGTCAAGCAGATGGCCCCCGAGACCGACCTGCTGATCGTGGTCGGCTCCAAGAACTCCTCCAACTCCGTGCGTCTGGTCGAGGTCGGCCTGGAGTACGGCGCCGGCGCCGCCCACCTGGTGGACTTCGCCGACGAGATCGAGGAGTCCTGGCTGGAGGGCGTCACCACGGTCGGCCTGACCAGCGGCGCCTCGGTGCCGGAGATCCTGGTCGACGGCGTGCTGGCCTGGCTGGCCGAGCGCGGCTACGCCGACGTCTCGACCGTCAAGACCGCCGAGGAGCACCTGATCTTCTCGCTGCCCAAGGAGCTGCGCCGCGACCTGCGCGCCGAGGCCGCCGGCAAGCTCTGAGGACCGGCCCCGGCCCCGAACCCGGCCCCCGAACCCGGCCCCGAAGCCGGCCCCGGCCTGACCGGGACCGGCTTCGGGGATCGGCGGGCGGGACCGCAGGCTCTCTCGTACGTTGTTCACAGGTGTGGACAGGGAGGACGCCATGACGGCGACGGTTTTCGGCGTGGACATCGGCGGGTCCGGCATCAAGGGCGCCCCGGTGGACCTGGGCCGCGGCGCGCTGACGCAGGAGCGTCACAAGGTGCTCACCCCGCGCCCCGCCTCGCCGGAGGCCGTCGTCGCCGCGGTCTGCGAGGTGGTCCAGCACTTCGGCCACCGGGGCCCGGTCGGGCTGACCTTCCCCGGCGTGGTGGTCGGCGGTCACACCCGGACGGCGGCCAACGTGGACAAGGGCTGGATCGGCCTGGACGCCGAGGGCCTCTTCCGGGAGGCGCTGGACCTGCCCGCGACCTTGCTCAACGACGCCGACGCGGCCGGTCTGGCCGAGATCTCGTACGGCGCCGGGCGGGATCACGGCGGCGTGGTCATGATGCTCACCTTCGGCACCGGCATCGGCAGCGCGCTGTTCACCGACGGAGCCCTCGTCCCCAACACCGAGCTGGGCCATCTGGAGCTGCGTGGCAAGGACGCCGAACGCCGCGCCTCCTCGGCGGCCAAGGAGCGGCACGGGTTGAACTGGGAGCAGTGGTCCGTCCGGGTGGACGAGTACCTGGACCTGGTGGAGCGCCTGTTCTCGCCGCAGCTGATCATCATCGGCGGCGGGGTGAGCCGCAAGCACGAGAGGTTCCTGCCGCTGCTCAAGGGGCGCGAGGCGCGGATCGTCCCGGCCCTGCTGCGCAACGACGCCGGCATCGTGGGCGCGGCGATGGCGGCCGCGGCGAAGGCCGACTGAGGCAGCTGAGACCGGCTGAGACCGGCTGAGACCGGCTTGGACCGATTGAGGCCGACCAGGGCGACCGAGGCCGAGATTCGTCACGGAGCGTGACGATTCGGGGGTGCGCGGGCGGCGGGGCGCCGGGCGTGTCCGGAGTGGAAAGTCGGCCGGTCCGACTTCCCACTCCTCAGCGGGCGCGCTGGATCCGGCGCTGCGCCACGAAGCGGGCGAGCACGATCAGCGCCGCCAGGCCGGTGCCGGAGAAGAGCCACGTCGCCCGCAGCGCCAGGCCGGTGGCCAGCGCCACCACGTGGGCGGTCACGCCCGAGCCGATGACGGGGCCGAGCAGCAGCAGGGCGGCGGCGAAGGCGATCGGCCCGCTGATCGGCGCGGCCAGCAGGTCGGCGAAGCGCACCCGGACGGCGAGCTGGAAGCAGACCAGCAGGTAGCCGAGCCCGAACAGCACCCCGAGACCGCCGAACAGCAGCCGGTCCGCGCCGGCCACGGCGAGCGTCCCGAGCAGCGCGAGCACGCCGGTGCCCACCGCCGTCAGCCGCGCCGGGCGCCCGCGCCGGCGCTCGGCCCGGGGCCGGGCGCGCAGCGGCAGGGCCAGCCGCAGCCGGGGGCTGGAGCGCGCGGACAGCCCCGCCCCGCTGGCCCGCAGCCGGCTCGCGCCGTTCGCGTGCGGCCAGGGCGGGCCCTCGTCCGGAGCGGGCTCGGAGGCCCGCCCGGGCCCCGGTACGGCGGCCCCGGCGCCGCCGGACGGCGGACGGCGTCTGGGCCCTGGTGGCTGGGTACGGATGCTCTGCTCCACCCGCCCAACGTACGGTCCGATCATCGCCACACTGTGTAATGGCAGCCCGGAGCTTGTTCCGTGTCTCCGGGTGGAGTAGTCATGTGATCGTCCGTCAGCACAACCGGGGGAGACGCCATGACCGCCGGCGCCGGGTCCGACTTCGCGTTCGAGCGGCTTCACCACGTCCAGGTGGACATACCGGCCGGTGGGGAGGGGCGCTGCCGGGAGTTCTGGGGTGGGGTGCTCGGCATGACCGAGGTGGTGAAGCTGCCGGTCCTGGCCGCCCGCGGCGGCTGCTGGTTCCGCGGCGGCGGTGTGGAGGTGCACCTGGGGTGGTGCCCGGGTTCGTCCCCGCCCGCAAGGCCCACCCCGGCATCCTGGTCCGCTCGCTCCCGGCGCTGGCCGCCCGGCTGGAGGCGCACGGCCACGAGGTGATCTGGGACGACGGCTTCCCCGGCTACCGCCGCCTGCACTCGCGCGACGTCCTCGGCAACCGGCTGGAGTTCCTGGAGCCCGAGCCGGGCGAATGACCGCCTGCCCGTAGACTGGGGGATCGGCCCGTACGGTGCCGCTCCACCTTCCTCCGAGCCCACGGGACTTCGCTTCATGTCGCTCACGATCGGAATCGTCGGCCTGCCGAACGTCGGCAAGTCGACCCTGTTCAACGCCCTGACCAAGAACGACGTGCTGGCGGCCAACTACCCGTTCGCCACCATCGAGCCCAACGTGGGTGTCGTCGGTGTCCCGGACGCCCGGCTGGGCAAGCTCGCCGAGATCTTCGGCTCGCAGCGCATCCTGCCGGCCACCGTGGACTTCGTGGACATCGCGGGCATCGTGCGCGGCGCGTCGGTCGGCGAGGGCCTGGGCAACAAGTTCCTGGCGAACATCCGTGAGTCGGACGCGATCTGCCAGGTCATCCGGGCCTTCGTCGACCCGGACGTGGTGCACGTGGACGGCAAGGTCTCGCCGAAGGACGACATCGAGACCATCAATACCGAGCTGATCCTCGCCGACCTCCAGTCGATCGAGAAGGTGCTGCCGCGGCTCCAGAAGGAGGCCCGCCTGAAGAAGGAGTCGGCCGCCACGCTGGCCGCCGCCGAGGCCGCCCAGAAGATCCTGGAGTCCGGCAAGACCCTCTTCGAGGCCGGCTTCGACGCCACCTCGGTGCGCGAGCTGCACCTGCTCACCACCAAGCCCTTCCTCTACGTCTTCAACGTCGACGAGGACGAGCTGACGGACGAGGAGTTCAAGGACGCCCAGCGCGCCCTGGTCGCCCCCGCCGAGGCGATCTTCCTCAACGCCAAGATCGAGTCCGAGCTGATCGGCATGGACGAGGACGAGGCCCTCGAACTCCTCCAGTCGATGGGCCAGGAGGAGACGGGCATGGCGACCCTCGGCCGCGTCGGCTACGAGACCCTCGGCCTGCAGAGCTACCTCACCGCAGGCCCCAAGGAGACCCGCGCCTGGACGATCAAGAAGGGCGCCACCGCGCCCGAGGCAGCCGGCGTGATCCACACCGACTTCCAGAAGGGCTTCATCAAGGCGGAGGTCATCTCCTTCGACGACCTGGTCGACTGCGGCTCGATCGCCGAGGCCCGCGCCAAGGGCAAGGCCCGCATCGAGGGCAAGGAGTACGTCATGCAGGACGGCGACGTGGTGGAGTTCCGCTTCAACGTCTAATCGACTGGCGGAAAGGCCGTCTGACCTGCGGCGGAGCGGGTTGGGCGGCCTTGCGGTCCGCGTGGAGTCCGCAAGTGTGCCAACCTCAGCCAACGCACCGGGCTCGGTTACGCCGCTTCAGCGGTCGGTAGATCGCCCTGGTGCGGACCGCCGTCGGCGTAAGCCTTGTCGACGGCAGCCCGGGTCCGCTCCTCGGAGTCGGGCCAGAGGTGCGTGTAGATGTTCAGCGTCATGGCCGCATTGGTGTGGCCGAGCCGCTCGGAGACGGTCTTCACCGACTCGCCGTGCTTGATCAGCAGGCTGGCGTAGTGATGCCGCAGGGCATGTGGACCGGTGCCCTTCGATATGCCGGCCTTCTCGCAGGCGGTCCGCCATGAGCCGTCCATGAAGTGGGTGTAGACCACCGGACCGCCTTGGGGAGCGGTGAAGAGCCAGCCCTCCGGAGCGTTGACGGGGAAGTCCCGCAGGTGCGCCTTGAGAGCGTCGACCGCGACCCTCGGCAAAGGCACGGTGCGATACGAGCGCGCGGTCTTCGGCGGCCCGACGTACACCCCGTGCTTCGCTGCCTGCTGGATCTGCTGCTCCACCGAGACGGTCGCATGCAGCAGATCGACGTGCCGGAGCTGGAGCCCGAAGAGTTCCCCGGGACGAAGTCCGGTGGCAGCGCCCAGCAGGACCAGGCCCCTGTAGCGGGCAGGGATCTCCGCTGCCAGACGGCGGACCTGATCCACGGGCAGCGGCACGATCCGCTTGCGGGGCACCGACGGCAACTTCGCGTCCTCACAGGGGTTGCGAGGGATCATGCGGTCGCGGACGGCCGCCCGGAAGACCGCGTTGACCGTGTTGAAAACGGTCCGCGTTGTGCTTGCCGCCAGGTTGTGGGTGGTCGAGAGACCAGTCACCCAGCTCTGAACGTCGCCCGGCTTTATGGCGCCCAACGCTCGCTTCTCCCAGGCCGGGTACACGTAGCACCGCAGATGCTGGGCGACAGCCTTGGCCGTCGAGGGCCGGTGGGGCTGACGGGTGCGCCACTCCTCGGCGTAGTCCTTGAACGGCTTCTTGGTCGACCGGGGGTCCACGTACTGGCCGGTGACCAGGCTGGCCGTGACTTCGTCGAGCCACCGCTGGGCGTCGATCTTGCGGTCGAAGTGACGGGCGTGTTCCTTGCCGTCGAGGTCTCGGTACCGCGCGCGCCACTTGTTGTTGGGGCGCTTCTGGATGTTCGCCAAGTTGCTCTTCTCCTCTGGTAGTTAGTAGTAGCCGCCGCTCTCGATGTACTCGGTGAGGGCGCGGGCATCGCGTTCCTCGCCCATGAGGCGGAGGCATTGCTCGTGGATGCCCGTCGAGCTGTCGGGATGGGCTGCGATGTAGTCGGCGATGGCGACGACGGTGCGGTGCAGGCGGTCCTGCGCATCGCGAGCCTCGTAGAACGCTTCGACGGCCTCCTGGACGACGCGTCTCCCCTCGATGTCGACGCCATCCAGTGGCGGCGACATGAGCTCCTCCAAGGGCAGCTCGAAGACGCGAGCGAAGCCGAGGGCCTCGTCCAAGGTGATCTTGCGGCGGGGATTTCCGTTCTCGATACGCCAGACCGCCGTCTGGTTCATCGGGACGCCGGCCTTGGTCATCCGCGCGGCCAGCTCGGTGGTGCTCCACCCTCTGACCTCACGTTCCAACGCGACGCGCGCCGCCGCGTTGCCTTCGCTGTACAGCAGTGGCGCTTCGCCCCTGCCCGGCTCTCCGGACATGCAGTCCTCCATCGTGTCTCGCGGCTATCCCGATTGAACCATGTCCTTTCCCGTTTGACTAGCAGCTCTCCGCGCGGTACAACCTATGCAGAAGGGAACTCAAGCTAGTCGAAAGGGAAAATCATGGATCGCTACCTCACCACGTCGGAGGTCGCCGAGCGATACCGCACCGCCGAGAGCACGGTGCGCTACTGGCGGCACATCGGCTACGGCCCGCGAGGTGTGAAGGTCGGCCGCCGTGTCCTGTACCCGGAGGCCGAGCTCACCCGCTTCGACCAAGAACTGCTCGACGAGCGCGCCAACTGGGCGCTGGGGGCCTGATGGGCCCGACTCCTGTACGAAAAACGGCCCTCGGCGCGCCAACGCCGAGGGCCATGAACACCCCGTCCACGCCAAACCGATTCGAGCCGGTGGAGCAGGGCCTGCCAGCCCCGCGCTCCACCAAGAGGAGTGCACCGTGAAGGCTACGTCCCCGCAAGCCACTGATGCATCCGGAAGTGCATCGTGGCCACCCGTCGTTAAGCCCGGAGAGCCCGGCCAGTACCTGCCGGTCCAGCCTTCGGCGTCGTCCACAGTCCGTGGAGATGGGCGGGACGCCGCCGGATCGACCGAGCCAACCGGACTCGACGCGATGCCGGACGTCCCCGCGACCGGCGGCGCCGACCTGCTCGCGCAACTGAAGGCCCTGATCGCCAAGTACGTGATCCTGCCCTCCGAGGAGGCGCTGGACGCTGCCACGCTCTGGGTCGCGGCGACCCACCTGCAAGGCTCGTGGCAGCACGCACCACGCCTGGCCGTGGTCGGTCCCGCCAAGCGGTGCGGCAAGTCCCGCCTGCTCGACGTGCTCACCGAGACCGTGCACCAGCCGGTGATCATGGTCAATTCCACCCCGGCGGCGGTCTTCCGCTCCATTACCGAGGAGCCTCCGACACTGATCGTCGACGAGGCCGACACCATCTTCGGCACCCCGAAGATGGCAGAGAAGAACGAGGAGATGCGCGGCCTGCTCAACGCTGGGCACCAGCGCGACCGCTATGTGCTGCGGGTGGTCGGCAACGACCACAAGCCCCACGCCTTCCACACCTTCGCCATGGCGGCCATCGCCGGCATCGGCGACCTGCCCGACACGATCATGGACCGGTCTATCGTCATCCGGATGCGCCGCCGAGCCGACGGCGAGCGCGTCTGCCCGTATCGCACCCGCCGCGACCAGACGGTCCTGAACGAGATTCGCGCCGAGATCGTGCTCTGGACCAAGCCGCTCGCCGACCAGGCCATGCACCTGGAGCCCAAGATGCCGGTCGAGGACCGCGCCGCCGACACCTGGGAACCGCTGGTGATCATCGCCGACCTCGCGGGCGGCCCCTGGCCGCGCCTGGCCCGCAAGGCGTGCGCCCGCATGGTCGCCTCCGAGGCCCAGGCCGAGGAGGAGAATCCGAGCGGCGCGAGGATACTCGCCGACATCCGGCGGATCTTCTTCAACCGGGGCGATGTCGAGAGCCTGAGCACCGACGACCTCCTGTTCGCCCTGAACGGTGACTCCGAAGCGC
Organism: Kitasatospora sp. NPDC050543; assembly: GCF_044457565.1. NCBI lineage: Bacteria > Bacillati > Actinomycetota > Actinomycetes > Kitasatosporales > Streptomycetaceae > Kitasatospora > Kitasatospora sp. NPDC050543. The sequence goes on along the minus strand of NZ_JBITGZ010000001.1, from coordinate 348,324 downwards.
CGTGGGCCGAGCGAGGGCGGGGCGGCCTGAGCCCTCGTGGTCTCGGCGCGATGCTCCGCGACTACGGGATCTCCTCGGGCAACGTCCGCGTCGGCGAGATCCAGCGCAAGGGGTACACCCGCAACAAGTTCGCCGACGCCTGGCGGCGATACTGCCCCGCCGTCCACCCACTCGACCCGAGAGAGGGCAGCGAGAGCTGACCACCCACCAGCGGTTGCCGTCCGTGCCGTCCCTGCCGTAACACCGCAGGTCACACCACATGGCGCCAAGACGCCAACCGCATGCAAGACGGCACACCAGCCGATACCGCCCCTGCCTGCCGCCGAACGCGCCGACGGTAGGCAGGCGGGGACGGTACCCACAGCCGTCTTGTGCCGTCCCCGCCGTACCAGCCGATGATTCCGCAGGTCAGGCGGCCTGCCGCCAAGACGGATAGCCGTCTCAAGACGGAAGCGGTCGCCGTCCAAGACGGCATCCGCCCGCGATCAAGACGCCACGGGCCACCGAGCAGTACCAGCCCTGACCTGCGGTTTCAACGGCCAAGACGGCAAAGACGGATCTCAGAGAGCACCTCCACCACCCGCGAGGACCCCACCGCCATGCCCACCACCACACCGCCGAGCGACTGGGCCTATCGCCGTGTGACCGTTTGGGACCACGCTGCCGTCGGCCTGTCCACCCTCGCTCCGCTCGCCCTGGCCGGAGCGGTCCACCACTGCATCCCTATCGCCCAGGAGGCGGCCAGCGAGAGTGACCGAGGAGACCTCAGCCAGCCCGGTCACTCCGGTCAGGTCGATCGGATTCCGGTCAAGGGGGCTGACCACGCCTGTCAGCGTCAGCACGAGCCCGGTCAGCCGGTCACCCGGTCACCGCGTTGACCGCAGGGCCCCGGGCGTCCCTGGTGCACCGCCGGGCAGACCCCCGGCGGTGACCAGAGGTAGCGCGCCTACGGGCAGCATCGGGCCGCACTCGGCCGGCGCCGGTCACGGTGACCAGCAGCCGGATGCCGCTGACCTGGGCGGTCACCGGCCGGTCAGCGCCCCGCTGGTCACTGACCGGTCGGTGACCGCGCCGCCCGGTCAGTGACCGGGACTTACCGGACAGCCGGTGACCTGCGCGGTGACCCGGAGACCGAGCGGCTTCTGGAGAACGCCCAACTGGCGGTCATGGCCGAGGACAAGCTGACCCGGAGGGTGGTCGTCCAGCCGATCCGCAGTCAGCAGATCCCGCTGTCCTCCGACACGCTGACCGCCCTGACGGCCCAACTACGTGAGCAGAACGGACAGCCGATCACCGCCCCCCCAGAACTGACCCGGCACCACCTGGGGCGGGTGGCCGGCCCAGTCGCTTGCCCCACGCCATCCACCCGACGACCTCCTCCAGCGAACCGGAGAGCACCACCATACGCATGACCTGCACTACGGCCGTCGAAGTGGACACCTGGATCGCTGGCCTGCACGAGATCGACCGCCGTCACCCGGCCGAGGCAGGCTCTGATGGCATCTGGAATGTGCAACAGTGCCGACATGGCCGCCGCCGAACCCGCTATCTGGCTATGGATTTCATCGAGGACATCCAGTGCGATATCCACCAGCAGAGCGCGGAGTCAGGCCGGTGACCGCTCAGACTCCTGGGGCTCGACTGACGGCGGTGAGCGCGACCCCGATCAGGCTCCTGGCGGAGCAAGTTGTGGGGTAAGGAGTCCTTACCCCACCCCCGCCCCGAAGGGGGCGGAAGGTCCCTGGTCGTCGGCAGACCCAGGGGGGCCTGCCGACGACGAGGGAGTCGGCCCAGGGGTGCCGACGAAGGGACATGAACAGCCGCCGACCATCGCAGGCCGAGGTGTGCCGCGCCGCCGCCCGCGCGAGAGCGTGCCGCGCACCAACCGAGTCACCCCCCCGCTTCAGCGACAGCGAGTGGACCCTCCTCCAGCGAGCCGCCGACCAGGCCGAACTCGCCGCCGGCGGCTACGCCGCCGCAGCCGTTGCCGACTACCGCCGCGGCATCCAGGAGCTGATGGAGTCCAACCGGCAACTCGGCGCAGTCGGCAACAACCTCAACCATCTGACGCACTACGTCAACGCCGGTGGACAGCCGAATGCCAACCTACGCCAGCTCCTGGAGCGCATCGAAGACGCCATCGGCGCGGTGGATGAGGCCGTGGCCTTGCTGGTCCGCCGGTGACCCTCAAGATCCGCACCCAGCGGCATCGCCGGTAACGAGGCGTGCCGCATATGACGGCGGTCCGGCACCCAAGCCTCCTAGTGCCGGACCACCGCTCGCCGGTCCGCAGACCTGCTACCGGGCTAATCCCGTCGCGCGTCTGGAATGACGACTGGGCGGAGCAGGTCAAGGACGTGGGTCCAGCTGTAGTTGTCGCGACCTCCGCCAGCCTTGGGCTTATGGGGCACGTAGTCGCCGATCAGGACGCCCATCGAGCGGAGCCGGGCCAGGCTCTCGTCGTACGCAGGGTGGGCCGCCTGAGCGGAGTTCACGTACGGCTGGACGGCGGTTGGGATGCCGAGTCCGTACGCCTCGCAGAGGATGCCGAGCGCGAGCGTGTCCGAGATGCCGGCGGCCCACTTGTTGATGGTGTTGAAGGTGGCGGGCACGACCGCGATGGCGTCGGCCGGCGGTAGCGGCTGCGGGACGCTGGGCGTGCGCCAGGCCGAACGGATGGGGTAGCCGGTCTGGAGCTGGATGGCTTCCTGGTCTATGAAGCCGAGCGCGCTGGGGGTGGCCACCACGCCGACTTTCCAGCCTTCGTTGTGAGCGGCGGTGATGAGCGTGCCCACGTCGTCCGCGACGCCTGAAGCGCAGACGACAACGTAGAGGAACGGCTCGCGCTGATCGGTCAAACCTGGACTCCCAACTCCTGGCAGAAACGGCGAAGCTCAGGGACAGCGCCACGTCGGTCACGGGAGGCCATGTCACCGGCCAGCTCCAGCACGGCAGGGCGTCGGCGGATGTCCTCCGACGCACAGCCCTCCGCGATCCTCAGCGCTTTGTATCCCTCGGCCAGTCTGCCCTGTTGGCTGTACGCCCGTGCAGCCTCCACCCAGAGTGCCGCCCGGCGTTCGGGAACGGGGATTCGTCGGCGCATCAGGGGCTGAGCGGCTTCGAGTGCCGCACCAGCATCGCCCAGGATGACGGACGCGCTCACCGAATGCAGCGCGACGTTGATCGGGCTGAAGTTCGCCCAGGCGTCCGGGGCGTCGAGCTCGACGTAGCGCGCCACCTCCTGGGCCTCGGCGAGGAACTCTGCGGTCGTGGCACGATCGCCGCCCGCGCTCGCGGCCGTCACTCCACGAAGAAGCATGAGGCCGAACGCTGCCAGGTAGGCGGGAGACCGCCGGTCATAGCTTCCGGCGAGTTGGTCGGCGGTGTGGCGGATGAGGGTGACGGCTGGCTTGGTGTGCCGGTCTCGGGCGAGCACATGGGCCTGGACACGGACACTAGACGCCATAACGATGGGATCGCCGCTCCGTTCGGCCTCGGCCATTGCTCGGCCGACCGCGAGCCAGGCGTTGCCGTGGTCGCCCAGCTTGAGAAGCAGACTCACCGCGGTCTGGTAGGCCGTCGCGAGCAGACCAGCCAGCGCCGGGTCGCCGCCGTGGACAGCGTCCTTGGCCTGGCGAAGGTCAGCGATCAGCGACGGCAGGACGTCTTCCAGCTCGGCGTACCGGCAGGCATAGAAGAGCCTGCGGGCCTGGGAGAGTCGAGCGGTCAGCGCGGCCTGGGCCTGCGGCGGAGCGCTGGCTGGAACCGGTCCAGGCAGCAGCGCGTGCACAAGCTCCATGCCCACGCTGGGCGGGGTTGCTGGGGCCGCGAGCGCGACGACGCTCGCAGCCAGGAAGTTCCGACGGTGCATGTCGTCCGCCCTGCTGTCCGCACTGGTATGGGAGGACAGGCCGAGGCTCCCCAGTGGGATGTCGAGCACGGCTGCGACAGCCCGCAGAACGTCCATGTCCTGTGTCCCCGTGCCGCGCTCAAGCCGGCTGATCTTCGACTGGTGGTAGCCCAGTTCGGTGGCCACATCCTCTTGCGTCCGGCCGCTCAACACTCGTGCGCGGCGGATCACTTCTCCGATCCCGCCCGCTGCGGAGTGTCCCTTGGCCGTCGGCGACATGGCTTCTCCTGCCAATGCTGATCCTGCCTGGTGGGCCGAGCGTAGCCGCACCAGGACAACTCGGTATGCACGATCTGCATGGATCATGCGCACCCGACGTTCTGCCTAACCACTTGGCTCTGTCATGGAGTTGTCTTGGCGTCAGCAGCTCACCCACCCCTGGAGCTTGCGGTTCCCGACCCCCGCATGCCCGAGGCCCATCCGTGGTCTCCGGCGAGCGCGGCTCTACCCAGTGGCAAAGGAGAAGCGCCGATGGCCTTCCGCTCGGACGTGCAGAGAGACAACACCGCGCACCAGCGGGACGCCATGGCCCTTCCCTTCGTACCGGTCGGCGAGCAGATGATCAGCGGAGTGGCGGACTTCCCGAGCCGCGCCACCGAGCGCCGTGAGCGCCTCGCCGCTGCCAACGCCCGGGAGGTTCTGGGCCGTCACCAGTTCGCCGACGGTCAGTGCAGTCACGGCTGCGGCGTCTGGCCGTGCAACACCGTCGTCGACGCGGTCCAGGCATGCGACGGTGACCGATGACCGCACCCTCCCTCGCGCGGCGCATCGCGTTCAACGGCACCAGGCGAGAGGACATCCCACCAGCCCGGGAAGCCGTCGTCGACATCGCCCGATCGTGGGGAATCACCGGGGACGGCCTGGACGACATCGCCCTGGTTGCCGGCGAGCTCCTTGCCAACGCGGTCATCCACGCCCCCGGACGGCTGCTGGCTGGCGTCTACCTTTCCCCGGACGGCGACCGGGTGGTGATCGAGGTCTACGACCCGTCGCGCAGGATGCCGGCCGGGGCGGCGAACTTCGGAAATAGCGAATTGACCTGCGGTCGAGGGATGCTGATGATCGAGAGCCTGTCAGAGAGCTGGGGTGCCGAGCCGACGACCCATGGCAAGAAGGTCTGGGCCGAGCTAGCCGTCCCAGCCGTTGCGGCACCCGAACGTTCCCGCTCGGAGCGCCGAGCCTCCCTCATTGCCAGCATGGTCCGCACCGATCGCCCCAGGCCGCGCCCCCATCGAGCCACCCGAAGCAGCGCCCGCGCGTACCAGTGGTTTGCGAAACACCGAGCCCCGCGGGCCCACAGACTCCGCCCGTTCAAGTCCAGGCACACCGGCCGGACGGTGACGGGGCCGGTCGCTCTCTCTCCCCCCCGGGGAGTGGCTGGCCCCACCCTCGCACAACCCGCTGGGTAAGCCGCGCATGCTCCACCTGAACTCGGCCCTACGGAAGGATGGATGAATGAGCGACTGGGACTTCGTGAAGGACAGAACGGCGACGCAGGGCGCGGTGTGGAAGTCAGCAGATGGCCTGCTCTACAAGCGGACCGGGGGCGAGGATCTGCGCGAGGAGATCGAGTTCCAGCGGCTTGCCGCCGGCCTCGGCTACCCGGTCCCGGAGATCGTCGACAGCGGGTCGGAGAACGGGAGCTACTACGTCACCGAGCGATCCCTCGGCAGCGCCTCGCTGCACGAGAAGGCCCTGACCGACGCTCTGCGTGACGGACAGATCAGCTACCAGGTGATCAGCACGGCGGCAGCCGTCTCGTCCAAGCTCCTGCAGGCCCAGGCCAGGCACCCGCTGCCCGCCTCGCCCTGGTTCGAGAAGGCTGCCTTCGCCAAGGACGTCTTCGACGAGAACCCGGACTTCGACACCCCACGGGTCCGTGACACGGTCAAGCGGGCGCTCGACCGGATGGCACTGCTGCCCACGGTTCACGGGCACCTCGACTTCGGCCTGCCCAACGTCCTGGCGGCCGGCGTCATCGACTGGCAGCACCACGGCCCCATCCCACTCGGCTACGACGTCTATCCCGCGCTCGACATCGTCGCTTTCAAGGGCGGAGGCAAGGGTTACAGCATCAGTCCCGAACAGCGCGCCGCCTACGTCGCCGCACTCGACGAGACCACCGCCTCCCTGATCGGACAGCGGGTGAGCGAGCACCTGGGCGACTTCCTGCTCGTCAAGTGCTTCTTCTTCCTCGCCCTCATGCGACCCACCGACCCCGCACGGCACGACAAGCACATCAAGTGGCAGTACCGCCGCACCCTCTTCACGATGGGACTTGATCAGTATGAGTCGTCCAACACGATCGACACCGACACCTTCCCCACTCTGGAACGGTTCACCGCTGAGCACCGGTAGGCCCGTTCCCGCCGTTCGCGACCGCGACTACCTGATGGATCATCACGGAGTCGTCTTCAAGGTCATCGGCGACAGCCACCCCGGCAGCCACTACCTCGGCTACGTCAAGTACCACCCCGACGACAAGGGCGACCGCCGACTGTTCGGCCAGACCTACCGGCAGAACAGCGTGGTGTCGAAGTCCTTCGGCATCCTGGCGGGCAGGCCGGAGTGCTACGTCTACTCCGACACCCTCGGCTGCGTCATCACCGGCATCCCGCGCGACGACATCGCCGTCCACTACTCCTGCCGCCAGGCCCTGGTAGCCATCCACGAGGAGCCGGGCCCTGTCGCCGACAACCCTGCGGGTAAGGACCTCCTGGCGATCACCGAGTGGGTCGCATCGAACGGCTTGCAAGGACTCATCGGCGTCACCGGCTCCTTCCTCGTCGGCTGCTTCAACGAGCGCTCGGACATCGACCTCGTCTCCTACGGCCCGGAGGGCTACGAGGCCGCGCAGAAGCTGTTCAAGCAGCCCGACCTGATCAGGCCGTACGACGGGGACGACCTGACACGGCTGTACATCCGGCGGGCGAAGTACATGGAGGGCAGCTCGTTCGACGCGCTCATCAAGCAGGAGAGGCGCAAGCTCCAGGGGCTGACGGCCAACGCCGGCGCGCACATCAACTGCGAGCCCATCCGCTCCGACCGCGACAAGACCTTCTCCCGGGTGACCTCCAAGGAGATCGGGGAGGTCTCGCTACTGGCGAAGATCACCGATCACACCGAGGGCCTGACCACCCCGGCCGTTTACGGGATCAAGGTAAAGACCATCCTCAGCTCGACCATCGACGAGCCCGACTCCTTCGCCCGCAGGATCACCCACATGCGCTCGTACCTCGGCGCCTACACCGGTGCGTTCCGCACTGGGGACACCGTGCACCTGTCCGGCAAGCTCGTCCACACCCAGGACGGCGAGCACAGCGGCTTCGGTATTGAGCTCACGCCATGGACCGTCAGCGGCTCCTACGTCGCCAACCTGGCCGGATAGGAGCTGCGCCATGACCTTGTTTATCGTCCGGCACGCCGAGTCCGTTGAGAACGCCGACAAGTACAACGGCTTCTACCAGGACCCGCGCCCCTACAGCGGGGCCGCCGCCCACAGCATCTCCCGCAGCATCGTCGGCCTGACCCCACGCGGCTTCCGGCAAGCCCAGTGGCTCGCCGAGGTGCTCCCGGGCCTCATGAATCACGAGCCGCACGTCTACACCTCAACCTACCGGAGGGCGATCGACACCGCGCTGATCGCCCTCCCCGAACTCCCGGACGGGTGGCCCCAGCAGACAGTACTTCTCGACGAACAGCACTACGGGGACGCTACCTACATGACCAAGCGCGAGCTGTTCGACACCTACCCGGACCTGGCCGAGGACCGCCGACAGCGCAAGCACATCTGGACCGCGCCTGGCGGTGGCGAGTCCCTCGCCGAAGCCGTGAGCAAACGGGCCGCCGAGTTCGCCGCCCTGGCTCACTCCGAACTCCAGACGCCCTGCACGGTCGTCGCCTTCACCCACCAGACCGCCGCCGTCGCACTCCGCTCGTTGCTCGAAGAGCGCGCCCTCCCCGAGATCCTTGCCGAAGAGAGGAAGGGCAAGATGCCCAACGCCGCGATCCTGCACTACGAACTGCGAGACGGTCGGTTCGCCCGGACAGGAACGACCATCCCCTCGATCTAGGAGGAGCCTGTGCGACACCTGTTCCTCAACGGCCCTGTCCAGAACGGGCCCTTCACTTTCGAGACCAAACCGGGCAAGGCAGTCGGCGTCCGACTCGCCGCAGCCCTGAACGCCATCATCGGCGCACCACCCGTGCCCCACCTGTGGAACACCGTGACCCTCGCAGGCGACCTACGGCACCGCGAGTCGGCCGGAAGGCAGATCACCCGCGAGGCGTTCGAGGCCGACCTCATAGCCGCCAAGTACCCGTCGGGGCAGTTCCCGGTAGCCGGCACCCTGACCGACGCTGACGCTGAGGTGGCCAGCCTGGCCCTAGAGATGATCGAGAGCAATCTGCGGGCCGGCACCGTCGTGGTGAGCCGCGAGATTGTTCCCACGTGCCGGGCCTGCGGTCACATGACCGGCGGCGGCTCTCACCCCTGCAACGCCTGCGGCAGCACCGAGACTCAACCTCGCACCGGCTTGCACCTCGTCGCCGAGCTCGCGAAGGATCGCCCAGTCCTCGACCGCTCGGACATCCACGCGAGCCATCGCCAGCAGCCCAAGCACTTACAGAACACCGCCAGCAACGTCACCCAGCGCCTGATCCTCACCCGAACCCGCGACCACGGCATCGACCTCTCACCGCTCGGGCTGGCTGGCCTCGTCCTCGACCCACGGGTCGGCATCCATGTGACCGTCCTCGCCGTAGCACGAAGGCACCAGGCGGAAACAGCCGTGATGACCATCACCCAGAACGCGGCTAACCACATAGCAGCCCACGGGCAGCACTTCCGAGAGCACCTCGGCACTCGGCTGCAGTACGCCCTGTACGGCCACCTCCCCTATGACCGCACAGCGGATCTTCGGCCGATGTATGAGACGTACAAAGCCAGAACTTGGACGAGGGCCGCGTTCGAGACGTGGTTCCTTCCGCTCTTCTCCCTCAAGGAGAAGAGCGGAATTCGTGCTGAACAACTACCCGCGCTCTTCAAGCACTTCATGCGAGCGCACATGGCCCGGCCAGCCGAGCCCGAAGCCGCCGTCGTTGACGCCGTCCGGCTCGCCATCAGGAACGGCAACACCGACTGGATCACGAGTAAGCCAAGACTGGCCACTGTGATGGCTGCGACGGGAGCGGTCGAGCGCGTCGGCCACTCTCCCGAGTGAGGGCCGTCGGCTGCAACGTAGGGGCGGGTAGCCGCCATGCCACGGGCGTGGTGGCCACCCGCCGCTGATCGTTGAGCTCAGCTGCGTGGCCTGTGGGGTACCGCCCAGTCAGACTCGGGGAAGGCGTCGAGGGATACTGCGAAGTCCGCAAGGACGGCGAAGTCGGTGCTCCGTAGACCAATCCGTGGATTGACATGGTGGAGCAGGGCAGGGGCGCCATGGTTGGCGGCCACGTATGCGTGATCCGCATCGCCCTGCTCGTCGTCCACCCAGGTGAAAGGCCGGCCGTCGGCGTACGCCACCAGCGGATCGGACTTCCAGTGAACCCCGTCGGGACGCTCGCGGAGCAACGCATCGCCGAAGTCGACGAACGGCAACTCGGGCAGGCCGAGCGCAGGACCAATCCACTTGTTTGCATCGCTCATCCAGGTGGTGGCCCAGCACAGCGCGTAGCCGAGAGCCAACAGCGCCCGCCCGTGGTCCGGGTTGAGCCACATTTGCAGCGGCCTCGCGTGAGTTCGCGGCCTCCCAGGTTCCCAGGCGATCTCGCTCTCCTGTGGCACGCGAAGAGTTGTGTAGCCCTCCGGCCGCTTCTCAGGCTTCGCCGCGTACGGGTTCAGCGGTCCGTCGACATCGAGGAACAGCAGTGGTCGACTCATGGCGTCCCCCGACTTCCTACCAGCCTGCCGTGCCGTCGGAGCATATATCTCCTGGGAGCGCCGACGGCCGGCTGGGTGCTGGGCAAGGGTTCACAACTGAAGCGACAGGGCCCGTACCTTCTATCGAATCACCGTGCTGACCTGGTGAAATGAGCCATAGATTCCAGCGAACCGTTGATACCCGGAGGAGCGCCCGCCGGGGCTCTCCGCGCGGCTGGAAGCCCAACACGTCCGGCGGAAGGGCAACCATCCCGCCGTCCGGCCTGACGCAGCGCAGCGGGCGCGGCACTGCCGGATCGGCCCTTGGCGATGAAACACGACGCCACCGCGCTTGAATCGATGATGGTGGTGCTGGCCGGGTGTGGGCCATGGACCACATCTTTCGTTCTTCAAACTCTGGCGGTAACGGTGGGATTCTGGACGCGCGTCACCTGCTCGCACTGGTGTTGCGGGCCGTTGCTGCGAGGAGGCGCTCACCGATCGATCTTTGCCAGGCCAACTCTGAAGCGGGAGTGACGCAAGTCCGAAAGTCGCTGAACCAGATTCACCTTGCTGAAGAAGTAGAGGGACTCAGCCAGCGGCCCGCTCTTGTCTGTGGCGATTGCCAGTACCATTCGGCGATCATTCTCTCGTTCTCCAAGGTCGCCCCAGTTGTTCCGGTAAAGGTCACGCACATGATCGCCGTAGCGTTGAGTGTTTTTCCCGTGCCCCTGAACGTTTTCAGAATAAAGCTCGGCAGAAACGGCGGCCTGGCTGAAAAGGTGAGATAGCGTTGCCGAGCTCTCCATTCGCTTCACGCATACGAAATCAAATTCCGGAGTAATGAAGTCGCAGATCTCAATCTTTTGATGAGGTCCGCCGACCATGAAGCTTTTTGCGTCGAGGTGGATGTATCCCCGCTGGTCACAAACCCCCTTATTGTACTGCCCCTCTGAATCGCCTGAATTCCAGCCGGGGAGCATCAATTCTTGAGTTATGTCCGGAACTTCGGAGATTTGCCGGTTGATATCTTCTATGTACTCTGATGCGATCCTGAACCATTGCCCAAGGCATAGTACGCAGGTCGAGTTTGAAATTTTACACTCGAAGACGAAATAGTCTCTTAGTGGCCTTTTAGTTCTGATCGGGGCGTCTCCGGCGTTATATGGAGTGATTCTAAGATGCTCTAGAGCGTCGGCGATCCCGTCAGGCGGTATCTGCATGGCCACGGATTCGAACGTGAGGTCTTCAAGCGGCTTGCGCCTCCTTCGGTCGCCATTGATCTTCCAGTGGTCGACGTCGGCCCCAAGAAGGTCGTCCGGCGAGGCTACGCCAATCTTGCTGGATCCAGGGTCGGACAATGCTGCCGCCAGTTCACCCCAGAGGGTCGATAGAATTGGATTGCCTTTGGCTACCGGGGAGAAATTGTCGATATATGGAAACTTCTCTTTGTATGCCTGGGAGTTGAACTCGACCAAGAGGTGCTCAAGGATTTCGGAGAAATCGGCGAGCGGTGTAGTGGTGGTGATCGAGAGGGACTGGGACCCGCCGACTGTGGTAGCCCATTCGAGGCCTTTCGTGACATCTGCCTTCAAGTATCGGAGCCACTCGCGCTCCAGTTGGAGATCGAACTCGGCGGCCCGCGTCTTGTTCGCCGTCTGACTCTGCTGTTGCCTTGAGTTTTCACTGACGGTGCGAACCTGCATGGTTGCGACTTTCTCTGGGTCCGCCATGTTTGCCGTCACGCGCAGGCCGAATTCCGACTCCAGGAGCTCATGATTCAGAAGGGAATGGCCATACCCAAAGCAAACGGCAAAGAACCGCCTACTTACCTCATAGAACAGAACGACAGAGTTGCTTGAGTTTTTCAGGTCTGAAATATTGACAACGGCTTCAAGGGCCTTGGCCCACGATGGCGGCTTCGGCTGTGCCGGCATGACCCATACCTCGCAGGGTACAACGACCTGATTGATCAGCTCGCGGGGCTCCGGAGTGGGAGCGCCAGGTGCAAAATCGCGCAGGAGTTCGGCAAATGTGGTCGCTTCATCCCGGAACAGGTAGATCGAGACCTTCAAGGCTGCCTGCCTCTCTGACCCGCCATCAGCTATCCGTCGATAATGACATGATCACATTTAGATGGACAGGGATTTGATGCTTCTATTTAGCTCGTCGGCGCAGAGGCGCTGCTGCGGGAGGTGCATCCCGGGACTGCGGCCAGGTCCCGGCGCGAGTCCTGACTCTCGATGGCCCTCTATGATCTTCCGCGATCTGGCTGTCCCCAGCTAGTCGGGGAGGAACGAGCGGGGAGAGTGATAACCCTGGTCGAGTCCGGCCAGGACGACCAGGCTGTCATCGCCGGGAGGAATTTCACCTTCGCGGCTGGCTGGGCACCGAGCAGGATCTGGCACCACCACATTGACCTGGGTCGCGCGAACCGTTGGATGGCCAGGCCCGAACAGGCTCAACCACCTGGACGCTGCGTACCGGGCGCCGCGCCGCAGCAGGCGAGCAGGCACCCGCTGATGAAGGACCCCGTGTACACCTGCGCGCCTGAGATCTCCCGGCATCGGTCACGTCCTACCAGCAACGATCAACAGGAGCGTGTTACGAGCTCTCAGGAGAGTGTCGAGCGCGGCAGCGCGTAGGGGTTTGGAGCGAAGAGCCCCAGCCCGGAGGGCCGTTGGTCGGACGTCCCATCGCCCGAAGGACGCTGCCCTGAAAGGCCGGCCGGGTCGAGATCCATCTCGGAGAGATCGAGCCGGATGCCGAGCATTCCCGCATCCAGGCTCACCGTGATGTCCGAGCCTGCCTGAGCCGCCCACACGATGGTGTGGTGGACGGGAATGTCCACCAGCGGCCGGGGGCCTGCTGGGTCCCAGACTCGCAGCGACCGGTCGTCACCGGCGCTCACCAGCACCGTACGACCGTCAACGACCGAGACCCACAGCTGTCGTACCCGGGCCGAGTGGCCTTCGAGGGAGGCGATCGGCTCTTGGGCCGTCACATCCCAGAGTTGGACGACGCCGAACTCATTGCCGGTGGCGAGCAGCGCTCGCCCCCCGACCTGGACGGTGCACTGCGCGGTGAGCGCCCCACGTCCGATGCCCAACTGGGCCAGCAGATTGCCCGAACCGGGATCCCAGACCCCGATGCGCCCGTCGAAGGTGATGCCCGCGATAGCGAGGCGCCCCCGTACCGGTACGGGGCAAATTTCTCGCGCCCCCGTCGTACCGATGTCGAATTCGTGGATGGCGTGCTCCCGTGATACATCCCAGAAGTGCAGGGAGTCCCCCAGCGACCCCACCAGCATTGGGGCCGCATCGACCCTGATGGCGCAGATCGAGTTGATGGCCGTGTACCGCGTCCGCGGATGCTTGAGCACCCGAACCCGGTCACCGGTCTGCGGATCCCAGATCTCGATGCCCGATCCAGCGATGGCGAGGCGGGCCCGGCCGTCGAGCGGCACAGCACAGATTGCGTTGACCGTGTCCGTGGGCAGCCTGCGCACCGTGTCCCAGGAGACCGGATCCCGAATGTCGGCCCCCCTCCCACCGACTCGCGCGGTCGCCATGAGCAGTCCGGATTGCGCACGGACCACACAAGCGGCGTCGAAGAGGTGCGCCTCGTCGTTCTCCGCCAGCATGTTCTGTTCGCCTGTCGCCGGGTCCCAGATACGGATGGAGTGGTCGTCGCCACTGCTGGCCAGCCGGACTTGGGAGCCGATGCGGATGGCGCTGACCGAGTAGATCGAGTCGGTGTGGCCGCGCCACATCGCGAGCTGGCGCCCGGTGTGCGGGTCCCAGAGCCGCAGCGTCTCATCCTCGCCCGCGCTGACTAGGACCGATTTACCGCCGAGTGTTGTGGAGCAGACGGCGAGGACGGGAGCATCGTGCCCTCTCAGCAGTCCGGCCTCGCTGCCATCGCGCGGATCCCAGAGCCGGATCTCAGAGTCGTATCCGGCACCGACGAGCAGCGTGCGCCCACCGACCCGGATCGCGCATAGGGCCCGTGTCCACACATCCCATTCCGACGAGTCCTGGTGAGTCATGGTCCAGCGGCTAGTTCCAGTGGCGGTATCCCACAGGCGTACGGTTCCGTCCTCACCACACGAGGCGAGCAAGGGGACGCCGTCCACGGTGATTTCGCAGAGATCAGTGATCCACTCGTCATGGCCGTCGAGCTTGGCGACCTGTTCGCCTGCCTCGGGGTCAAGCAGCCGGATTGTGGCGTCCGCCGCCCTCGCTGCCGCCAGCAGGGTCCGGCCGTCACGAGTGAGGGAGCAGAGCGCGGAGTACCCGCCCGCATCTCCGCCGATGTCGTGCAGAGCCTCCCCTATGAGGGGGTCCCAGAAGCGGACTATCCCGTCCCGTCCGGCGGAGGCGAGGGCATCCACCGTCCCGAGCCGTACGGAGACGATGGACCGGACCTCATCCGTGTGCCCCTCCATGACGTGCAGGACTTCGCCGAGCACCGGGTCCCAGATCCGTACAGTGCGGTCACCGCCTGCGCTGGCCAGCAGCTCCCGGCCTCCCGCGGTGAACGCGCGTAGGACGTATGACCAGCGCGTATGGCCGTCCAGGACGGCCACCTCCCGGCCGGGCACCGCGGTGGACCAGCGGGCGCGATAGGGCGCGGGCACGGGCAGCTCGCGGTAGACCCGGCCCAGACGCTGCTGGGCCTCCGTCACGCTGAAGAGGGCGATCCGCCTGGCGGGGCCGGCGTTGAATGCCTGGGGCGTGCGCCGAATGAATTTGGTTCTGGTGCGGGCGAGGTCGGAGACGGCGCGGTCGGTCACCGGGAGCAGTCGTCGCAGGTCGGCATGGAGCAGATACACCTCCTTGGTCAGCAGCTCGTCCAGCACGTCCCCGGCCTCGGCGTGGCCGGGCAGTGAGCGTTTGAGATATGGATCGGCTTGCGTCCAGCCGGTCCGCTCGCCTTCGGCGATCATGGCGCGAGTGAGCGCTCGTTCGTCCTCGCGGCGGGTGTGCAGTTCGGCTCGGGCACTGATCAGGGTGTCGTTGAGGGCCTGGTGGAATAGCCGGTAGACGGTGTCCTGGCGTTCGCTGCCGCCCGTCTCGACGAGGAAGTTCGCCGCTGAGGAGCGGGCAAAGGCGGAGAGGGTGCTGTCCGGAATAGCGGGTCCGCCGAGTGCGGTGATTGCGATCCGCCACAGGGCGAGCGAGAAGCCCGGGGCCTCCGCGAAGGCGAGGGCGGTGAGGATGGATCCGGCGGAGCAGCCGTGCACGGGCTGAAACCGGTCGAGATAGTCGCGGAGTGCGCCGTCTACGGTAGGGATGAAGGAGATCTCCTCGGGCCGGACCGCCTCCCGGTCGTGTAGTCCGTGCGCCCGCGCCACCAGTCCGGCCACCAGGAAGTTGCCGTCGGCCATGTCGGCGATGCGGCGGGCGACCGGCTCGGCGGCGGCGTTGTCGGCGTACGGGTTGTCCTGCCGTTCGTCGCCGAGCATTTGGAGGGTGGCGAGGGTATACGACCTCAAGTCTTCCTGCTCGAAGAGGCCGGGCTGGTCGAGGTCGAGCAGTGACAGGGCCCGGCCGAACGGGGCGAGCAGATCACCGGAGTCGTCCCGGCGCCTGCTTCCCACGATCACGCGAATGTTGAGGTCCGTACAGGTCTCCACCAGCGGGGTGATGATCCGTCGGATGATTAGCCGCGTCTGCTGAGGGGTGGCGGCCTCGTCGAGTGCATCGATGACCACGGTGAAATCGGGTGGGAGGCCGTTGTTCTGGGCCGGGAAACGGTCCTTCAGGGCCTCGCGCAGATGTTCCAGTAGATACTCGATGTCGTCGGGGAGCGCGGCCGAGGCGGCCGCGGCGATCTCGACGGCGACGTCGAGCGCGGTCTTGCCCTTGGCGTGCACCGCGCAGGAGATGGATCCGGCCGGTGCTCGTATGGCGGTGTCGTCCGCTGGCAGCAGGTCCGCGATCTGCCGGTCCGCAGTCGTGACGATCCGGCCCAGGACGGCCGATTTTCCCACACCGGGTGATCCGGTGACCACAAGCGCCTTCCGTGGCGGGGGTTTGTTGATCCAATCGACGATGGCGGTGAGGGCAGCGGTCCGCCCACGGAAGCGGAACCCCTTCTCCGTCTCGATGCTGACGCCGCGGGCGCGCGGGCGCCAGTGGCGGCCGGCCTCTGGGTCGTTCCGTAGCGACCATCCCCAGGAGGCGAGGGCGGACTCTCCGGCCGCCTCGACCGTCCACGCGGCGAGGTCGACGATGCCCTCCCCGGGGAAAATGCGATCGATCTGCCAGAGCGACAGTGCGCGGGCGTCGCCTTCACCGCTTGCCTGGCCGACCATGCCGACGATCGCGTCGTACTCGGGTGACCACAGCGCCGAGCCGCTGAAGCCAGATTTGACGGTGTACCGGGAGTGGGTGTCGAGCCGTATCCAGCCATAGCCGAGGGCTTCGCCGACCACACCGGCGGCAGAGTTGCCGAGCAGTTCGCCGCCAGGGAAACCGAAGGCCCACCAGTCCCGGCCGACCATATCGGCGGGGACGGGGCAGCGCAGCCGGGGTATACGGGGCGCCGGGACCGGCTCGGCGAGTCGGAGGATCGCCGCGTCCTGGATGCGCTGGAGCCCGGCGGGCGGCAGGACGATCTCCCGGACCGGGATGCGTACTGTGTCGCTCTCCTCCGCTTTGGGGAAGGCCACCCAGAGCGGGGCCCCTGCATCAGCGGCGACGCGCACCACATGGGCGCAGCTGAGGACTCGGTGGGCGTCAAGCACAAAGGCAGACCCAAGCGACATCTCATCGGCCTCTGTGCGGTGGACGGCAGCGACCCAGGAGTCATTCGCGGGCCTAGTGGGCTGGTTGTCCATGAACGGCCTTCCCGTGGTGCCGCGTTGCCCGCCCCGTCGTGCCCCGCTACTGAGGGTCCGACTGCCCGGCCGACGCCGCGCCTTCCCGCCAAGTGAGGGTGACCTCGAAGTTGGCCTCGGTCGCGGCCTTGGCGATCAGCCAGTTCGCGGTGCCGTTGACCTTGATGCCGAACTTGAGCTGGATCTCGCCGGGCTTGATCGCTGCGACCTGATCAAGCACGGTCCGCGCCGCCTGCACGGCGGGCTGGACGGCCTCACGGACCCGGGCGATGGCGGTCTCCGCGCCAACAGGGTGAAAGTCGTCACCGGTCTCGATCTCGAAGCCGACCGTAGTCTGCTCATCCAGCGCGTACGAGACGATGTGCGACGACATGTGACCCCCCGAATGGACCATGGATTCGTCGATGCTACCGCCCGTCGCGCACCACGAGCCAGCACGGCGCACGGTTGCAGTTCTGGTTGCATTCACCCCCGTCCGGGGCCGTCTAGGCGCCATCCAGCACCTCCGCTCCTCCACAGGTCAGAGCGCCCCCGCGCAGCCCCGATTCCTCGGACGGACATTGGCCTCGAGGCTAGTCCTCCGGGGCCGCCCGCCGGCTTTGCGACGGCTCTGCGCTGAGGGCCGTCGCCAGCGACCGTCGGGTACACCGTTTTCGCTGCTACCCACGTCAGTGATCGCAGCGGGAGCTGTTCCAGTCCGCAGTCAGTCCGCAGGACACTCGATCGCGACCGTCGCACGCCGTCGCCTGCCAACCACGAAATGCCTGGTCAGGAGCATCTGCGGCGCTCCGCCGCAGGTCAGGATCGGCTGGCAGACATTCCGCTTCAACGTGTGACGAGCAGCCAAGGACAGTGCCCGGCCCGCTTGTTGGCGGGCCGGGCACTGCTGTCCGCCCGGGTGGATGCGCTCGTGGTCGGTCTCAAGGGCTCCATCGGGGGTCTGCGGCTTCTCGCAGGCGGGACGGGTGCCGGAGGCACTGGTGGGGAGCGGGGCGCGGGCGGGATTGAGTACGCCTACTCATGTGCGCGGGTGGGCCGGGCCGGGAGACTCGCGGGTATGACCAGCTCCCTGCCCGGCAGCCCGCCGCCGGTGTGTCCCGACTGTGGTGCGCTGTTCGGGACGGCCCGGGTCGACCGGTGTCCGCACTGCCGGCTGCCGCTCGACACCGCCGAGGCCGCGACGCTGTGGCAGGTGACCTCGGCGCTGCACGCCCTCGACGCGCAGCGGCTGACGCTGCTTCGGCAGCGGGACGGACTGCTCGCCGGGCTCCGCGCCCGCCGGGACGCCCCCCGGAGTGCGCCGCCGTCGGCCCGGACCGGCGTAGGGGGCAAGGGAGCGGCAGGGAAGGGCGAGGTCTCCGGGACATCCGCGCAGACGGCTCTGCTGGTGCTCGGCGGACTCCTGGTGACCACGGCCGCACTGGTCTTCACCGTGGTCAGCTGGGGGCATCTGGGGATCGCCGGCCGCGCCGTCGTCCTGGCACTGCTGACCGGCTGCGCGCTGGCGCTGCCGTACCCGCTCCGCCGTCGCGGGCTGAGGGCGACCGCCGAGACCTCGGCCGCGATCGGGCTGGCCCTGGTGCTCCTGGACTTCCTCGCCGCGCGCTCCGCCGGGCTGGCCGGCCTCGACCGGGTGGACGGGCTCGGTTACTGGGCGGTGGCCACCGCGCTGGCCGGCCCCGGCGCGGCGGCGTACGGGTGGGCGATGCGGCTTCGGCTGCCGCTGGCGGCCGGCTTCCTGCTGGGGCGGCTGCCCGCGCTGCTGGCCGTCCCCGCCGTCGGGATCTCCGGCCCACAGGGCGGTGCCGCCGCGATGGTCCTGACGGCCGCCCTGGACTACCCGGTGCTCCGGATGCTCGCCGGGCATGAAGGCCTGCCTGCCCGCCTGGACATCCCGGCCGAGGACGGCGCATCCGAGGACCGCGCATCCGAGGACGGCGCGTCCGGGGACGCGGCGCGCGGGCGTGGCGGGCTGCTGTTGCGGTCGGCCGAGACCTTCGCCGCCGCGTGGGCGGTGTTGGGCGGTGCCCTGGCGGCGATCGGGTCGCTCCAGGCCGGGCTCCGGCTGCCGCGCACCGGTCCGACCGGCACCGGGGATGCCGCGGCGGCGGTCGTGGGCTGGGCGTGGCTTCCGCTGGGCGGCCTCGCCCTGCTCGCCCTGGCCGTGGCGCTCCCCGGCCCCGTGCTCGGCTACCCCGGGCTCCCGTACCCGGCCCGCCGGCTGGCCGCGGGCCTTGCGGGCGGCTCCCTGCTGCTGGCGGCCGGTGGCACCGTGGGCCACCTCCTCGCGCCCGGCTGGGGCGCCCTCGCGTACGGGGCGCCGGCCGCGCTGCTCCTCGCCCCGGCCGGCATCCTCCTGCGCCGGGCGATGGCCGTGACCTCGGCGATGACGGCGCAAGCGGGGGCGGAGACGGGGGTAGGAACGGATCTGGAGACGGAGGCGGCGGAGGCGCCGGGCGTGAGCGAGGCCGCGGACGCCCGTGCCGGGCTGGCCGTCCCCGCCGGGCTGTTCGCTGCGGCCGCGCTCGTCCTGCTGGTCAGCTCGGTCACGTCCCTCGGCGAGCTCGCGCGGGCGCTGGCGGAACCGCTCGGGCAGCTCCCGGCCGCCTGGTCCGGTGGGCCGGCGCCCGCGTGGGGCTGGCACGTCGCGCCGGCCGCCGTCAGCAGCCTCTGGCTGCTGGTGGTCGCGCTCGCCGTCGCGGCCGTGCTCGATGTCGGCCCGGTTCCGGCCGCCTCGCTGCGGGCGGCCACGGCCCTGGCCGTCGTCCCCGCCGTGGCCTTGCTGCCGGTCGCGTTCGGGCTGCCGTACGGTGTGGCGGTCGTGGCGGCCGGCGCCCTCGCGGTCGTGGCTGCCGGGAGCGCCGTGCTCCGTCCGGTCCGGCGGGTCACCCTGATCGGCCTGACGGCGGCCGCGCCGCTCGCCCTGCTCTGGGCGTCGGCCGACCGCACGGCGACCATCGTCGCGCTGGCCGTCGCGGCCGTGCTCGCCATCGTGCTGAGCACGCCGGCCGCTGCCGGATCCGAGGTCCGGCCCGCCGTCGCCGCCGCCTGCGCCGTCCTCGCACTGGGTGCGGAGGCCGCCGCCGTCGGGTCGACGACGGGGCTCGCCCTCCCGGACACCATGCTGGGCGTCCTCGCGGTGGCCATCGGGTCGGCCCCGGTCGCGGCCCGCGTCGAGGGTGGCACCTCGCGCGCCGTGGAGCTGTCGGGGTACGTACTCGCCGCCGTGGCGCTGGGCCTGACGGCCCCGTACCCGGGCCGGTTCGCCTTCGCCCTCACCGTGGCCGGGGTGGCGGCGCTCGGCGTGGCGCTGCGCCCCGACCGCCGCCGGGCGGCGGCGGTCACCTCCACCGCACTGCTGACCGTCGCCTCCTGGGTCCGGCTGGCGCTCTCCGGGGTGCACACGCCCGAGCCGTACACGGTGAGCGTCGCGGCGGCCGCGCTGGTGCTCGGCCGGCTGCACCGCAGGCGCTACCCCGATGCCAACTCCTGGACCTGTCACGGGCCCGGGCTGGCGCTGGGTCTGCTGCCGAGCCTGGTCGCGATGTGGGCCGACGGCTTCTGGCTCCGGCCGCTCCTGCTCGGCTCGGTGGCCCTGGCGGTGACGGTGCTGGGCGGGCGACAGGGCCTGCAGTGCCCGTTGCTGCTGGGCGGCGGTGTGCTCGTCCTGGTCGGTTTGCACGAGCTGGCCCCGGTCGTCGTCCAGGCGCTCGGCCTGCTGCCGCGCTGGGTGCCGCTCGCGGGCGCCGGGCTGCTGCTGCTCGCCCTCGGCGCCACCTACGAGCAGCGGCTGCGGGATGCCCGGCGGCTGCGGGACTCGCTGCTCCGGCTCCACTGAGCCGTTCCCGGTGGTCCGGCGGCGGGTTGGACAGCCGGCCGCCGGGCGGAGGGGTCAGCCGACCCGGACGGTCAGGGTGCCGTCGGCATCGGCGCTGACCCGGACCTGCTCCAGGGAGACGGCGTGGGCGGTCGGCCGGTGCGCGGCGGCGCGGGGCCCGATGCCGACGACCGGTATGCCGGCGGCGTGGGCGGCGGTGATCCCGGCTTCGGAGTCCTCGAAGACGATGCAGTCGGCGGGGGCGAAGCCGAGGGCGGCGGCGCCCTTGAGGAAGCCCTCCGGGTCGGGCTTGCTCGCACCGACGGATTCGGCGGTGACCAGGACGGGCGGCAGCGGCAGGTCGGCCGCGCCCATCCGGACCCGGGCGAGGGCCTCGTCGGCGGAGGTGACCAGCGCGTGCGGACGCCCGGCGAGGGCGGCGAGGAAGGCGGCCGCGCCGTCGACGGGGACGACGCCGTCGGTGTCGGCGGTCTCCTCGGCGAGCATCAGCCGGTTCTCCTCGATGTTCTGCTCCATCGGGCGGTCCGGCAGCAGGATGGCCATCGAGAGGTGGCCCTGCCGCCCGTGCACCGTCCGCATCGCGGTGTCCCCGTCCAGCCCGTGCCGCGCCGCCCAGCGGCGCCAGCAGCGTTCGACCACTGCGTCGGAGTTGACCAGGGTGCCGTCCATGTCCAGGAGCAGGGCGCGTGCGGACAGTACGGTGGGGGCGGCCATGGGGTCTCCTCGCGGCGGGGACGTGTTTGTTCATCAATGATACAAAACAGGTCCAGGCCTCGGCGCGGGCCGGCCGCAGGGCGCACCGGCCTCGGCGCGGATCAGCCGAGCAGGTGGGCGTTGACCGCGCGCGCTGCCCCGGCCAGCTCGGGCAGCTCGACCACCTCGACCCCGGCGGCCTCCAGTAGCGCCGTCCCCTGGCAGCCGGTGACGAACAGGTCCGGCTCGCGCCAGGCCACCACCACCCGGGGGACGCCCGCCGCGATGATCAGCTGGGCGCAGGTGCGCGGGCGTGAGGCCCGTTG
Source organism: Kitasatospora sp. NPDC050543 (assembly GCF_044457565.1). NCBI lineage: Bacteria > Bacillati > Actinomycetota > Actinomycetes > Kitasatosporales > Streptomycetaceae > Kitasatospora > Kitasatospora sp. NPDC050543. The sequence continues at coordinate 326,853 of NZ_JBITGZ010000001.1, read as the reverse complement.
GCCGCAGGGTTCGAGCGAGCTGTAGATCGTCGCGCCCCGCAGCCTGGCATCCCCGGCGGGGAGCTTGGCGAGGGCGGCCTCCTCCGCGTGGTTGTGCCCGTCGACCTCCCGGCTGTACCCCTCGGCGAGCAGCTCGCCCGCGGCGTCCACCACCACCGCGCCCACCGAGAAGGCGCTCTCGGACGGCGGGCAGAGCCGGGACAGCTCGACGGCCCGGCGCAGGAACTCCAGGTCCCGGGGGTGTTCGACGGTGGGCGAGCGGTCGGCGGTCACGCGGCGGGCTCCTTCGGGGCGTACCTGAGCAGGACGACGTCCTCGCCCACCGTACGTGCCTCCAGCAGCCGCATCCGTCGGCCGGGCCCGCCGGGGAAGTCCGAGGGGTGGACGAAGCGCGGCGCCGCGGCCTGCCCGACCAGCAGCGGGGCGACCGCCAGCTGGAGTTCGTCGGCCAGCCCGAGCGCCAGGAACTGGGTGTGCACGCTGCCGCCGCCCTCGACCATCAGCCTGCGCACCCCGCGCGCCCCGAGGTCGTCCAGCACCTCGCCGAGGTCCACCGTCGCGCCCAGCCCGACGACCTCGGCGAGGTCCTCCACCGCGGGGCGCAGCGTAAGGGCGCCGGCGGTCGTGGTGTACGCCAGCCGCCGGCCGCCGGTGTGCCAGAACCGCAGACCGCGCGCCAGCGAGCCGCTCGCGCTGAGGGTCACCTTGAGCGGGTACTCGGGCTGCCCCGCGGCGACCCGGGCGGCCCGCCGGGCGGGGTCGTTGACCAGCAGCCGGGGGTTGTCGGCGCGCAGCGTGTTGCCGCCGACCAGGATCGCGTCGCACCCGGCCCGCAGCTCGTCGACCCGGTCGAAGTCGGCGGCGTTGGAGAGCAGCAGCCGCTCGGGTGTGGCGTCGTCGAGATGCCCGTCGAGCGACATCGCGGCGCTCAGCAGGACGTACGGGCGCGGGGGTGTCATGGTGGGATCGTCCGATCTTCTGTCGTGTACCGCCCACGGTACGACGTGCGGGGCCGGGCGGAAGGACGGTGTTCGCCCGCAGGCCCGGTGCCGTAGGGCCGGCGTTCGCCCGGTGGGCCCACCCTGGTCCGGACCTCGTACCGCCCGCGCCGTCGAAGGGTCCCGCCCGTGTCCTCCCACCCCCGTCGCCGCCCGCTCGCGCTGGCCGCCGCGCTCGGCCTCGCCGCCGCACTGCCGGCCGTCACCGTGCCCGCGTCCGCCGCGAGTTACGGCACGCCGACCATCACCCTGTCCGCGAGCTACCTCTCCGGCGCCGTCGGCGCCACCGGCGACCCGGTCGTCACCGTGACGGTGGCGCAGAGCGGCGCGGACGCCTCCGCGTTGACGGTCGCGGCCTCCGCCAGCAGCAGGACGTCGGTGGCCAGGACCACCGACGTGAGCGTCACCGGCACCGCGAGCAGTCGCACGCTCGCGGTCACCGCCCGGGGCGTCGGTTACACCGACCTGACGGTGAAGGTGACCGGCCTCGGCGGCAAGAGCGCGACCAAGACGCTGCACTACGCGGCCTCGCCCGCCGTGCAGTTCGCCGCCGACAGCCGCTACCTGACCGGTTCGAGCGACGCCTCGGCCGCCGTGGACGCGGGCGGCGGCTACATCGTGGTGGCGGACGACGAGTCCAACGTGCTGCGGCTCTACGATCGCAACGCCTCCGGCGCGCCGGTGCGCACCTGGGACTTCAGCTCCGCGCTCGGGGTCGCCAAGGAGATCGACATCGAGGGCGCGACCCGGGTCGGCAACACGATCTACTGGACGGGCTCGCTGGGCAACAACAAGGACGGCGAGGTCAAGGCGGACCGCCGGACCGTCTTCACCACCACGGTGACCGGCTCCGGCGCGAGCACCCAGCTCAGCCTCGGCGGCAAGTACACCGGCCTGCGGGACGACCTGATCGCCTGGGACCGGGCAAACGGCGACCACTACGGCTTCGCGGCAGGCGCGGCCGCCGGCCAGGCGCCGAAGCAGATCGACGGCTTCAACGTGGAGGGTCTGGAGTTCGCGCCGGGCAGCACCAGCACCGCGTACGTCGGCTTCCGCGCGCCGTTGGCCCCGGCGGTCCCCGGGGGCGGGGCGCTGTTGGTGCCGGTCACCAACTTCGACCAGCTGCCCGGTGGTTCGGTGCACGCCGCGTTCGGTACGCCGATCGAGCTGGACCTCGGCGGGCTGTCCGTCCGGGACATCCGCCGCGCGGCCGCCGGCCAGTACCTGATCGTGGCCGGCTCCTGGGCCGCCGACGACAACTCCGACCCGTACGCGCTCTACCGCTGGGACGGCCTGCCCGGCTCGGCCCCGGTCAAGCTGCTCGACCTGCCGACCAGCGACGCGGGCGGCTGGGAGACGGTGGTGGACGTGCCTGATCTGACCGCGCCCGGCGCCCGGGTGCAGGTGATCACGGACGACGGCTCCGCCGACCTCTACGGCGACGGTGTCGCGGCCAAGGACCTGACCCACCCGGAGTGGAAGAAGTCCCGTTCGACCTGGTTCACCGTCAACGCGTAGCGTCGGCAGCCGTACCCGGGCCCCGCCGGGCACCGTCCGGCGGGGCTCCGGCACGCCCGGCGCGGCGTCCGGCCGGGTGCGGCGTCCGGCGGGGTGCGGCCTCAGGCCGGGCGGGGCGGCAGCGGGAGGGGCAGGGCGGGCAGGCCGTCGATGCCGGTCGCCACGAACTCCTTGCCCTCGCAGTACGCGGCGAACTCGGGGTCGGTCTTGCGCTCCAGGCAGTCGGAGTGCAGCGTGCGGTCCTCGCGGTACTCCATCAGCGGGACGGCGAAGCCGCAGGAGTCGCTGACCCGCTCCGCGTGCACCGGCACGATCGTCCGCAGGCCGGCCCGTCCACGCCGGGATCGAAGCGGCCCGGCAGCTCGGGGAAGCGCGGGTCGTCGCACTGCACCGCCTCGCCGCGCCCGTGCACCCGCACCACGGTGGGCGGCCCGGTGAAGTCGCACCACATCAGGGTGATCCGGCCGTTCTCGCGCAGATGGGCGATGGTCTCGGCGCGGGAACCGGGTTTCACCGGCGTCTCTCTTTCTGAGACGCACCTTCTCGCTGACTGAGACGAGGAGTAGCGTCGGGACTGTCGCAGAGCCCGGTCGGACCGACGAGGGGAAGAGTCATGACCGAGAATCAGGCCGTCTACACCCATGGCCACCAGGAGCCCGTGCTGCGCTCACACCGCTCCCGTACGGCGGCCACCTCGGCCGCCTACCTGCTGGCCCACGTGCGGGCGGGCCAGGCGCTGCTGGACGTCGGCTGCGGGCCCGGCACCATCACCGCCGACCTGGCCGAACTGGTCGGCCCGGGCGGGCGGGTGGTCGCGGTGGACGCCTCGCCGCAGGTGCTGGAGCAGGCCGCCGAGTACGTCGCCGGCCGCGGGCTGGACAACGTCGTCTTCGAGGTCGCCGACGTCCACGCGGTGCGCTTCGAGGACGGCGAGTTCGACGTGGTGCACGCCCACCAGGTGCTCCAGCACGTCGGCGATCCGGTCGCCGCGCTGCGCGAGATGCGGCGGGTGACTGCGCCCGGCGGGGTGGTCGCGGCCCGGGACGCGGACTACGCCGCGATGACCTGGTACCCGCAGCTGCCCGAGCTGGACCGCTGGCAGGAGCTGTACCGGCGGATCTCCCGGGCCAACGGCGGCGAGCCGGACGCCGGGCGCCGGCTGCTGTCCTGGGCGCGGGCGGCCGGATTCGCGCAGATCGAGTGCTCCTCCTCCACCTGGACGTACGCGACGGCCGAGCAGCGCGCGTGGTGGGGCGGGCTGTGGGCGGACCGGATCCTGGAGTCGGGGATCGCCGGGGCGGCGCTGGCGAAGGGGTTCGCGAGCCGGGCGGAGCTGGAGCGGATCTCGGCGGGCTGGCGGGCCTGGGCGGCGGCGGAGGACGGCTGGTTCGCGGTGCTGCACGGGGAGGTGCTGGCCCGGGGGTGAGCTCGGGTGGAGGTGGGGGCGGGCGGGGTGGTGCCGGGCGAAATCCGTGGGGGAGCCGTGTGCTTGATCGGATAGAGTCGCGCGGCACTCAATCGGATGTCGAACTGATGCCCGCATGTCACGGGCCGGGGGAGCCCACCATGTCGCCAGTCGATCCCGACGCGCCCGCCTCCCCGCCGGAGCCCGCTTTCCTGCCGGAGCCCGCTTTCCTGCCGGAGCCCGCCTCCCCGCCGGAGCCCGCTTTCCTGCCGGAGCCGGCCTCCCCGCCGGAGCCCGCGGCCGTCCCGGAGCCGGCCGACGCGTCCGGGCCGCAGGCCGAGCCGGACGTTGCGCCCCTGCCCGAGCCCTCGCGGGAGCCCGCGTCTGAGCCCGAGCCCGCGTCTGAGCCCGAGCCGGCAGCTGAGCCCGCGCCTGCACCCGGGCCCGAAGCCGGCCCTGAGCCCGCACCCGCACCCGTACCTGCCCCCTTCGACCCGTGGGCGCCGCCCGGTACCGATGCTTACGGGGCGCCCACCCAGGGCACCCCGCAGGCCGCCACCCCGTGGGGTGGTGCCGGCGCCGGGAGCTGGGCCGCGGCGGCCCCGGGTCCGCTCCCGGGGTACCACGGGCCGTACGGCTACCCCGCCCCGCCGGCCACCACCAACCCCTTTGCGATCGCGGCCCTGATCACCGGCCTGCTCTGCACCTGGCCGCTCGCACTGGCCTTCTCGATCACGGCCCTGGTCCAGATCCCCCGGCGCAACCAGCGCGGCACCGGCCTTGCCGTGACCGGCCTGGTGTTCTCCGTCCTCGGCCTGATGGTCTCGCTGTTCGTGATGATCGGGCTGCTGGCGGCCGACACCCTGCCGAGCTCCGCCGCCCATGCCCCGAAGGGTGCCGTCAGGGTGCAGGACCTGAGGGCCGGGGACTGCTTCGACCCGGTTTCCGACCACAGCGGCAGCGGCGAGGCGATGACCGGGGTCCGGCGACTGCCCTGCACGAGCCCGCACCACTACGAGGTGGCGGGCACCGCCACCGTCCCGGGCGGCGGGAACCGCGACTACCCGGGGCAGGCCGTCGTCACCGAGGCGTCACTGACGCTCTGCTCGCCGATCTTCCTGGATTACGTCCTGGACGAGCAGAGCGTGCCGAAGGGCGTCGGCGAGGCCTACTTCTATCCGACCGCGGCGAACTGGCGGACCGGGGACCACACCCTGACCTGCGTGTACCGGGACCGCGAGACCGCCCACGTGGGCTCCGTGCGCACCGACGCCGGTGCGCTGACCCCGACGCAGGTCTCGTACCTGAGGGCGGAGCGCCCGTTCGGCCGGGCCTGGACGCACGGGCCGGAGAAGGAGCTCGCGGACGCACCGCAGGAGTACCGCGCCTGGGCCGGCAGGATGGCCGACGCCGCCGGGGCGGAGGCCGACGCGCTGGGCGGGGCCGCGGATCGCTGGCCGGAGCCGGCGAAGTCCCTGATCGAGCAGTTGCGGGCGGATCGGCGGGCCAACGCCGAGGCCTGGCGGGCGGTGCAGTCCGCGCCCGGCGACGACGCGCTGCGCCAGCGGGCACGCATCGCGTTCGATCAGGTGACCAGGACGGAGGCCGGCGCCCGGGCGATCCGCTCGGCGCTCGGCCTGCCGGCCGGCGGTCAGGCGGCGGACGCCCGCACCTGACCGGACCGGACCCGACCCGACCCGCGACCCACGCGACCCGCCCGACCAGGCCCGACTCACCCGCGACGCCGCGTCGGCAGAGCGCCGACGCGGCCCGGAACGGCGGCCTGCGGAACGCCTAACGCGGTGTTAACCCATCGCGTACGTGCCGGTAGCAGCTCGCACGTAGCCTCGCCGTGGGTGCGGGCCCGGCCCGACCCCCACGCGGGCCGGGGCCGTTACCCTCCCCCAATGGGGACGTACCGAGTCATGCGGCAGGACGACAACGGCAACCGCTACCTGGTTGCCAAGGGCCTCACCCGCGAGGAGGCCGAGCGGCAGGCGGCGCAGTTCGAGGCCCGCGGCCACAAGCAGCTGTACTGGGTGGAGGCCGAGGCCGCATAGGGTCTCGGACATGGAGAACCGGATCGTGGTCGGCGGGGCGCTCATCCACCGGGGCCGGGTGCTGGCCGCTCGCCGCAGCGCACCGCCCGAGGTGGCCGGCCGCTGGGAGTTCCCGGGCGGCAAGGCCGAACCGGGCGAGACGCCGGCGCAGGCGCTGGAGCGCGAGTTGCTGGAGGAGCTCGGCGTGCGGGCCCACGCGCTGGAGGAACTCCCGGGCCGCTGGATCGTCCGGGCCGGTCTCGAACTCCGCTTCTGGGCCGCCGAACTGCTCTCCGGCGACCCCCGACCTCTGCAGGACCACTCCGAGCTGCGCTGGCTCGGGCCGGAGGAGCTCGCGGACGTCGACTGGCTCGACCACGACCGCGATGTCCTGCCCGCCATCGCCCGCCTCCTCGCCACGGCCTGAGCCGGGGCCTGCCCGCCACAGCCTCGGCCACCGCCTCCGGCACCCCGCGACCGTCACGGTGCGTAGCGGACGCGCCCCCGCCCGGCGGCCTCTGCCGCGCGCCCGTAGACCCCTCCCGGGCCGCGCCCCGGCCCAGCCGCTAGGCCAGGTAGGTCAATCGGGAAAGTCGACGCGCCCGCCGGGATAGGCTGGGTTTCTGCTGGGTATGTCACTGTTCGGCAGCATTCGTCACCATCGGTGAGTCGCCCCAGTCGGCGGAACCGATCCTGACCAGAAGCCTTGACCAGAGTTCGGCCACGACATTTCGCACCTCGGCGTCCCGCCGGAGTGCGCAGCCCGAGAGCCGGAGGCCCCGTCGGTGTCGAGTACGGGTAACGGCGGGGGAGAGCGGCGAGCGCAGGCCTCCCCCCGGTGGGGGCAGCGCGCGGCAGCCGCGGGTGCGGGCGCGAGCCGGAGCGGTCGTACATTCGGCCGGGCCGCCGCCCGGGCCCGGCTGCGCCGGGGGGTCAGGCCGGGGCGGCCCACACCGCCGGCCGCCGCCCGGGCCCGCCGCCGCAGCGATGACGGCGAGCCGCCCGCCACACTGCCGATCGTCCTGGGCACGCCGGCCACCGCCGGGATCCGCAGCCGCCCGACCCTGCCGTTCCCCGGCACCGAGGCCCCCGACGCCGACCGGTTCGGCGAGTACAGCCGGGGCAGCCTCTTCGACGTGGTCAAGGTCGCCATCGCGATCCTCGACACGTCCGGGCGCGTGGTGCTCTGGAGCCCCGCCGCCGAGGAGCTGCTCGGCTGGCCGAGCGAGCTGCTGGTGGGCCGGCGGATCGACGAGCTGCTGTACGGCGACGAGCTGGTCGCCCAGGCCCGCGCCGCCATCCAGGAGGCTCTGCGCCAGGGCCGCTGGCAGGGCCTGACCGAGCTGCGCCACCGGGACGGCGAGGGCGTCGTGGTGGAGGCCCGGGTGTCGCTGCTGGTGGACGGTGACGGTACCCCGTTCCTCCAGGCGGCGCTGGCCGAGGCGCGCGCGCTCCAGGCGGTCGAGCACGACCTCGCCGTACGGGACGCGCTGTTCGAGCAGTCCCCGCTGGGCATCGCGATCCTGGACGGCGACCTGCGCTACACGGCGGTCAACCAGACGCTCGCCGACATGAACGGCGTCGCGGCGCAGGACCACGTCGGCCGCACCACCGGCGAGACCCTCCCGGAGCGTGCCGCGGACGAGATCACCGCGATCCAGCGCCAGGTGCTGGCCACCGGCGAGCCCGTCATCGACGTCACGCTGGCCTCGCCGATCACCGCCCGCTCGGGCTTCCGCTCGATCTCCTACAGCCGGCTGACCGACCGGGCCGGCCGGGTGCTCGGCATCTCGGGCACCGTGATGGACGTGACCGAGCGCTACCGCGCCGTCGCCAAGGTCGAGCACGCCCGGCGCCGGCTCTCGCTGCTCAACGAGTTCGGTTCCCGGGTCGGTGACCTGCTGGACGCCTCCCGGATCGCGCAGGAGCTCGCGAGCGCCGTGGTGCCGCGGCTGACCGACCACGCCGCGGTGATCCTGCTCCAGGCCGTCGCCCACGGTGACGACCTGCCCCGGCACGGGCACGACCGCCGGACGTCCCTGCTCCAGCTCGGCACCGCCTCCGTCCAGGACGGCCCCGAGGTCGAGGTGATGCTTCGGCGGGGTGCGCGGATCACCTTCGCCGAGGACTCCGCCTGCGGCCGGGTGCTGCGTACCGGTGTGCCGGAACTGCTGTCCGGCGCGGGAGAGTTGGACGACGTGACCTACCCCGGCGACCCCAAGATGCAGGCGGCGCAGGAGCTGGGCGTGCACTCGATGCTGGTCGTCCCGCTGCGTGCCCGGGGCATCGTGATCGGCCTGCTGCTGGTCAGCCGGGCCGGGTACCGGGAGGGCTTCGACCGGGACGACCTGGCCTTCACCGTCGAGCTCGCCGACCGGGCCGGCAGCTCGCTGGACAACGCCCGCCTCTACGCCCGCGAGCGCACCGCCGCGCTGACCCTCCAGCGCACCCTGCTCCCGCAGCAGGTGCCGCAACCCACCGGCGTCGAGGTCGCCTACCGGTACGTCCCCGGCAGTATCGGCACCGAGGTGGGCGGCGACTGGTTCGACGTCATCCCGCTGCCCGGGGACCGCACGGCACTGGTGGTCGGCGACGTGATGGGCCACGGGCTGCGGGCCGCCGCCACGATGGGCCGGCTGCGGACCGCCGTGCGCACCCTGGCGGGCCTGGACCTGCCGCCGGACGTCCTGCTGCGGCACGTCCACGAGCTGGCCGACGACCTCGCCCAGGGCCCCGACGAGGCCCTGCTGGCGACCTGCATCTACGCGGTGTTCGACCCGACCAGCGCCCGGCTGGTGGTCGCCAAGGCGGGCCACATCCCGCCGGTGCTGATCGTCCCGGCGGGCGGGAGCGAGCAGCAGCCGACCAGGAACGGCGGGCCGCTGCCCGGCGGCGAGGGCCGGGTGCTGGAGCTGCCCTCCGGGGCACCGCTCGGGGTCGGCGGGGTGCCGTTCGAGTCGGTGGAGCTGAAGATCCCCGAGGGCAGCCTGCTGGCGCTCTGCACGGACGGCCTGGTGGAGTCCCGGGACAAGGACCTGGACGTCGGCCTCGGCCGGCTGCTGATGGTGCTCGAACAGCCGTACGGCTCGATCCAGCAGGCGTGCGAAGCCGTCCTGGACACCATGGAGCAGGGCCGCGAGCCCGACGACGTGGCCCTGCTGCTGGCCCGGCTCGGGCACGGCCACGCCGGCACCCCCACGGCCGGCTGGACCCTGCCCGCCGAGCCCACCGCCGTCTCGCGGGCCCGTCGGCTGGTCCGCGCCGCCCTGGCCGAGTGGGGCGTGGAGGAGCTCACCGACGTCGCCGAGCTACTGGTCAGCGAGCTGGTCACCAACTCCGTCCGGTACGCCAGCGCCCCGATCGGGGTCCGGCTGACGCTCGGCGACACGCTGATGGTCGAAGTCTCCGACCCGCTGCCCGACCCGCCGCGCGAGCGGCACGCCGCCGAGGCCGACGAGGGCGGCCGCGGCCTGGAACTGGTGAGACGGATGGCACTCCGCTGGGGCGCCCGCGCCGAAGGAATGGGCAAGGTCGTCTGGTTCGAACAGGCGCTGCCGGGTAATGAGCCCGACGACGAGTGACGCGAGTAGAACGGAACCGCATATGCCGCAGCACGGCCAGGGGGAGTGCGCACACCGACAGGGGGCGCGAGCGTGGCATTGTGGTGGCGCGGGCGACAGGGCAAAAACCTTCGCCCGATCCGATGTTGTGATGTTGAGGGCGTGTGCGCCCACCCCTCGATGATGAATACTCGGTCTTCTCGACATCCGGACGGTCGCGGGTTGGAGGGGTCGGTCCGTTTGAACAGCACCCCGGCGCGGAATGCGCCGAGCAGCAGCGGTCATGCCGCCGTGCCCGGACAGCCCAGCGCTGTGGATCTGCCAAGGCGCGGCGGGCACACCGCCCCGGCCGCCGCCACCCCCGCCCACTCCCGGTGGGGCCAGGGCCAGCCCGGGTCGATCTACGACTACATCCGGGTCGCCACCTTCGCGATCGGCCCCGACGGCCGGATCAGCCAGTGGAGCGACCGCGCCGCCGAGTTCTTCGGCCTGCCGGCCGCCGAGGCCGTCGGCGGTGACCCGATCACCACCTTCGTCCCCCGCGAACTCTGGCAGCGCGGGCGCGCCCGGCTGGAGCGCATCCTGGCCGGCGAGGAGTGGGTCGGCACCGCGCCGTACCGCGACGCCACCGGTACCGAGAGCCTCGCCGAGGTCTACCTGATGCCCGGCAGCGCCCTGCCCGCGGCCGGCGCGACCTGCCTGGCCGTCGACCTCGGGCGGCTGCGCCGGATCGAGACCGACCTCGCCGCCTCCGAGGCCGTCTTCGGCCAGACGCCGACCGGCTTCATCCTGTTCGACAGCAGGCTGCGCCTCCAGCGGGTCAACGACGCCTTCGCCACCGGCGTCGGCCTCGGCACCGCGGACCTGGAGGGCCTGACCGCGCACGACCTCTTCCCGCCCTCGGAGGCCGACCGTCTGGCCGCCGCCCTGCGCAAGGTGCTGGACAGCGGCGAGCCCGTGTTCGACCTGCGGCTGCACGCCACCGGCGTCCCCGCCCGGGACGGTAGCCGCCTGTGGGCCGTCTCGCTCTACCGCCTCGACGGCACCGGCGGACAGCCGATGGGCGTGGCCGGCCAGGTCTCCGACGTCACCAGCCGGCACGTCGCCGAGCGCGAGGCCGACGGCGTCCGGCGCAACCTCGCCCTGCTCAACGAGGCCAGCGCCCACATCGGCTCCACCCTGGACCTGGAGACCACCGCGAAGGAGCTGCTGGACGTCGTCGTCCCGCCGTTCTGCGACGTCGCCACCGTGGACCTCTACACCGCCCTGCTGGCCGGCGAGTCCGCCCCGACGGCCGGGCGGCTCGGTGAGACCGTCCTCTCCGACGGCTGCGGCGAGCTGCGCAGGGTCGCCGTCTCCAGCGTGGTCGGCGGCGCCTCCTCTGTGCTCGGCACGATCACCGGGCTGCCCGCCGCGGAGCCCGGCGGCACCCTCTGCTACCCGCGCCGCTCCCCGCACGCCCGCGCCCTGCGCACCGGCCGCAGCGTCGTCCCCGAGCCCGGGCCCGACCCGCTGCTGCGCTCGACCCTGATCGTCCCGCTGGTCGCGCGCGACCAGGTGCTCGGACTCGTCCAGCTCTCCCGGGCGATCGGCAGCGAGCCGTTCGACGCCCGGGACGTCGCGATCGCCGAGGAGCTGGTCGCCCGCGCAGCGGTCTGTATCGACAACGCCCGGCTCTACCGCCGCGAGCACGAACGTGCCCTGATCCTCCAGCGCAGCCTGCTGCCGCCGGGCAACCCGGCGGCCAGCGGCCTGGAGATCGCCTGCCGCTACCTGCCCAGCAACAACAACACCGAGGTCGGCGGCGACTGGTTCGACGTCATCCCGCTGCCCGGCAACCGCACCGCGCTGGTCATCGGCGACGTGATGGGCCGCGGCCTGCGCGCCGCGGTGGCGATGGGCCAGCTGCGCACCGCCGTGCGCACCCTCGCGATGCTCGACCTCGACCCGGCCGAGGTGCTCACCGCGCTCGACGAGATCGCCCGCGGCCTGGGCGACGACTCCGCGCCCGCCGGCCCGCCCAGCGCCTACGGCCGGCTCTCCTCGCCCGCCGACGAGGAGGCCCGCGAGGTCTACCTCGCCACCTGCGTGTACGCGGTGTTCGACGCCGTCACCCGGCGCTGCTTCTTCGCCAACGCCGGCCACCTGCCGCCGGTGCTGCTCAGCCCGGGCGAGCCCGCCAGGATGCTGGACGTGCCGCCCGGCCTGCCGCTGGGCGTGGGCGGCGAGCCCTTCGAGGAGGTCGAACTGACCCTCCCGGACGGCGCCCTGCTCGGCCTGTACACCGACGGCCTGGTCGAATCCCGTAAGCACCAGCTGGACGAGGGCCTGCGCGCCTTCCGGACGGCGCTCTCCGGCGGGTCCAAGGGCCTGGAGGAGCTCTGCGACCACGTCCTGGGCGAGCTCAACCCGCACCACGGAGAGGACGACATCGCCTTGCTGATGGCCAAGGTGCACGCCTTCCCCGAGGACTCCGTCGGCGACTGGAAGCTGCCGCCCGAGCCGACCTCCGTCGCCAAGGCCAGGGAGCTCGCCTGCAGCTGGCTGCTGACCCGCGGCCTGGACGAGTTGGTCGACACCACCGAGCTGCTGGTCAGCGAGCTGGTCACGAACGCCCTGCGGCACGGCCGCGGCGACATCCGGCTGCGCCTGCTGCGCGACCGGGGCATGGTCTGCGAGGTCTGGGACGACGGCTACGCCCAGCCCCGCCAGCGCCGCGCCCAGGAGACCGACGAGGGCGGGCGCGGCCTCCAGCTGGTCAGCCTGCTGGCCGAGCGCTGGGGCAGCCGCCGCACACCCAAGGGCAAGATCGTCTGGTTCGAGCTGACGCTCTGAGGACGCCGCCGGCCGGTCGCGGCGGCGGTACGGGCGGCCCGGCCGGCGGGCTGTGCGCCATGCGGGTGCTCCGCGCCGCCCGCCGCCGTGTCGCCCGGCCGGGCGGTGCTCCGTCGCGTTGAGTTGGTGACCCCGCCCGGTCTTCGGGTCACCTGACAACCCGACGGAGAGAGCATGCGCGCCCGCCAGCTCACCGCCGCAGCCGTCGCGCTGCTCCTGGCCACCTCCGTGGCCGCCTGCTCGGACGACCCCGCGCCGGCCGGCCCGGCCGTCTCCGACTTCGGTGCGGCGGACCGCAGCGCCGTCCGGGACGGCGGCACCCTGCACTGGGCCGTGGACGCGGTGCCGGCGACGCTCAACGTCTACCAGCCCGAGGCCACCGCCGACTCCGCGCTGCTCGCCCGGGCCCTGTACCCCTCGCTGTTCCGGCCGGACGAGCACGGACGTCCCACCGCCGACCCGGACTACCTGGTCTCCGCCGAGTCCACCCCACCCGGTGGGCAACCACAGGTCGTCACCTACCGGCTCAACCCGAAGGCGCTCTGGAGCGACGGCAAGCCGCTCTCCGCGGCCGACTTCACGGCCCAGCGCACCGCCCTGGCCGGCGCCGACCCGGCGTACCGCAGCGCCCACCCGGCCGGGTACGCGGCGATCGACTCGATCACCCAGGGCGCGGACCCGCACGAGGTCAAGGTCACCTTCAAGCAGCCGTACGCCCAGTGGAAGACGCTGTTCAGCCCGCTCTACCCGGCCGCCGCGACGGGCTCCGCGGACGCCTTCAACCAGCCGCTGGCCGAGCGGTCACAGACCACGGCGGGCCCCTTCGTGCTCGCCGATTACGACCGCGCCGCCGGCCTGGCCGGGCTCACCCGCAACCCCGCCTGGTGGGGCGACGCACCAAAGGTCGACCGGATCGACTTCCTGTCCACGCCGGCGGAGAACCGCCTCGACGCCCTGGACCAGGGCAAGCTCGACATCGCCCCGCTCACCGCCGCCGTCGACCACGCCATCGGCACCCCGCCGGTCACCCCGGTGAGCACCGCGGCGGCCACCCCGACCCGGAGCGCGACCGCGGCCCCGACCGCGTCCACGCCGGCGTCCGGTGCGCCCGCCGCCGCGCCGCCCGACACCGCCGGCGTCGCGCTGGTCGAGGCCTCCACGCTTGCCCTCAAGCGGGCGGAGGCACTGCCGGGCCTCACCCTGCACCGGGCCGCCGCACCCGTCCTGACCGAGCTCACCCTCAACGCGACCCGGGGCCCGCTCACCGACCCGGCCGTCCGCCGGGCCCTCGCCCGCGCCGTCGACCGGCGGCGGATCGCCGGCGCGGCGCTCACCCCGCTGGGCCTCACCGCGACCCCGCTCGGCAACCACCTGCTGGCGGTCGGGCAGGACGGCTACCAGGACAACAGCGCCGCCGTCGGCCGGGCCTCCGCCGGTGAGCTGCTGGACGCCGCGGGCTGGCACGCGGCGGCCGGCGGCACCCGCAGCAAGGACGGCAAGGACCTATCACTCGCGCTCCTGCTCCCGGACTCCTCCGCCACCGCCCGCCGGACCGCGGACGCGCTGGCCGCCAACCTGGCCGAGTCCGGCATCGCCGTCCACGCGCAGCCCGTGCCGGCCGACAAGTTCGTCAGTGACCACCTCGCCGCCGGCGACTACGACCTCGCGCTCTTCTCCTGGCCCGCCAGCATCTCGCCGGCCACGGACGAGCGCGCCGTCTACGCCAAGCCCCAGCCGGGCCCGGACGGCACGACGCAGATCGGCTCCAACTACGCCAGGACCGGCACCGAGGAGATCGACCTGCTCTTCGACCGGGCGGCCGCCGAGCTCGACCCGGTCGCTCAGCAGAAGCTCCTCCAGCAGGCCGACGCCCGGATCTGGGAGCTCGGCCACTCCGTGCCGCTCTACCAGCGCCCCGATCTGGTGGCCGTCCGCACGGGCATCGTGGGGGCCGGCGCGTACGGCTTCGCCTGGCCGCGCTACCAGGACATCGGCTTCCACAACAGCTAGCCGGGCGGCTCTCCGGGGGCGGGTCGGGAGCGGTCCGGACGCGGTCCGGGCGAGGGTCAGGGCGGGGGCCGGGGGCGGGCCGGATGTGATCTTGGTCCCGCCCTGGCCTGCCCGTTTCGGCCCCGCTGGGTGGTTCCACGTACCATAGGAGGAAGCCGTGGCATGTTCTGCCCGGCGGGTGGACCGGTAGTAGCAGGCGGAACGGGCGGCGGCGATCAACAGGGATCGCCGGTCGGCGTCACGCAGCCGGGCGCCGTAACCCACAATTCCGGGAGAATCCGCTCAGCATGCCCACGCGCAATGACATCCGCAACGTTGCCATCGTCGCCCACGTCGACCACGGCAAGACCACTCTGGTCGACGCCATGCTGAAGCAGGCCGGCGCCTTCGCGGCCCACCAGCACCTCGACGACCGCATGATGGACTCCAACGACCTGGAGCGCGAGAAGGGCATCACCATTCTCGCGAAGAACACCGCAGTCAAGTACCACCCCAAGGAGGGTGGCGCCCCGATCACGATCAACATCATCGACACCCCGGGCCACGCCGACTTCGGTGGCGAGGTCGAGCGCGGTCTCTCGATGGTGGACGCGGTCGTCCTGCTGGTCGACGCCTCCGAGGGTCCGCTGCCGCAGACCCGCTTCGTGCTCCGCAAGGCCCTGACCGCCAAGCTGCCGGTCATCCTCTGCATCAACAAGACCGACCGTCCGGACTCCCGGATCGACGAGGTCATCAACGAGACCTACGACCTCTTCCTGGACCTGGACGCCACCGAGGAGCAGATCGAGTTCCCGATCGTCTACGCCTGTGCGCGTGACGGCGTCGCCTCGATGACCAAGCCCGAGGACGGCACCGTCCCGGCCGACAGCGACTCGCTGGAGCCGTTCTTCTCGACCATCCTGGAGCACGTCCCGGCCCCGACCTACGACGAGGACGCCCCGCTCCAGGCCCACGTCACCAACCTGGACGCCGACAACTTCCTCGGCCGTATCGCGCTCTGCCGCGTCGAGCAGGGCGAGCTGCGCAAGGGCCAGCAGGTCGCGTGGATGAAGCGGGACGGCTCGGTCCAGCAGGTCAAGATCACCGAGCTGCTGATGACCGAGGCGCTCACCCGCAAGCCGGCCGAGGTGGCCGGCCCCGGCGACATCTGCGCCGTCGCGGGTATCCCGGACATCATGATCGGCGAGACCCTGGCCGACCTGGAGAACCCGGTCGCGCTTCCGCTGATCACCGTCGACGAGCCGGCCATCTCGATGGTCATCGGCACCAACACCTCGCCGCTGGTCGGCAAGGGCGGCAAGGGCCACAAGGTCACCGCCCGCATGGTGAAGGACCGCCTGGACCGCGAGCTGATCGGTAACGTCTCGCTGCGCGTGCTGCCGACCGAGCGTCCCGACGCCTGGGAGGTCCAGGGCCGTGGTGAGCTCGCGCTCGCCATCCTGGTCGAGACCATGCGCCGCGAGCTCTTCGAGCTGACCGTCGGCAAGCCGCAGGTCGTCACCAAGGTCATCAACGGCAAGGTGCACGAGCCGGTCGAGCGGATGACCATCGACAGCCCCGAGGAGTACCTCGGTGCGATCACCCAGCTGATGGCGACCCGCAAGGGCCGCATGGAGACCATGACGAACCACGGCTCCGGCTGGGTCCGCATGGAGTTCATCGTGCCGTCGCGCGGCCTGATCGGCTTCCGTACCCAGTTCCTGACCGACACCCGCGGCACCGGTATCGCGCACAGCATCTTCGAGGGCCACGAGCCGTGGTTCGGCGAGCTGCGCATGCGCAACAACGGTTCGCTGGTCGCCGACCGCGCGGGCGTCGTGACGCCGTTCGCGATGATGGGCATCCAGGAGCGCGGCACGCTCTTCGTCGAGCCCACCACCGAGGTGTACGAGGGCATGATCGTCGGCGAGAACTCGCGCCAGGACGACATGGACATCAACATCACCAAGGAGAAGAAGCTCACCAACATGCGTGCGGCCTCCTCCGACACCACCGAGAACCTGGTGCCGCCGCGCAAGCTCTCGCTGGAGCAGTCGCTGGAGTTCTGCCGCGAGGACGAGTGCATCGAGGTGACCCCGGAGACCGTGCGTATCCGCAAGGTCGTTCTTGACCAGAAGGAGCGTGGCCGTAGCGCCTCGCGCGCCAAGAAGAACTGACTCTTCGGATAGCGCCGTCCTGCCGTCGCCCCCCTCCCGTTCGGGTGGGGGGCGACGGCATTTCTGTCACGCAACGCGGTCGACGCGCGTATAAACGGAATAGCGCCCAGCAGGGTGAAGTGTCCGCTCAGCGGACGTGACAATCCGTCATTCATGACAACTGTCCGGTTAATACCTGTCTGGCTATGTCTCATATGTCCGATTTCCGAAACGCACCAACCGGTCATGTGACCTAATTGAGATCGACAGTGGGCACTTTCGTGTCCGTGAGTGACGGATAGTGGTGCAGTCAGGCTCGGGTCAAGGGTTAACGCGCAGGGGTGCGCGCCGAAACCTCGAGCGAGGAAGCACCTTCTGGGTCAGGCTTCGCCGCCGCCCCCAACTCCCCCGGTGCTCTCCACGTTTGCAAATACGGATTTCAGGAGGCACACCGATGCGCGGTGCAAGCCAGGCCAAGTGGGTCGTCGCAGCCGTTGCCGTCGCCCTTGCCGCGACCGCCTGTAACAACGACGGCTCGAGCGCCGACGGCAGCTCCAACGGTGCTGTCAACGCTCAGGGCGTGTTCAGCTACCAGAGCGCCGAGCCGCAGAACCCGCTCCAGCCGGCCAACGCCATGGAGAACCAGGGTGGCCGCATCGTCAAGCAGCTCTTCATGGGCCTTGTCGACTACGACCCCGCCTCCGGCGCGCTCCGCAACCAGGTGGCCGACAAGATCGAGACCACTGACGCCAAGAACTACACCGTCACCCTGAAGTCCGGCTGGACCTTCCACGACGGCACCCCGGTGACCGCCAAGTCGTTCGTCGACTCCTGGAACTGGTCCGCCAACACCAAGAACAACCAGATCAACTCCGACTGGTTCTCGGACATCGCCGGCTACGACGCCGTGCACCCCGAGAAGGGCGACCCGACCGCCGAGGCGATGTCCGGCCTCAAGGTCGTCGACGACACCCACTTCACCATCGAGCTGACCGCCCCGGTCTCGTACTTCCAGTACAAGCTCGGCTACTCGGCCTTCTACCCGCTGCCGACCGGCTTCTTCGCCGACCCGGCCGGCTACGGTCAGAAGCCGGTCGGCAACGGCCCCTACAAGTTCGTCTCGTGGGAGCACAACAAGGCGATCACGCTGGCGGCGTACGACAAGTACGCGGGCAGCAACAAGCCGAAGAACGGCGGCGTCGTCTTCAAGAACTACACGTCCGGCGAGGCGGCCTACAAGGACCTCACCTCGGACACCCTGGACGTGCTGGACCAGGTCGACCCGACCGACCTGCCCAAGTACAAGGACGACCTGGGCAACCGCGCGGTCGACCAGGCGCAGGGCGCCATCCAGAACATCTCGTTCGCGCTCTACCAGGGTGACTGGGCCGGCGTCGACAAGGCCAAGGTCCGTCAGGGCCTCTCGATGGCGATCGACCGCGACACCATCACCAAGACCGTGCTGAACGGCTCGCGTCAGCCCGCCGACAGCTGGGTCGCCCCCGGCGTCATGGGCTACAAGGCCGGCGCCTGCGGCGACGCCTGCAAGTTCGACCCGGCCAAGGCCAAGGAGCTCATCCAGGCCGGCGGCGGCGTGCCGAACAACAAGATCACCATCATCTACAACTCCGATGGCGGTCACAAGGAGTGGGTCGACGCGGTCTGCAACTCGATCCGCCAGTCGACCGGTGTCGAGTGCCTCGGTGACCCGAAGCCGGACTTCAAGACCTCGCGCGACATCATCCGCAAGAAGCAGGTGCCGAGCATGATGCGCACCGGCTGGGTCCAGGACTACCCGCTGAACGCCAACTTCCTGCGGGACGTCTACGGCACCGGCGCCTCGGCGAACGACGCCGCCTACTCCAGCCCGGAGTTCGACAAGTTCGCGCAGCAGGCCGACGAGGCCACCACGGTCGAGAAGACCGCCGAGCTGTACCAGCAGGCCGAGGCCGTGCTGGCTAAGGACATGCCGGCCATCCCGCTCTGGTACTACAAGACCAACTCCGGCTGGTCCAAGAACGTCCAGAACGTGAAGTTCGACTCCTTCGGCAACCCGGTCTACACCGACGTCGAGGTCAAGCAGAAGTAGTCAGGTCGGCACCGCACGGCTTGATGTGACAGCGGCCGGTGCCCGTCCGTACCCCCACAAGGGCAGGACTGGCACCGGCCGTTGGCACGCCGACTCACCTCTGGCCGGGATGACGGCCCGGCAGAGTAATACATGGAGGCACGATGGGGCGCTTTGTCGCGAGGCGACTGCTCCAGATGATCCCGGTCTTCCTGGGGACGACCGCGCTCATCTTCTTTATGGTGCACGTGCTACCGGGTGACCCGGTGAGTGCGATGTGGGGCGACAAGGCGCCGGATCCGGCCCAGCTCGCCGCGTTGAAGCACCAGTTGGGCTTCGACAAGACCCTGGTCGAGCAGTACCTCGACTACATGGGGAATCTGTTCACCGGCGACTTCGGCAAGACCATGGCCGGCCGGCCGGTGCTGGACGAGATCACTGCGGCCATGCCGGTCACCATCCGGCTCGCGCTGCTCGCCTTCGCCATCGAGATCGTTCTCGGCGTCACCATCGGTGTGTTCTCCGGCCTGCGCCGGGGCAAGGCCTTCGACAAGGCGACCCTGGTCCTGACGCTGCTGCTGATCTCGATACCGGTGCCGGTGCTCGGCTTCGTCTTCCAGACCATCTTCGCGACCGACCTCGGCTGGGTCACCCCGACCGTGCAGGACTCGATGGACCTGAGCCAGCTACTGCTGCCCGCCATCGTGCTGGGCTCGCTGTCGCTGGCGTACGTCGCCCGGCTCACCCGCACCTCCATCGCGGAGAACATCAAGGCCGACTACATCCGCACCGCGGTGGCCAAGGGGCTGCCCCGGCGCAAGGTGATCGGTACCCACCTCCTGCGCAACTCGATGATCCCCGTGGTCACCTTCCTGGGCACCGACCTGGGCGCCCTGATGGCCGGGGCGATCGTGACCGAGGGCATCTTCAACGTGAAGGGCGTCGGCAACGCGCTCTACCACGCGATCAACCTCAAGGAAGGCGCCACGGTCTCCGGCTTCGTCGTCGTCCTGGTGCTCGTCTACCTGGCCGCAAGCCTGATCGTCGACCTGCTCTACGCGGTCCTGGACCCGAGGATCCGGTATGCCTGACCTGATCGACAAGACCTCCGGGGACATCCCCGCCCAGCGTTCCGCAGCCCCCGAGTCCAAGCCCGAGAAGGCCAGGAGCCTCGGCTCGGACGCCTGGCAGGAGCTGCGCCGCAAGCCGGTCTTCGTGCTCTCGGCCCTGCTGATCCTGCTGCTGATCGTGATCGCCGTCGCCCCCGGGCTGTTCACCTCGGTGGACCCGCGGGCCGGTGACCTGCGTACGCACTTCCTGACCAAGCCGAACTACAGCCACCTGTTCCAGGGCGACTGGTTCGGTTACGACGGCCAGGGCCGCTCGATCTACGCCCGGATGATCTACGGCGCCCGCGCCTCGGTCGTCGTCGGCATCTGCGTCACCGCCGGTGTCACCCTCCTCGGTGGGTTCACGGGCATGATGGCCGGCTACTTCGGCGGCTGGGTGGACGCGCTGATCTCCCGGATCACCGACATCTTCTTCGGCATCCCGCTGCTGCTCGGCTCGCTGGTGATCCTCAACGCGTTCACCGACCGCACCGTCTGGAGCGTGGTCTTCGCGCTGGTCGCGCTCGGCTGGACCCAGATGACCCGCGTCATGCGCGGCTCGGTCATCACGGTCAAGCAGGCCGACTTCGTGACCGCCGCCAAGGCCCTCGGCGCGGGCACCTCGCGGATCCTGGTCAAGCACATCCTGCCGAACGCGATCGCCCCCGTGATCGTGGTCGCGACCATCGCCCTGGGCGGCTACATCGCCACCGAGGCGACGCTGAGCTTCCTCGGCATCGGTCTGCAGGACCCGACCATCTCCTGGGGCATCGACATCAACTCGGCCCAGAAGGTGATCCGCACCGCCCCGTTCGCACTGTTCTTCCCCGCCGGCATGCTGAGCCTGACCGTCCTGGCGTTCATCATGCTCGGTGACGCGGTGCGCGACGCCCTCGACCCGAAGCTGCGCTGAGAGAGGCGGACGCGAAATGACCACCGTCACCAAGACCACCACCGCCAAGGACGGGCGCCTCACCCCGGGCACCCCGCTCCTGGAGGTCCGCGACCTGCATGTGGAGTTCGTGACCCGGGACGGCATCGCCAAGGCCGTCAACGGTGTCAACTACTCCGTCGCCGCGGGCGAGACCCTCGCCGTGCTCGGCGAGTCCGGCTCCGGCAAGTCCGTCACGGCGCAGACCATCATGGGCATCCTGGACATGCCGCCCGGCCGGGTCACCTCGGGCGAGATCCTGTACCGCGGTCAGGACATGCTCAAGATGACCAAGGAGGAGCGCCGGCAGATCCGCGGCCAGAAGATCGCGATGATCTTCCAGGACGCGCTCTCCTCGCTCAACCCCGTGATGAGCGTGGGCTACCAGCTCGGCGAGATGTTCCGGGTGCACAAGGGCCTCTCCAAGAAGGAGGCCAAGGCCAAGGCCATCGAGCTGATGGACCGGGTGCGCATCCCCGCCGCCGCCCAGCGCGTCGGCGACTACCCGCACCAGTTCTCCGGCGGTATGCGCCAGCGCATCATGATCGCGATGGCGCTCTCCATGGAGCCCGACCTGATCATCGCGGACGAGCCCACCACCGCCCTGGACGTCACCGTCCAGGCCCAGGTGATGGACCTGCTCGCGGAGCTCCA
The DNA here is from genome assembly GCF_044457565.1 of Kitasatospora sp. NPDC050543. Classification (NCBI taxonomy): domain Bacteria; kingdom Bacillati; phylum Actinomycetota; class Actinomycetes; order Kitasatosporales; family Streptomycetaceae; genus Kitasatospora; species Kitasatospora sp. NPDC050543. The sequence goes on along the minus strand of NZ_JBITGZ010000001.1, from coordinate 305,591 downwards.
GGCCGAGTACCACATGGGCCTGATCCTGATCACCCACGACCTCGGCGTGGTCGCCGACGTCGCGGACAAGATCGCCGTGATGTACGCCGGCCGGATCGTCGAGACGGCGCCGGTGCACGAGCTGTACGGCAACCCGGCGCACCCGTACACCAAGGGCCTGCTCCGGTCGATCCCGCGCCTGGACCAGAAGGGCCAGGACCTGTACGCGATCAAGGGCCTGCCCCCGAACCTGCTCAAGGTCCCGGCCGGCTGCGCGTTCAACCCCCGTTGTGACGTCGCCACCGACCTGTGCCGCACGGACATCCCCGCGCTGCACCAGGTGACCGACAAGGACGGCAACGAGCTGGCGGGCCGCCAGAGCGCATGCCACCTCTGGAAGGAGACCCTCCATGGCTGAGCCCATCCTGGAGGTCAAGGACCTGGTCAAGCACTACCCGCTGACCCAGGGCATCCTCTTCAAGAAGCAGGTCGGCGCGGTCAAGGCGGTCGACGGCATCAGCTTCGACCTGCACAAGGGCGAGACGCTCGGCATCGTCGGTGAGTCCGGCTGTGGTAAGTCGACCCTCGCCAAGGTGCTGATGAACCTGGAGCGGGCCACCTCCGGCCAGGTGTTGTTCAAGGGCGAGGACATCTCCAAGCTCTCCGGCGCCGCCCTCAAGGCGGTGCGCCGGAACATCCAGATGGTGTTCCAGGACCCGTACACCTCGCTGAACCCGCGGATGACGGTCGGCGACATCATCGGTGAGCCGTACGAGATCCACCCCGAGGTCGCCCCCAAGGGCGACCGCCGCAAGGCCGTCCAGGACCTGCTGGACGTCGTGGGCCTCAACCCGGAGTACATCAACCGGTACCCGCACCAGTTCTCCGGCGGCCAGCGTCAGCGCATCGGCATCGCCCGGGGTCTGGCGCTCAAGCCGGAGGTGATCATCTGTGACGAGCCCGTCTCGGCGCTGGACGTCTCCGTCCAGGCGCAGGTGATCAACCTGCTGGAGCAGCTCCAGAGCGACTTCAACCTCTCCTACATGTTCATCGCGCACGACCTCTCCATCGTCCGGCACATCTCCGACCGCGTCGGTGTGATGTACCTCGGCAAGATGGTCGAGATCGGCACCGACGAGCAGATCTACGACAACGCCACGCACCCGTACACCCAGGCACTGCTCTCCGCCGTGCCGGTGCCGGACCCGACGGCGCGTGCCAACCGCGACCGGATCATCCTCACCGGGGACATCCCCTCGCCGGCCAACCCGCCCTCGGGCTGCCGCTTCCGCACCCGCTGCTGGAAGGCCGAGGACCGCTGCGCGACCGAGGTGCCGCTGCTCGCGGTGCCGAAGGTGCTGGAGGGCCCGGCGGCGCACGAGTCCGCCTGCCACTTCGCCGAGGTCAGGACGCCCGCCGCGGTGTGATCCGGGCAGAGCGAGAACGAGGGCCCCGCAGTCCACAGTGCTGCGGGGCCCTCGGGCTCTTCCGGCGCCGCCACCTGACGGGGGCTTGGGCCGCACCCATCCGGCCGTACCCAGGTCGCGCCGCCGAGGCGGCGCCCTTCTCATGGGGTGTGATGCGACACACACCCCTGAGGAGGGACGTCCATGCCCGCAGCCACCCGCGTTCGATGGGCCCTGGCCGGCGCGACATCCGTGGCCCTGGTGGCCAGCGGGTGCAGCAGCAGCGGAGGCGGCGGTGGATCGTCCGACTCCGGAAAGTCCTTCAGCTACCAGAGCAGTGAGCCGCAGAACCCGCTCCAGCCCGCGAACGCGAACGAGAGCGGCGGCGGTCGCATCATCCAGAACCTGTTCAAGGGCCTGGTGGACTACGACCCCAGCAACGCCCAGCTGCGGATGCAGGTCGCGCAGTCGATCGACACCTCGGACGCGCAGACCTTCAACGTGACGCTGAAGAGCGGCTGGACCTTCCACGACGGGAGCCCCGTCACCGCCAACAGCTTCGTGGACGCCTGGAACTGGGCGGCGAACACCTCGAACAACCAGATCAACAGCTCCTGGTTCGGCGACATCGCGGGCTACAAGGACGTCCACCCGGAGAGCGGAGCCCCGACCGCGACCAAGATGTCCGGTCTGACCGTCACCGACGACACCCACTTCACCATCAAGCTCAGCACCAAGGTCTCGTACTTCGAGTACAAGCTCGGCTACATCGCCTTCTCGCCGTTGCCCACCAGCTTCTTCAGCGACCCGGCCGCGGCCGGCGAGAAGCCGATCGGCAACGGCCCGTACCAGTTCGTCAGCTGGGAGCACAACTCGCAGGTGGTGACCAAGACCTTCCCGAACTACATGGGAGTGGACAAGCCGAAGAACGGCGGCGTCGTCTTCAAGATGTACAACAGCGCCGAGGCGGCGTACGCGGACCTCCAGTCCAACAACCTGGACGTGATGGACCAGGTGCCGCCGTCCGCGCTGGCGACGTACAAGACCGACCTCGGGGACCGGGCCATCGACTCCCCGCAGGGCGCGATCCAGAACATCGGCTTCACGCTCTACCAGCCCGAGTGGTCGAGCCCGAACACGGCCAAGGTCCGCCAGGGGCTGTCGATGGCGATCGACCGGGCGACCATCACCAAGACCGTGCTGCAGGGCTCCCGTTCGCCCGCGAGCGCCTGGACCGCCGAGGGCGTCGAGGGCTACAAGGCCGGGACCTGCGGCGACTTCTGCAACTTCAACGTGGACCAGGCCAAGCAGCTGATCGCCGAGGGCGGCGGTGTGCCCGGCAACAAGCTCACGATCACCTACAACGCGGACGGTGGCCACAAGGAGTGGGTCGACGCCGTCTGCAACTCGATCCGCCAGTCCACCGGCGTCGACTGTCTCGGCGACCCGAAGACGGACTTCAAGACCGCGCGGGCCGCGATCACCGGGCACCAGATCAACGGCGCGTTCCGTACCGGCTGGGTGCAGGACTACCCGCTGAACGCCAACTTCCTCGCCGACGTGTACCGCACCGGCGCCGCCAGCAACGACTTCGGTTACAGCAGCCCGGAGTTCGACCAGTTGGCCAACCAGGCCGACCAGGCCGCCACCATCCAGGACTCGGCGACCGGCTACCAGAAGGCGGAGGCGGTGCTGGCGCAGGACATGCCGGCCATCCCGCTCTGGTACTACCGCACCAACTCCGGCTACTCCACGAACGTCCAGAACGTGACCTTCGACTCCTTCGGCAACCCGGCCTGGACCCAGGTCGAGGTCAAGGGCTGATTCCGACCCCTCGCCGGCCCCGCCCTCCCCGCACGGAGGGTGGGGCCCAGGCACTCAGGCACAGCGGAAGGAGGCGCGATGGGCAGCTACGTACTGCGGCGGGTGCTGCAGATGATCCCGGTGTTCTTCGGCACCACATTCCTGATCTTCATCATGGTCTACAGCCTGCCGGGCGACCCGGTCACGGCGCTGTTCGGGGAGAAGGCCGCGGACCCCGCGGTGGTGGCCAACATCAAGCACAAGTACTACCTGGACCAGCCGCTCTGGAAGCAGTACCTGCACTACATGGGCAACCTCTTCCAGGGTGACTTCGGGACGAGCTTCACCGGCCGCCCGGTCTCCGAGATCATGGCGGACGCGTTCCCGGTGACCATCCGGCTGGCCCTGATGGCCTTCGCCTTCGAGCTGGTCGTCGGCCTGGCGCTGGGCCTGGTCTCGGGCCTCAAGCGGGGCAGTCTCCAGGACAGCCTGGTGCTGGTGCTGACCCTGGTGGTGATCTCCATCCCGGTCTTCGTCCTGGCGTACGTCGCGCAGACCATCTTCGCGACCGACCTGGGCTGGGTCACCCCGACCGTCCAGGACTCCACGGACCTCTCCCAGCTGATCCTGCCCGCCATCGTGCTCGGCTCGCTCTCACTGGCGTTCGTCGCCCGGCTCACCCGGACCTCGATCGGCGAGAACCTGCGGGCCGACTACATGCGCACGGCCGTGGCCAAGGGCCTGCGCCGGCGGACCATCATCACCCGCCACCTGCTGCGCAACTCGCTGATCCCGGTCGTCACCTTCCTCGGCACCGACCTCGGCGCCCTGATGGGCGGTGCGATCGTCACCGAGGGCATCTTCAACGTCCAGGGCATCGGCAACGTCCTGTACCGGGCGATCAACCAGAAGGAGGGGCCGACCGTGGTCGGCATCGTGACCGTCCTGGTGATCGTCTACCTGGTCGCCAGCCTGATCGTCGACCTGCTCTACGCGGTCCTGGACCCGAGGATCCGCTATGCCTGACATGCATGAGGAGAGCGGCTTCGAACCGCACCCCACGCCCGGCGTCGACCATCTGGACTACGCCGGCGAGCAGGGCAGGGCGGTCGAGCAGGAGACGCTGATCGAGGCGGACCCGGTCAAGCGGGAGGAGGCCCGCAGCCTCTGGGGCGACGCCTGGCGGGATCTGCGACGGCGGCCGATCTTCCTGCTCTCGGCGGTGCTGATCGTGCTGCTGGTGGTGGTGTCGATCTTCCCGTGGGCCTTCACCGACGCCGATCCGCGCAAGGCCGACCTGGTCCACGACTACCTGAAGCGCCCGGACTGGACCGACTTCTTCGGGGCCGGCTGGTTCGGCTACGACGGCCAGGGCCGGAGCATCTACGCCCGGGTGGTGTACGGCGCCCGGGCCTCGGTCACGGTGGGCATCTGCGTCACCGCCGCGGTCACCCTGCTCGGCGGGCTGACCGGCATGGTGGCCGGGTACTTCGGCGGCGCCGTGGACGCGGTGCTCTCCCGGATCATCGACATCTTCTTCGGCATCCCGCTGCTGCTCGGCGCGCTGGTGCTGCTGAACGCGTTCACCATCCGCACGGTCTGGACGGTCGTCGTCGCCCTCGCGGTGCTCGGCTGGACCCAGATCGCCCGGGTCATGCGCGGCTCCGTCCTGACGATCAAACAGGCCGACTTCGTGGTGGCAGGCCGGGCGCTCGGCGCGGGCACCGGGCGGCTGATGCTGCGGCACATCCTGCCGAACGCCGTCGCCCCGGTGATCGTGGTCGCCACGATCGCGCTCGGCGGGTACATCGCCACCGAGGCGACGCTGAGCTTCCTCGGCATCGGCCTCCAGGCACCCACCATCTCCTGGGGCATCGACATCTCCTCGGCCCAGAAGGTGATCCGCACGGCCCCGTACGTGATGTTCTTCCCGGCCGCCGCACTGTCGGTCACCGTCCTGGCCTTCATCATGCTGGGCGACGCGGTGCGCGACGCCCTCGACCCGAAGCTGCGCTGAGCGAGGGGACGCATCGTGAGTACTGCTGTCGACACCGGCAAGCCCGCCCGGGAGGCGCCCTTCCAGGGGCCGCTGCTCGACGTCCGGGACCTGCACGTGGAGTTCGTGACCAGGGAGGGGGTGGCCAAGGCCGTCAACGGGGTCAACTACAGCGTCAGTGCCGGTGAGACGCTCGCCGTGCTCGGCGAGTCGGGCTCCGGCAAGTCGGTCACGGCGCAGGCGATCATGGGCATCCTGGACATGCCGCCGGCCCGCATCCCCAAGGGCGAGATCCGCTTCCGGGGCCAGGACATGCTGACGATGGGCAAGGAGGAGCGCCGGCAGATCCGTGGCCAGAAGATCGCGATGATCTTCCAGGACGCGCTCTCCTCGCTCAACCCGGTGCTCACCGTGGGCTACCAGCTCGGCGAGATGTTCCGGGCCCACCACGGCACTTCGCGCAAGGAGGCGCAGGCCAAGTCCGTCGAGCTGATGGACCGGGTGCGCATCCCCGCCGCCAAGGACCGGGTGGGGGACTACCCGCACCAGTTCTCCGGCGGTATGCGCCAGCGCATCATGATCGCGATGGCGCTGGCCCTCGAACCCGACCTGATCATCGCGGACGAGCCCACCACCGCCCTGGACGTGACCGTCCAGGCCCAGGTGATGGACCTGCTCGCGGAGCTCCAGGCCGAGTACCACATGGGCCTGATCCTGATCACCCACGACCTCGGCGTGGTCGCCGACGTCGCGGACAAGATCGCCGTGATGTACGCCGGCCGGATCGTCGAGACGGCCCCCGTGCACGAGCTGTACGCCCGGCCCGCCCACCCGTACACCCGGGGCCTGCTGGACTCCATCCCGCGGCTGGACCAGAAGGGCCAGGAGCTCTACGCGATCAAGGGGCTGCCGCCCAACCTGCTGCGGATCCCGCCGGGCTGCGCCTTCAACCCGCGCTGCCCGCGCGCGCAGGACATCTGTCGTGCCGAGGTGCCCGGGCTGTTCCCGGTCACCGAGGAGGACGGCACCGAGATCCCCGGCCGGGGCAGCGCCTGCTTCTTCTGGAAGGAGACCCTCCATGGTTAGCGGGGCCCACGCGCTGAACGTGCCGGTACCGGAGGACGTCGTGTTCGCGAGGCCGGTCGCGGCCGGCGAGCCGATCCTTGAGGTGCGGGAGCTGGTGAAGCACTTCCCGCTCACCAAGGGCATCGTCTTCAAGAAGCAGGTCGGCGCGGTCAAGGCGGTCGACGGGATCAGCTTCGACCTGCGCCAGGGGGAGACGCTCGGCATCGTCGGTGAGTCCGGCTGTGGCAAGTCGACCCTCGCCAAGGTGCTGATGAACCTGGAGCCGGCCTCGGGCGGGTCGGTGAAGTTCAAGGGGGAGGAGATCTCCAAGCTGTCGGGTGCGGCGCTGAAGGCGGTGCGCCGGAACATCCAGATGGTGTTCCAGGACCCGTACACCTCGCTGAACCCGCGGATGACGGTCGGCGACATCATCGGTGAGCCGTACGAGATCCACCCCGAGGTCGCCCCCAAGGGCGACCGCCGCAAGGCCGTCCAGGACCTGCTGGACGTCGTGGGCCTCAACCCGGAGTACATCAACCGGTACCCGCACCAGTTCTCCGGCGGCCAGCGTCAGCGCATCGGCATCGCCCGGGGTCTGGCGCTCAAGCCGGAGGTGATCATCTGTGACGAGCCCGTCTCGGCGCTGGACGTCTCCGTCCAGGCGCAGGTGATCAACCTGCTGGAGCAGCTCCAGAGCGACTTCAACCTCTCCTACATGTTCATCGCGCACGACCTCTCCATCGTCCGGCACATCTCCGACCGGGTCGGTGTGATGTACCTCGGCAAGATGGTCGAGATCGGCAGTGACCTGGAGATCTACGAGCACGCCACGCACCCGTACACCCAGGCGCTGCTCTCCGCGGTACCGGTGCCCGACCCGACCGCGCGGGAGGTCCGGGACCGGATCGTGCTGACCGGTGACGTGCCCTCGCCGGCCAACCCGCCCTCGGGCTGCCGGTTCCGTACCCGCTGCTGGAAGGCGCAGGAGCGGTGCGCCGTCGAGGAGCCGCTGCTGGCCGCGCCGTCCTGGCTGGAGGGGCTCGCCCAGCACGAGTCGGCCTGCCACTTCGCGGCGGAGCGGGATCACACCGCGCCCTCCTGAATTCACCGGAAATACCTTCTGATCCCACTGGTAACAGCAGCACCATAGGCAACAGAAGAATCAATAGCACCATGGGCACCAATTAGCGCGCCCCCCACCGGGGGCGCGCTTTCCCGTGCGCCCGACCGGAACTCCCGAATGCTGGGCGCGCGATTGAAGAGCTTTTGAGTGTTACGCCGCGTAAGGTGCCGAATTCCGGAGCTTCCTGTTCGGTATTCGGCAACCGGAGGAAGAGGCTCCGCGCGCGATATGCCGGAATTTGGCGAGCATTGTCATGACTTGGCCTGAGCATGTAACTGAAAAGAGATGTGACGACGATTCCGCCGGAGGGGGTGGGTGATCGATAGTTGCTCTGCGCGTATCAGTGGTCACAACGCCGACGCGGCGCACTGCCCTGATGTCCGATCCTCGCCGTGGCCGGCACACCGAGTGGCGAGGTTGCCGTTCGTTCGTAAGCCCCTAAATCGAGAGGCAGTTGAATGAGGCTCACCAAGACGATGCGTTGGACCGCTCTGGCGGCGTGTACGGCACTCGCGATCTCCGCGTGCAGCACCGGTGGCGGCAAGAAGGCGACGGACGCGGCGAGCGGTGGGGCGGCGGGGAAGACCGGCGGTTCGATCAGTGTCGAGTCCGGTGAGCCCCAGCACGGACTGGTTCCTCAGAACACCGCGGAGTCCGAGGGTTCGGCGGTGCTGAGCGCGATCTTCGCCGGCCTGGTCAAGTACGACGTCAAGACGAGTGAGCCGAAGCTGCGGGTGGCCGAGTCGATCGACACCAAGGACTCCACGCTCTGGACGATCAAGCTGAAGGACGGCTACACCTTCCACAACGGCGAGAAGGTCACCGCGAAGTCCTTTGTGGATGCCTGGAACTACGGTGCCAACCAGGACAACGCGCTGGAGGGCCTGCCGTTCTTCGACAAGATTCTCGGGTCCGAGGAGCTTGCGCCGGGTAAGGACAAGAAGCCCACCGGCAAGGAACTCAAGGGCCTCAAGGTCATCGACGACAAGACCTTCACCGTCACTCTGAAGGCGCCGTTCTCCCAGTTCAAGACCATGCTGGGCTACAACGCCTTCTTCCCGCTCCCGGCCGCGTTCTTCAATGACCCGAAGGCGTTCGACGACGCGCCGATCGGAAATGGCCCGTTCCAGATGGACGGGAAGTGGGAGCACAACAAGCAGATCAAGGTGAAGCGTTTCGAGAACTTCCCGGCGGCGGACGGAAAGGCGAAGCTGGATTCCGTCACCTTCAAGATCTACGAGAAGCTCGAAACGGCCTACAACGATCTCCGCGCGGACACCATCCAGATCACCAACAAGCTGCCGATCTCGGCGATGGCCACCGTCGCCCAGGAGTTCGGTGACCGGTACGTCTACCAGCCGGAGTCGGCCATCGGCTACCTCGGCTTCCCGATCGCCACCAACCCGGCGTTCGCCAAGCCGGACATCCGCAAGGCGATCTCGATGGCGATCGACCGCGACGCGATCTGCAAGACCATCTTCAGTGGCACCCGCAAGCCGGCCGATGACTTCATCAGCCCGATCATCCCCGGCTACCGCAAGGGCGCGCTCGGCGACGTCGCCAAGTACGACCCGGCCAAGGCCAAGGCGCTCTTCAGCCAGGCCGGCGGTCTGCCCGGCAACGCCATGGAGATCGGCTACAACGCCGACGGCGGCCACAAGGAGTGGATCGAGGCGGTCGGCAACCAGCTGAAGGCCAACCTGGGCGTCGACGTCACCTTCAAGCCGTTCGAGAAGTTCGGCGCGATCCTCACCGCGCTCGGCGACCAGAAGTACAGCGGCGCCTTCCGGATGGCCTGGTCGATGGACTACCCGGCGGCCGAGAACTACCTGCGCCCGATCTTCTCCAAGATCGCGATCGAGAACGGCTCCAACTACGGCGGCTATGTCAACGAGGACTTCGAGGCCCTGCTGGACAAGGCCGACAAGGCGACCACTCAGGAGGAAGGTCTGAAGCTGTACCAGCAGGCCGACGACGTCCTGATCAAGGAGGTCCCGTACATCCCGATCTACACGTACATGTCCTCCTCGGCCTACACCAAGACCGTCAAGAACGTCGCCGTCGACGCCCAGAGCCGCATCGACTTCGCCAACGTCGAACTGGCCTGACCGCCCTCCAGCTGGTGGTCCGTCCCGGTGGGCGGCGCGGGAGACCCCCGTGCCGCCCGTCGGTGGCGTACCCCCCAACCACGAGGAGGCCTCATGGGCCGCTATGTGGTCCGCCGGGTGATCCAGGCCATTCCTGTGATCCTCGGCGCGACGTTCCTGATCTACGCGCTGGTCTTCCTGCTGCCTGGCGATCCCATTACGGCACTGGCCGGTGAGAAACGCAGCGATCCGACCGTGGTGGCGGTGCTCCAGGAGCGCTACCACCTGAACGACCCGTTCTTCGTCCAGTACTGGTACTACCTCTCGCACCTGTTCATGGGCGACTTCGGCGAGGACTACCGGGGCAACGCGGTGGTGGACGTGATGTCCAACGCCTTCCCGTACACCATCAACCTGGCGTTGACGGCGCTCGGCATCGAGATGGTCGTCGGCGTGACGGCCGGTGTGGCGGCGGCGCTGCGGCGCGGGCGGTTCATCGACAACGTGGTGATGATCTCGACCCTGATGGTGATCTCCATCCCGGTCTTCGTGATCGGCTTCGTGCTCCAGCTGCTGCTGGGGGTGAAGCTCAAGACCGACTACGACATCGACTTCTTCCCGGTCTCCTTCAACGAGGAGGCGGGGTTCAGGTCGTATCTGATGCCCGCCTATGTGCTGGCCTCCACCTCCCTGGCGTACGTCGCCCGGCTCACCCGGACCAGCCTGATCGAGGTGATGCGCGCGGACTACGTGCGCACCGCCGTCGCCAAGGGCCTCGGCCCGCTGCGGGTGGTGGTCCGGCACGGGCTGCGCAACGCGCTGATCCCGATCGTCACCTTCCTGGGCATGGACCTGGGCGGGCTGATGGGCGGTGCGGTGATCACCGAGGGCATCTTCAACATCCCCGGCGTCGGCCACCAGCTCTTCCAGTCCGTCTACCTGCGGGAGCGGACCATCGTGGTGGGCATCGTGAGCGCGCTGGTGATGGTGTACCTGTTCGCCAACCTGGTGGTCGACCTGCTGTACGCCGTCCTTGACCCGAGGATCCGCTATGAGTGAGCCGACCAAGAGCGACCACGCGGCCGACCCGGTGCCGGCCGACAGCGTCACCATCCCCGGGCAGGCCACCGGCGAACCGGCCACGGCGGCCGTACCCGAGCCCGGCGGCAAGGGCGAGCGGGTCGCCAGCCTCTGGACGGACGCCTGGTACGACCTGCGGCGCAGCCCGCTGTTCCTGATCGGCGCCGTGCTGGTGCTGTTCATGGTGGCGCTGGCGATCGCCCCGGGGCTGTTCACCGACCAGGACCCGCGGTCGGCGGGCTTCTGCCAGCTCCAGGACTCGCTGAGGCGCCCGAGCGCCGAGCACTGGTTCGGCTTCGACGTGCAGGGCTGCGACGTCTACACCCGTACGGTGTGGGGCGCCCGGAACTCGATCATCGTCGGTCTGCTGACCACCACGCTGGTGGTGCTGGTGGGCGGGGTGCTCGGACTGCTGGCCGGGTGGGTCGGCGGGCTCTGGGACAGCCTGCTCTCCCGGGTCACCGAGATCTTCTTCGCCATCCCGCTGCTGCTCGGCGGCATGCTGATCATGGCCAACTTCCAGAAGGGCAACGCCTTCACGGTCTCGATGGTGATGGCCGTCCTCGGCTGGCCGCAGATCTACCGGCTGATGCGCTCGGCGGTGCTCGCCAACAAGCACAACGACTACGTGGTGGCCGCCAGGGCGCTGGGCGCGGGCACTGGACGGATCGTCAGCCGGCACATCCTGCCCAACGCGGTGGCCCCGGTCATCGTGGTGTCGACCATCAACCTGGGCGTGTACATCGGGGCGGAGGCCGCGCTCTCCTACCTGGGGATCGGCATCCAGTCCCCGGCCATCTCCTGGGGTCTGATGATCAGCGACGCGCAGTCCCGCTTCCTCAACGCCCCGCACGTGCTGCTGTTCCCGGCCGTCGTGCTGAGTGTGACGGTGCTGGCGTTCATCATGCTCGGCGACGCGGTGCGCGACGCCCTCGACCCGAAGCTGCGCTGAGGAGGGCTGCGGACGATGACTTCCGTACCGAAGCTTTCGAAGGACGCCACGGCACCCGGCGAGACGGTGGAGGTGCTCGGCGGGCGCGAGCAACTGACGTCCGGCACGCCGCTGCTGGAGGTCGACGACCTCCACATCGAGTTCCACACCCGGGACGGCGTGGCCAAGGCCGTCAACGGGGTCAGCTACTCGGTCGCGGCCGGGGAGACCCTGGCGGTGCTGGGGGAGTCCGGCTCCGGTAAGTCGGTGACCGCGCAGGCGATCATGGGCATCCTGGACATGCCACCCGGCCGGATCACCGCGGGTGAGATCCGCTTCCGCGGCGAGAACCTGCTCGCCATGAGCTCCAAGGACCGGCGGGCGATCCGCGGCCGCAAGGTCGCGATGATCTTCCAGGACGCGCTCTCCTCGCTCAACCCCGTGCTGAGCGTGGGCTACCAGCTGGGCGAGATGTTCCGGGTGCACCAGGGCGCCTCCCGCAAGGAGGCGAAGGAGAAGGCCGTCGAGCTGATGGAGCGGGTGCGCATCCCGGCGGCCAGGCAGCGGGTGGGGGACTACCCGCACCAGTTCTCCGGTGGTATGCGCCAGCGCATCATGATCGCGATGGCGCTGGCCCTGGAGCCGGACCTGATCATCGCGGACGAGCCGACCACCGCCCTGGACGTGACCGTCCAGGCCCAGGTGATGGACCTGCTCGCGGAGCTCCAGGCCGAGTTCAACATGGGCCTGATCCTGATCACCCACGACCTCGGCGTGGTCGCCGACGTCGCGGACAAGATCGCGGTGATGTACGCCGGCCGGATCGTCGAGACGGCCCCCGTGCACGAGCTGTACGCCCGGCCCGCGCACCCGTACACCAAGGGACTGCTGAACTCGATCCCGCGGCTGGACCAGAAGGGCCAGGACCTGTACGCCATCAAGGGCCTGCCCCCGAGCCTGCTGCGCATCCCCGAGGGCTGCGCCTTCAACCCGCGCTGCGACCGGGCGGTGGACCTGTGCCGTGGTGAACTGCCCCGGCTGGTACCGGTGCTGGACGCGGACGGCGGCGAGCTGCCGGGCCGGCGCAGTGCCTGCCACCTCTGGAAGGAGACCCTCCATGGCTGAGCCCATCCTGGAGGTCAAGGACCTGGTCAAGCACTACCCGCTGACCCAGGGCATCCTCTTCAAGCGGCAGGTCGGCGCGGTGAAGGCGGTCGACGGGATCTCCTTCGGGCTGCGGAAGGGGGAGACGCTCGGCATCGTCGGTGAGTCCGGCTGTGGCAAGTCGACCCTCGCCAAGGTGCTGATGAACCTGGAGCGGGCCACCTCCGGCCAGGTGCTGTTCAAGGGCGAGGACATCTCCAAGCTCTCCGGCGCCGCCCTCAAGGCGGTGCGCCGGAACATCCAGATGGTGTTCCAGGACCCGTACACCTCGTTGAACCCGCGGATGACGGTCGGCGACATCATCGGTGAGCCGTTCGAGATCCATCCCGAGGTCGCCCCCAAGGGCGACCGCCGCAGGGCGGTGCAGGACCTGCTGGACGTGGTCGGCCTCAACCCGGAGTACATCAACCGGTACCCGCACCAGTTCTCCGGCGGTCAGCGTCAGCGCATCGGCATCGCCCGGGGTCTGGCGCTCAAGCCGGAGGTGATCATCTGTGACGAGCCCGTCTCGGCGCTGGACGTCTCCGTCCAGGCGCAGGTGATCAACCTGCTGGAGCAGCTCCAGAGCGACTTCGAGCTCTCCTACATGTTCATCGCGCACGACCTCTCCATCGTCCGGCACATCTCCGACCGGGTCGGTGTGATGTACCTCGGCAAGATGGTCGAGATCGGGACGGAGGACGAGATCTACGCGTCCCCGACCCACCCGTACACCCAGGCGCTGCTCTCCGCGGTACCGGTGCCCGACCCGACCGGCCGGGAGGGGCGGGAGCGCATCCTGCTCACCGGTGACCTGCCCTCGCCGGCCAACCCGCCCTCGGGCTGCCGGTTCCGCACCCGCTGCTGGAAGGCGCAGGAGCGGTGCGCCGTGGAGGAGCCGCTGCTGGCCGTTCCCGGCCTGCTGAAGGGCGCGGCGGCGCACGAGTCGGCCTGCCACTTCGCGGAGGTACGGGACGTGGTCGGCGCGGGCTGAGCACGCTGCGCGAGCGGGCCGGCCGAGCGCGCGGGCCGGACAAAGGGGCCGGGCCCCGGGAGAATCTCCCGGGGCCCGGCCGTTCAGCGTGGTGCGGCTACCGTCACTTCTGGAAGCCGACGTTCTCCCAGACGACGTCCGAGAGGCCCTGGGCACCGATGTTGGCCAGGTTCTTCTTGGCGCCGAAGATCGCCGGACGCTGGTACAGGGTGACCAGGCCCGCGATCTTCCAGAGCTCCTCGTCGGCCTTGTTGATCTCCTGGAACTCCGTGGTCACGTCCGACGCGGCGGCGGCCCGGTCGAAGGCGGCGTCGGCCTCGGCGCTGCCGACCTGGGCGTAGTTGCTGACCGTGCCGAGCCCGAAGTTGGGCTTGGCGCTGGAGGCCGGGAACGGCGTGCCGAGCAGCGCGTAGACCGTCATGTCGAAGTCGAACTTGTAGATGTACTTGTCGAAGAACTCGTTCGACGGGGCGGTGAAGGTGTTGACCTTGATGCCGACGTTCTTCAGCATCTCGGTGATCATCGAGGACTCGTTCTGGGCCACGGGGACACCGGCCGGGATGACGAGCTTGAGCTCCATCGCCTTGCCGTCCTTCTTGCGGACGTCACCGTCGAGCTTCCAGCCCGCGTCGTCGAGCTTCTTCTTGGCGGCCTCGGGGTCGAACTTGCTCAGGCCGTTGGAGTTGTCCTTGTAACCGTTCTGGTTGGCCACCAGCAGGTGGTTGTTCAGTGCGGTGGCCGGCCAGTTGAGGCCGTTCAGGTCGGCCTTGGCGATGGTGTCGCGGTCGATGGCCTGGAAGATCGCCTGACGCACGGTGGCCTCGGTCAGCTGCGGGCTCTTGCCGTTCAGCTGGACGTGGCGGAAGTTCGGGCCGCCGGCCTCGCGGACCGCACCGTCCGCGGTGCCCTGGATGGCCTTGAAACCGGCCACGTCGGGGCCGTTGTTGTAGAAGTCGACCTCACCGTTGGCGAAGGCCTTGGGGGCGGCGCCCGGGTCCATGGCGTGGAAGACGACCTTCTCCAGCATCGGCTTGTCGCCCCACCAGTTGGGGTCGGCCACCACGCTGACGGTCTGCGCGGTCTTGTCGAACTTCTCGAACTTGAACGGGCCGGCGGTGACCGGGATGGCGTCCACGTACGCGGTGTTGAACTTGTCGGCGGTGTCCATCTGGCTGCCCGGGAGGAGCGGCGCGTTGGCGACCGAGTTGAACATGCCCTGCCACTCCGAGAACGGCTTGGCGAAGGTCATGATCGCCTGGTAGTCGTCCTTGCCCTTGACGACGCTGTCGACCTGGTCGAAGCCGACGGTGCTGGTCGCCTTGAAGTTGGCGTCCTTGCCGTTCTGGGCCTTCCAGTTGAGCTCGATGTCCTTCCAGGTGATCGGCGTGCCGTCCGACCACTTGGCCTTGGGGTTGAGGGTCCAGGTGACGACCTGCTTGCCGTCCTTGGTCTCGGCCTTGGCGTCCTGCAGGTACGCCGGGTTCGGGGTCTGGGTGCCACCGGCGTCCGAGCGCCACAGGGTCGGGAAGAGCGTCTTGGCGACCTCGATGGTCGAGCTCTCGTTGCCGTCCGCCTCGAGGGGGCTCCACTGGCTGGAGAACTGGTCGATCGAGTAGTGCAGCGTGCCACCCTGCTTGAGGGCGGAACGGTCCTGCGCGTTGATGTCGATCGCCGTCATCTTCGGGGCCTCGGTGGCCTTCGCGGCGTTGTCCGCGCTGCCCTTGCTGGAGCTGCAGGCGGTCAGCGAGAGGGACGCGACGGCGACGGAGGCGACCAGGGCGAGCGGGATTCTGCTGTGCTTCACGGGAGTTCCCCCAGTGGGTTTCGGGCGGGTGAGGCGGTGCGGGTGATACGGGTGGCTCTTGGGTGGTTCTGGGGTGGTACGGGTGACCGGACCCCGGGGCGAAGGAAGACCGCCCCGGGGCAGGCGAGGGGGAGCCGCCGTCAGACGATTTCGAGCGCCGAGGCGAAGTGGCAGGCCGCCACGTGGTCGGCGCCGATCCGGCTGTCGGCCGGGTCCTCGTCGCGGCAGCGCTGCTGCTCGCCCTCGCTGAGCGTGAGGTACTTCGGGCAGCGGTTGCGGAACCGGCAGCCGCTCGGCACGTCGGCCGGGCTGGGCAGGTCGCCGGTGAGCATGATCCGGGTGCGCTCCCGCTCCTTGCGCGGGTCGGGCAGCGGCACGGCGGAGAGCAGGGCCTGCGTGTACGGGTGCGAGGGCTCGGCGAAGAGCGCCTCGGTGTCACCGAGTTCGACGATCCGGCCGAGGTACATCACCGCGATCCGGTCCGCGATGTGCCGCACCACGGACAGGTCGTGGGCCACGAACAGGTAGCTCAGGCCGAGCCGGGTCTTCAGCTCGTCGAGCAGGTTGAGCACACCCGCCTGGATGGAGACGTCCAGGGCGGAGACCGGCTCGTCCAGGATGACCAGCTTGGGCTCCAGGGCGAGCGCGCGGGCGATCGAGATGCGCTGGCGCTGCCCGCCGGAGAACTCCGCCGGGTAGCGGTCGGCGTGGTCGGGGTTGAGGCCGACCAGCTCCAGCAGCTCGGGCACCCGGGCGGCGATCCGCTCCTTCTCCCAGCCGTGGGTCTTCAGCGGCTCGGCGAGGATGTCGCCGATCGGCATCCGGGCGTCGAGCGCGGCCATCGGGTCCTGGAAGACGATCTGCATGTCCCGGCGCAGGGCCTTGCGGTCGGCCCTCTTCAGGCCCCGGATGTCCTTGCCGAAGACGGTCACCGTGCCGGCCTGGCCGCTGGGCAGGTCCAGGATCTCCAGCAGCGTGGTGGTCTTGCCGCAGCCGGACTCGCCGACCAGGCCGAGCGTCTCGCCCTCGCGGATGTCCAGCGTGATGCCGTCCACCGCGCGGACGGTACCGACCTTGCGCTTGACGATCGCGCCGGTGGTGAGCGGGAAGTGCTTGGTCAGCTGGGTGAGCTCGAGCACCGCGGGGCGCTGCTCGCGCGGCAGCGCGCTGGTCTCGGCGACCGGCGGCAGCTCGGGGACGGGGTAGATGGTCGCCGGGTCGAGACCGGCGGCCAGCTCGTGGCTGCGGTGGCAGGCGGTGCGGTGCCCGACGCCCTCGCGCTCGCTCAGCGCGGGCTCGCGCTCGTGGCAGACCTCGATCGCGATCGGGCAGCGCGCGGCGAACGGGCAGCCCGGCTTGAGGGCGGCCATCGACGGCGGGGTGCCCTCGATCGGGGTGAGCGCCCGGCGCTCGGTGTTGTCCAGCCGGGGGATCGAGCCCAGCAGGCCGATGGTGTACGGCATCCGGGGGGTGTAGTACACCTCGTCCACGGTGCCGGCCTCGACCGGGCGGCCGGCGTACATCACCTGGACGCGGTCGGCGAAGCCGGCGATCACTCCGAGGTCGTGGGTGATCATCACGATGCCGGCGCCGGTGACGTCCTGGGCCTTCTTGAGCACCTCCAGCACCTGCGCCTGGATGGTGACGTCCAGCGCGGTGGTGGGCTCGTCCGCGATGATCACCTTGGGGTCGTTGGCGATCGCCATGGCGATCACCGCGCGCTGGCGCATACCGCCGGAGAACTCGTGCGGGAAGTTGTCCACCCGGCGCTTGGGGTCCGGGATGCCGACGATGTCCAGCAGCTCCATCGCCCGCTCGCGGGCCTGCTGCTTGGTCATCTTCTGGTGGATCCGCAGCGCCTCGATGATCTGGGTGCCGACGCTGTACACCGGGGTCAGCGCGGAGAGCGGGTCCTGGAAGACCATCCCGATCTCCTTGCCGCGGATCTCGGAGAGCTGGGTGTCGTTCAGCCCGAGCAGCTCACGACCCGCCAGCTTGATCGAGCCGGTGATCCGCGCGCTCTCCGGCAGCAGACCGAGCACGGCCATCGAGGAGACCGACTTGCCGGATCCCGACTCGCCCACGATGCCCAGCACCTCGCCGGGGCGGACGGCGTACGAGACGCCGCGCACCGCGCGCACCGGGCCGGCTTCGCTGGGGAAGGAGACGTGGAGGTCGGAGACCTCCAGCACGGGCTGCTCCAGCGAGGGCTGCGACTTGTCCAGCCGGGTGTCGGTCACCGGTCGGACTCCTTCCTTGGTACGGGTGCTGTCTGCTGGGTTGCCGGAGGCCTGGGTCATGACGTCAGCACCTCGGTGCCCTTGGACGGCGCCTCGGCCATGGCCATGCGGTCCGTGGCCTGGTCCAGCTTCTTGCTCCACTTGGCCTTGGCACCGGTGGAGTTGGGGTCGAGCGCGTCGCGCAGGCCGTCACCGATGAAGGAGACCGCGAGGCCGATCAGGACCAGGGCGGAGGCCGGGAAGAGGAACAGCCAGGGGTAGGACATCGCCATGCTCTGGTTCGCTGAGATCACGGTGCCGAGCGAGACGTCCGGCGGCTGGATGCCGAAGCCGAAGTACGACAGCGTGGACTCGAAGACCACCGCGGCGCCGACCTGGATCACCGCGTCGATGATCAGCAGCGAGGCCATGTTCGGCAGGATGTGCCGGAAGATGATCACTGGCCCGGGTACGCCCATGTACTTGGCGGCCTTGACGAACTCACGGTCCTTCAGGGTCAGCGTCATCGAGCGGACCACCCGGCCGGTGATCATCCAGCTGAACGCGGCGATCATCACCACGAAGATCAGCCAGCTGGAGGAGCGGAACACCGGGGAGAGCACGGCGAGGATCAGGAAGCTCGGCATGACCAGCAGAAGGTCGACCAGCCACATCAGCGAACGGTCCGTCCAACCGCCGTAGTAGGCGGAGAAGGCGCCCGCGGTGGCGGCGAGCAGCGTGGTGAGCATGCCGACCAGCAGGCCGATCACCAGCGACTTCTGCAGCCCGCGCATGGTCAGCGCGAACATGTCCTGGCCGCCCTGGGTGGTGCCGAACCAGTGGTCCGCGGTGGGCGGCGACATGAACGCCATGTAGTCGTGCTGCGTGTAGTTCCACTTGTTGAACAGCGGGCCGAGGTAGGCGGTGAGGAACAGCAGCACGATGATGCCCAGGCCCACCAGGGCCATCCGGTTACGGGCGAACCGGCGGACGGTCAGCCGGGCACGGCTGGTGCGCTTCTTGGCCGGGGCGGCTGGGGCTACTGCTTCGGGGGCGGTGGTCGAGGTCATCTCTGCTCTCCTGGGCGGCTGGGGCGGGGTCGGTCCTGGGCGCGGGGGGTCAGGCCCGGACCCGGGGGTCGAGTGCCGCGTACAGCAGGTCGGAGAGCAGGCCTGCGATCAGCACCAGGACCGCGGTGAAGAGCCCGACCGCCGCGACGGAGTTGACGTCGTTGCGGTTGATCGAGTCGACCAGCCACTCGCCCATGCCGTGCCAGCCGAAGGTCTTCTCGGTGATGGTGGCGCCGGTGAACAGCAGCACGATGTTGTAGACCAGCAGCGGGACCACCGGCAGGACGGCCGTGCGCAGACCGTGCTTGACCAGCGCGTCGCGCCGGCGCAGGCCCTTGGCGCGGGCGGTGCGCAGGAAGTCGCTGCCGAGCACGTCCAGCATGGTGCTGCGCTGGTAGCGGCTGTAGAGGGCGACCTGGATGAGCACCAGGGTGATCATCGGGAGCAGCATGTGCTGCCCGCGGTTGACCAGCGCCTCGAAGTCCCAGCGGCCCTGGAACTCGGAGTCGTACTCGCTCACCACCTTGATCGTCGCCGAGCCGTCGTTGAACTGGGTGGCGCCGATCTGCAGGGCGCTGCCCAGGACGAACACGGGAGTGGCGAGGATCAGGAACGAGCCGACGGTGGTGAACCGGTCGAAGAACTTGTACTGCTTGATGGCTCCGAGCGCGCCGAGGGCGACGCCGCCGACCGAACCGAGCAGGGTGGCGATCAGCAGCAGCCGGGTGGAGACGCCGACCCGGCGGCCGAAGTCGTCGTTCACCGAGCTGTTGTCGATGGTCTTGCCGAGGTCACCGTGGGCGACGCCGTTGGCCCAGGTCCCGAAGCGCTCCAGGATCGGGGTGTCCGGGTTCTGGTTGATGTCGTCCAGCGACTTGGTGATGGTGGCGATCGGCACGGGCGGGTTGCGCCCCTCGTACTTCGCCTTCGGGTTGAGGCTCAGTCCGGCCAGGAAATAGGTGAGGGACGCGGCAATGATGACCAGGACCAGATAGTTGGCCAACTTGCGCAGCATGTAGCGACCCAAGGCGCTTCTCTCCCTCGTGCGGTCCAGTCGGTGCGGGTGCCGGGGCCACGGTCGAGGGGGCTCGGAGTGCCGCTGATCTGGACAGAAACTTCGCGCCGCTGTGGAACGGCCTTGGTGCCACATCTTGCTGACCGTGGGGAGCGTTGTCGACCGGCGGCGAATCAAGGGTTGGTAACGCAGAAACCCTGGTCGCAGGTTTGAGGCCCCCTTTGACCATGGGTTCTAGGGTGAAAAGCGCAGGCAGCGGCGGGTTTTTCAGGTCGCGGGCGGGTTGTGTGCCAACGTTTGTGGCGGGCAAGCAAGTTATTCTGATATGTCCAGTTATGGACCGCCATTGGCGAGTATCCGCCACGAACCGTCTCATGAATAAGGGGTGTTGATCGGCCATCAGCTGTTCGACTATCGGACATGACGCGAGCGCCTTCGGACGCCGGAAGGCCGGGACCTGATGCCAGGTCCCGGCCTTCCGGAGCGGTGCGACGATGCGTCAGGTGGTGGTGAACCTGAAGGTCCGTTCCTTGTCGCCGCTCTTCTCCATGACGGAGGTGATCGCGTCCGCGACGTCCTGAACGGTGATCGGCACGAGGGCGCCGCCCTTGCGCGCCTTGACCTTGTCGAAGGTCCCGCCGAGCAGGCCGCCCAGCTGGTCGTAGTCCCACTTGGGCACGATCTTGCCGTTGGCGTCCGGGACGAGGGTGAGTGCCCTGGAGGCCGCGAGCTTGCCGAAGTCGAACTTCCTGACGCCGGCCAGTACGTGCACCTGCCCGCTCGCCACGGCCTTGCCCATGCCGTCGGCCGCGGCCTGGAGTGCCTGAGCGGAGATCCTCGGCTGGGCGACGGTGACGGACAGCGGCACCGGCGCCACGTCCTTGCCCGCGGCGCGGTCCCGGTAGGCCTGCTCGACCTGACCCACGGCGGCGGCGGAGTCCACGGCCTGCCCGGCCTTGCCGGGCACCACGACGGGCTCGCCGGTCTCACTGAACCGGACGTACCCCTCCTGCAGCCCCTGCCCGGAGCCGGTGGCCAGCGCGTCCAGGGCGGCCTTGAGCTTGGCCCGGTCCACCTTGACCTCCGGCGGCACGGCCTTCTCGCCGCCCTTGAGCGAGTTGATCACCACGACCGGGTTGTAGTTGTGCTGGGTCAGGCCGTCCACGGTGGCCGTGGTGTCGAAGCTCAGCCCGGCGGTCAGCGGGTCGAGGTCCACCGTCCGGTCGTTGATCTTCAGCTTCACCGGCTGCTGGCCGGCCTTGGCGACGCTGTCGTCGAGCTGGTGGATCGCCTGGTCACGGCTGCTGCCGCCGATGTCCGTACCGAGCACCACGGTGCCCTTGGGTACGTCCGCCTGGTTCAGCATCAGCCCGGTGCCGTACGCGGCCGCGCCGAGGAAGAGCACCCCGGCGACGCCGTACACCACCAGCTTGACGGCCTTGCTGCGCCGCTTGGGGGCGGGCTTGGCCGCGGCCTTGGCGGCGGGAGCGGGAGCGGCGGGGGCGGCGGGTGCCGGCGCCGCCGGAAAGCCCTCGGCGGGCGAGCCCGCCTGGGGGCGGCCGGGGCCGGAGGCGAACTGGCCGCTCGGGCCGAACGGGTCGGCGCCGGGCCCGGAGGCGCCCGGGGCGCCGGGGAAGAGACCACCGGGGGTCATCGGGGCGCCGGGCGCGGCCGGCGAGGCCGCCGGCGGCGCCGAGGCGAACAGCCCGGGCTGCGGCATGCCGGATATGGCGGCGGACTGCGCAGTGTCGTCGGGGATCGGCCCGAAGCCGCCGATCGCGGTGTCCTCCTGGCCGGCCTCGGGCCGCCGCTGCTGACCGCGGCCGCCGCCCTGCGGAGCGCCGGGAGCGCCGCCCTGACGGGGGTGCGGGCGGGTGGGCAGCGGGCCCTGCTCGGGGCCCGGCTGGAACGGGTCCACCGGGGCGCCGCCGGGGGCGTCCGCCTGCCAGTCGGCCGGCAGCGACTGGGGATCGGGCATCCCGTCCTCGTACGCGGCGGCCTCGGCCCGCGCGGCGTTCGGGCTGACGCTGGTGCCGAACGGGTCGTCGGAACGGCCCTGGCCCGGCTCCGCCGCGTACGGCGAGGCCGGCGCACCGGTCGGACGCGGTCCCTGGGGCGGACGCGGTCCCTGGGCCGGACGCTGGCCCTGCGCCGGGCGCTGGCCGCCCGGACGGCCGCCGCCGGGGCGGGCGTCCTTCGGGCGCGCCTCGGCGGGCCTGCTCTCGCCCGCATCGCGCGGGGCGCCGGCCGGCACGGCGGCCGGCACCGGAGCCGGCTCGGAGCCCTTCCTCTGCCGCGGCCGGAACCACTCGCCGGTCGACTCGGCCTCGGACTGCTCGCCGCCCTGCCACTCGGGCGGCAGGTTCGGCGGGGTGGCCGTGCGCGGGCCGCCCTCCATCACCCCGAGCACGGGGGAGGACGGCGCGGCGGAGCGGTGGCGCGGGCCGGCGGGCTCGGGCACCTCGGCGGGCGGGCCCTCGCCCCCGCCGTCCTCGGTCTTGACGGTGCTGCGCACCACCACCGGCGGGATCGGACGTGACCCGGGGATGTTGATCCGCACCCGGGTGGTCAGCGTGGTCTCGGTCTTCGGGACGTCCTCGTCCCCGCCCGGGTCCGCCGGCGCAGCCTGGTCGCTGCCGTTGGGCATGCCCGGGATGCCGTACGGCGGGGTGCCGGACGGGTAGGCGTCCGGGCCCGTGCGCCGGGGCGTCGGGTTCGCGTTGTCAGATTCGCGGCTGCTCAATGCTGCTCTGCTCCGGGTTCGCGGGTCGTGGCCTGGGGCACGATCGCGGGTTGTGGGGCGGCTGTCCAGCTGGGCGGTGGTTACCGCCGGGTGTGGACCGGACCGCATCCCCTACCGACACCAGCTTCTCGTCCTGCGGCACCACCATACTGGGAAGAACTGAGCGGTGAACTGGTTCGGATGGAACGCGATACGTCCGGTTCCTCCGGTATGAGACTACGGGCGCCGGGTGCTGACTGCTCGTCGTGTGCGGGCCCGACAGGGCTCGTCGGGGGCGTACGAGGGCGCTCGGCGCCCCCTCCCGCCGGGGCTCAGCGACCCGCGCGGGGGGCGCCCAGGAGGTAGCCGCCACGGGTGGGCAGGGTGGCGCAGATCACCCCGATGATCGAGCCCAGGAACAGGTACGTGTACGAGGAGAAGCCCGGCCAGAGCACCGCGTCGCCCTCGGGTCGAGGCACCATCAGGACCAGCAGTGCCAGGAACCAGCCGGCCACCGGCACGCCGGCGCCGAGCTTGGTGCCGGTCACCCGGAGGCCGGCGTAGAAGACCGCGGCGGTGGCCGCCAGCGAGATCAGCAGACCGGCCGGCACCCACAAGGCCTGCACGAAAGATCCGCACACCGACACCACGATGCCGAGCAGGAAGAACCCGACATACGCGACGATCCGGCCGGCCCGCGGCGGCTGCGGCTCGGCCAGGCGCGCGGAGCGGCTGCCCAGCACCCGGGCGGGCAGGGAGCGCAGGGTGCGGGTCGGGGCTTGGTCGATCATCGGGTCGCCTCCTCGGCGGTGTCCGCAGGGGTGTCCTGGCGGGTGTCCGCGCCGGTGCCCGCCGGGGCGGGTGCGGCGGTGTCCAGGCCGGCGAAGAGGTCGGTCTCGGGGCTGACGGGGCCCGCCTGGCCGCGCACCAGCTGGTAGTACTCGGTCGCCAGCAGCGGCTGGGACAGGTTGTTGGAGAGCGCGAAGAAGTCACCGTCGACGGTGATCTGGGTGGCGTGCGCCGCCATCGCGGCGGCCTTGCGCCCGGCGTGGGCCCGGCCGTCCAGCACCGTGGTGATCTGATGGTCGTCCACCACGCCCGGTACGTCCCCCGCTTCTGCGACGCCGGGGAACGGCGCCCGGGCGGCGGCCTCGCGCAGCCCCTCGTCGATCACCGATCGCGGCATCCGGTTGAAGTAGACCTTGGCGATCCGCCAGGCCGGGCCGAGCTCGGGGCGGTACGCCGGATCGGCGGCCAGCTCGTACGCCCGCATCGCCACCCGGTGCGCCTGGATGTGGTCGGGGTGGCCGTAGCCGCCGTTCTCGTCGTAGGTGACCAGCACCTGGGGCCGGACCTCCCGTACCACCTCGACCAGGTGGCCGGCGGCCTCGTCCGGGTCGGCCTGCCAGAAGCAGCCGGGCGCCTGGTTGTCGGGCACGCCCATCATCCCGGAGTCGCGGTAGCGGCCGGGGCCGCCCAGGAAGCGGAAGTCGGCGACGCCGACCTCGCGCATCGCGCTGGTCAGCTCGCCGATCCGGTATGGGCCGAGGGTGTCGTCCCGGTCCGCCGTCAGATGGGCCAGCTCCGGGACGACGACCTCGCCGCCCTCGCCGAGGGTGCAGGTCACCAGGGTGACCGAGGCGCCCTCGGCGGCGTACCTCGCCATCGTCGCGCCGTTGCCGATCGACTCGTCGTCGGGGTGGGCGTGGACCAGGAGGAGGCGGCGTCCGGGAATCGCGGTCATGGGGAGAGCCTAACGACCGCGCGGGCCCGGCTAGAGCTTCAGGCCGTTGATCATCCCTGCGAGATTGCTGGTGACCTGGCTGATGGACGGCGCGATGGAGCTGGACGCCAGATAGAAGCCGAGCAGCGCGCAGATGATCGCGTGCGCGAGCTTCAGGCCGGAGCGGCGGATCAGCATCACCACGATGACCAGCATCAGCATGGCTGCGGAGATGGACAAAGCCATGGCGGCTCACACCCCTTCTCGGGTGCGCCGCCCCTTGGGGAGGGCGGCGGTCGGGACCTTGCGGGGACCAGCATCCGAGCGGGCCGGCCCGGGACGGGGCCCGGCACACTCGTTGAACCAGGAATACCCGATAAGTGACCGGCGCATCACGTTCGGTGAGTCGCCGTGGCCGGGGCACGGTGGCGTCGACGGGGCGCACGGGCCGGTGGGAGGGGGTGTGGGGCCCTTCCGGGGGTAGTTCGCCCGCATGCTCCGAACGAGTGATCACGTCGGCCCGGCCGGGAGCGCCCCCAGGTCGTAGGGTCTGGTGCCATGATCTCCGATACCCCTGCGGACACCTTCCCCCGGCAGTACGCGCGGACGCTGCGCTACACCGTCGGAGCGCCCCGGTCCTTCACCGTCACATCCGACGGGGCCCGGGTCGTCTTCCTGCGCTCGCTCTCCGGCGGCGACCGCGCCAACCGGCTCTGGACCCTCGACACCTCCACCGGCCGCGAGCGGATCGCCGCCGACCCGGTGGCGCTCCTCGGCGGCGGCGAGGAGGACCTCTCCCCGGCCGAACGGGCCAGGCGCGAGCGCAGCCGGGAGGGCTCGGCCGGCATCGTCGGCTACGCGCTCGACGGCCCCGGCCGGCTGGCCGCCTTCGCGCTCTCCGGGCGGCTGTTCGTCGCCGACCTGGTGGCCGGCACCGCGAGCGAGCTGCCCGCCGAGGGCCCGCTGCTCGACCCCCGGCCCTCCCCGGACGGCGCCTACGTCGCGTACGCCACCGCTGCCGGCGAGCTGCGACTGACCCGCACCGACGGCAGCGGTGACTGGGCGTTCGCCCAGCCGGACGGCGAGGGGGTGTCCTGGGGGCAGGCCGAGTTCATCGCCCAGGAGGAGATGGACCGCGACCGCGGCTTCTGGTGGTCCCCCGAGAGCGACCGGCTGCTGGTCGAGCGGGCGGACGACAGCCCGGTGCAGCGCTGGTGGATCGCCGACCCGGCCAACCCCGCCGCCGAGCCCGCCGAGATCGCCTACCCGGCGGCCGGCACGGCCAACGCCGAGGTCGGGCTCTGGGTGCTCGGCCTCGACGGCAGCCGGGTCGAGGTGGAGTGGGACCGTGAGGCGTTCCCGTACCTGGCCCGGGTGCACTGGTCGGCCGGCGGCCCGCCGCTGCTGCTCGTCCAGGCACGGGACCAGCGCACCCAGCAGGTACGGGCCGTGGACGTCGAGACCGGCGCGAGCGAGCTGCTCCTGGAGGAGACCGACGACCACTGGCTGGAGCTGTTCCCCGGGGTGCCGGCCTGGACCCCGGACGGCAAGCTGGTGCGGATCTCCGACCTCGACGGTGCCGACGGCGCCGAGGGCCGGGTCCGGGCGCTGGTGATCGGGGACCACCCCGTCACCGGCGCGGACCTCCAGCTGCGCTCGGTGGTCGCGATCACCGACGAGGAGGTGTTCTTCAGCGCCGGCGGCGGCGAGCAGGAGAGCGACCCGGAGCCCGGCTGGATCGCGGTCGGGCGGATCAGCCACGACGGCAAGCGGCTGACCTGGGAGAGTGCCAACGGCGAGCCGTTCACCTCCGTCACCAGCGCGGTGCACGCCGCCGGCATCACCGTCCGCGCGACCTCCGTGCACAACCGGCCCGGCGCGCTCGTCCAGGTCGGCCGGGACCTGCCGGAGGGCGTGGTGGTGGACGAGATCGCCACCATCGAGTCGTACGCCGAGACCCCGGTACTGACCGCCCGGCCGGTGTTCCGCTTCGCCGGCGAACGCCGCATCCCGGCCGCTGTCTTCCTGCCCACCGGCTACGACCGGGAGCGCGACGGCCTGCTGCCGGTGCTGATGGACCCGTACGGCGGCCCGCACGGGCAGCGCGTCGTCCAGGCGCACAACCCGCACCTGAACTCGCAGTGGTTCGCCGACCAGGGCTTCGCCGTCGTCGTCGCGGACGGCCGCGGCACCCCCGGGCGCAGCCCCGGGTGGGAGAAGTCGATCGCCCTCGACTTCGCCGGCGTCACCCTGGACGATCAGGTGGACGCGCTGCACGCGCTGGCCGGGGAGTTCCCGCTGGACCTCGGGCGGGTCGCGATCCGTGGCTGGTCCTACGGCGGCTACCTGTCGGCGCTCGCCGTGCTGCGCCGCCCCGACGTCTTCCACGCCGCCGTCGCCGGGGCGCCGGTGACGGACTGGGAGCTGTACGACACCCACTACACCGAGCGCTACCTCGGCGACCCGCACGAGCGCCCGGAGGTGTACGCCGCCAACTCGCTGACCGGCTACGCGGCCGGCCTGGAGCGGCCACTGATGATCATTCACGGGCTGGCGGACGACAACGTGGTGGCCGCCCACACCCTGCGGCTCTCCTCGGCGCTGCTCGCGGCCGGGCGCCCGCACACCGTGCTGCCGCTCTCCGGGGTCACCCATATGACGCCGCAGGAGGAGGTGGCGGAGAACCTGCTGCTGCTCCAGGTGGACTTCGTCAAGCACGCGCTGGCGGGCTGACGGAAGAGCGGAGGGGGAGCGGGGCGTGGGTACCCGCTCCCCCTCCGCCGTGTGCGCCCGCGGGCGCGCGTGCGCGCTGAGCGCGCCCGTTCCAGCCGGTGCGCCGGGCGCGACCGGGGCGCCCGACAGCCGGTGACATCCGGCCGGGCCCCGGCATGACATCCGTCATCCCCGAAGCACGACGGTGCACACTGCCGTCGGCCACCCCCCGGACGGGACTCTTGAGAGGTCGGGCCGAGCAGCGGCCGGGGCCAGGAGAGAGAGCGGGGACGGGGACGGATGAACACCGTGACGGATTTCGGGGTGGGCGGTGAGGTCGCCGCCTTCCGGCAGGTCAGCAAGAGCTACGGCCGCGTCCGGGCGGTGCGGGATCTGGACCTGGTCCTGCGCCCCGGCGAGACGGTGGCGCTGCTCGGTCCGAACGGGGCCGGCAAGTCCAGCAGCCTGGATCTGCTGCTGGGCCTGCGCGCGCCCGACCGCGGGAGCGTCTCGCTGTTCGGCGGCACGCCGAGGGCGGCCATCGCGGCCGGGCGGGTCGGCGCGATGCTGCAGAGCGGCGGGCTGATGGGTGACGTCAAGGTCCGCGAACTGGTGAAGTTCGCCTGCGACGTCCACCCGCGCGGCCGGGGCGTCCAGGAGGTGCTGCGGGACGCCGGCGTCGCCGAGCTCGCCGACCGTAAGGTGGACAAGCTCTCCGGCGGCCAGGAGCAGCGGGTGCGGTTCGCGCTGGCCATCGCCGGCGCGAGCGATCTGATCGTGCTGGACGAGCCGACCACCGGGATGGACGTCTCCGTCCGACAGGCCTTCTGGGCCACCATGCGGGCGCAGGCCGACGCCGGGCGCACCGTGCTGTTCGCCACCCACTACCTGGAGGAGGCGGACTCGGTCGCCGACCGGGTCCTGGTCCTGCACGGGGGCCGGCTGATCGCCGACGGCTCCTCGGCGGAGATCAAGGCCAGGGCCGGCGCCCGCCGGGTCACCTTCGACCTGCACGCCGCCGACGGCCCGCCGCAGGAGCGGCTGCTGCGCGGCCTGCCGGGTGTGCTGTCGCTGGACATCGGCGGCCGGCCCGCGGGCGTGCGCACGGTACGCATCCGCACCGCCGACGCCGACGCGACCGTCGCCGGTCTCTACCGCGCGGGGCTGTACCCGCGTGGCCTGGAGGTCACCGGGCTGGGCCTGGAGCAGGCCTTCCTGACCATCACCGGCGAGTACGCCGACGGCAGGGACACCGCCGGCAGGTACACCGAGGACGACTACGCCGCCGAGGAGCGTGTGCGATGACCACCCTGATCCAGCTGGAGATCGTGCGCACCCTGCGCAACAAGCGCTACCTGTTGTTCACGCTGCTCTACCCGGGGCTGCTGTACGTCTTCTTCATCAGCGCCCACCACGGCGGCAACGTCGAGGGGGGCATCCCCGCGAAGGCGTACTTCATGGTCTCGATGGCCACCTTCGGCGCGGTCGGGGCCGTCCTGACCGGCAACGCGCAGCGGATCTCGCTGGAGCGCGGCAGCGGCTGGGTGCGGCAGTTGCGGCTGACGGCGCTGCCGGGGTGGGCGTACACCACCGCCAAGATCGCGGCCTGCGCGGTCACCACCCTGCCCGCGATCCTGGTGGTCTTCGCGGTCGGCTACTTCGAGGGCGTGGAGCTCAGCGCCGCGCGCTGGGCGGGTCTGGGTCTGGCCCTGTGGCTGGGCAGCTTCGTCTTCGCCGCCCTGGGCGTGGCACTGGGGTACGCGGCGGAGCCGGACGCGGTGCAGCCGATCGTGATGATCGCCTACATGGTGATGGCGCTGTTCGGCGGGACGTGGTTCCCGGTGGGCGACTCGCTGCGGCCCTTCGCCCGGTTCGACCCGGTGTACCTGTACAACGAGCTGGCCTCGTTCAGCCGGCCCGGGCACTCGCTGGACCTGGCGGCGGTCGCCGGTCTGGCCGGCTTCCTGGTGGTCTTCGCGGCCGCTGCGGCCGTCCTGTACCGCAGGGACACCGAGCAGGCATGATGATCGCCATGCCGAAGTCGCCCCTGAACCGCCGTCCCGCCGAGCCGGGGGAGGAGGAGCAGGGGCGTACCTCGTTCACCAACATCCCGGGTGCGCCGGTGGAGAACCGGCGCCAGCTGGTCGTCAAGCTCTCCTGGATGTCGCTGTGGATGGTCTACCTGGCCTACCCGGTCAAGGATCTGGCCGGCGGCCGGCACGGTACGGGCGCGACGGTGGCGGGCGGGCTGGCGCTGGCGGTGTTCCTCAGCGCCTACCTGACGCTGGTCGCCTCCCGCTCGACCAAGCCGGCGCAGTGGCGGGGCCACCACGTCAGCGTCGCGGTGATGACGGTGCTGGCGCTGGCCACCTCCTTCGGGCTCGGCGAGGCCTGGCTGACGCTGTTCACCTACACCTCGGTCTGCGTCGCCGTCGTCCTGCCGCCGAGGCTCGGGATCCCCGGGGTGGCGGCGGCGACGGTACTGGCCCTGGTGGTCGCGCTGCTGATCGGGGCCGAGGCGGACACCCTCGCCGCGATCGTGCTGCCCTGCTTCCTGAGCGGCCTCGCGATGACCGGCCTCCAGCGGCTGATCGTCACGATGCGGGAGCTGCGGGAGGCCAGGGCGGCCATCGCGCACCTGGCGGCGTCCGAAGAGCGGCTGCGCCTGGCCCGGGACCTGCACGACCTGCTCGGGCACTCGCTGTCGCTGATCACGCTGAAGAGTGAGCTGGCCGGGCGGTTCATGGACCAGGACAAGCCGGAGGCCGCGCGCGCCCAGGTCGCCGACATCGAGTCGGTGGCCAGGCAGTCGCTGATCGACGTCCGCGAGGCGGTCAGCGGCTTCCGCCGTCCGACCCTGCCGGTCGAACTCGCCGCCGCCCGTACGGCGCTGGCCGCCGCCCAGGTCGAGCTGGAGGCCGACCCCGCGCTCGGCGACAGCTGGCCGGGGCTGGGCACCGAGGAGGCCGGCGCGCTGGCCTGGGCGCTGCGCGAGGCGGTGACCAACGTCGTCCGGCACGGAGAGGGCGCCACCCTGTGCACCGTCACGGCGGACCGCAGCTGGGCCGAGGACGGCGAGCGGTACGCCGTGCTGGAGGTCGCGGACAACGGGCCCGGTCCGGGCAAGTCCGCCGCGGGAAACGGTCTTTCGGGCCTCGGTGAGCGGCTCGCCCTGGTCGGCGGCAGGCTGGTGACCGGCCCCGGGCCGCGCGGGCGGGGATTCCGCCTGCGCGCCCTCGTCCCGCTGCGTACCGTCCCGCAGGAGAGTGCCGGTGCCGCCGGTGCCGCCCGTACGCCGGCCGGCACCGCCCGTACGGCCGGCTGAGCACACGCGCAGACCGAGCAGCCGCGCAGACTGGACGTCGGACGGGGTGACCTCCTCGCCGCCGCCGCGCGCCGCGACCCTACGCTGGGCGCATGACTGACGAGACGCCAGTACCGGGTGTAAGGGTCCTGCTCGCCGAGGACCAGGGGATGGTCCGGGAGGCGCTGGCCGCGCTGCTCGGGCTGGAGGGGGACATCGACGTCGTCGCGCAGGTCTCCCGCGGCGACGAGGTGGTGGACGCGGCGGTCGCCCACGACGTACAGGTGGCCGTGCTGGACATCGAGATGCCCGGGATGACGGGGATCGAGGCGGCGGCGCTGCTGCACCGGCGGCGCCCCGAGACGAAGATCGTGATCGCCACCACCTTCGGGCGGCCCGGCTACCTGCGCCGCGCGATGGAGGCCGGCGCCGACGCCTTCCTGGTCAAGGACGCCCCGGCGGCCGAACTCGCCGAGGCGATCCGCCGGGTGCTGCGCGGCGAGCGGGTGATCGACCCGACGCTGGCCGCCGCCGCGCTGGCCGAGGGCGCCAACCCGCTGACGGCCCGCGAGCGCGACGTCCTGGCGGCGGCCTCGGACGGCGCGGTGAACGCCGACATCGCCCGGCGGCTGCACCTGTCGGAGGGGACGGTCCGCAACTACCTCTCGATGGCGATCCAGAAGACGGACGCCCGCAACCGGGCCGAGGCCGTGCGGATCGCCCGGGAGAAGGGCTGGCTGTAGCCGGTGCGGCGGCCGGCCCCGGCCGGTAGCAGGCGGCCGCCGCCGGTCAGTTGAGGCGGTGGCGGGCCGAGCGGGCGTCCAGCCGGACCCGGGCGGCGGTGTCCGGGTCGAAGGCGTCCAGGATCTCGGCGTAGGAGTCCATCTCGGCGGCCCCGGCCAGGAAGTCGCCGGTGCGCACCAGCAGTTCGGCCCGCTCCAGCCGCAGCTGCGCCGGGTGCCGGGGGAGCAGCAGGGACAGTTCGGTGGCCCAGAGCTGGGTGCGGGCGTGCTCGGGCCGGTCGGCGGCCCAGTTGCGGATGTTGCCGAGCACCCGCAGCACGATGTCCAGCGGCTGGGCGCGGCTGAGCATGCCGGGGGAGAAGGCGTGCCCGGTGGCGTTCACCAGGGCGGCGGCATCCTCCAGGTCGAGCAGCCGCCCGCCGTGGAAGGGATCGGCGAGCACGTAGTCCTCGCCGTCGTCCGGCCCGCCGACGGCGACGATGAAGTGGCCCGGCAGTGCCACGCCGTGGACGGTCAGCCCGGCCCGCGCGGCGACCGCGTTCCACACCAGCGCCAGCATGATCGGCAGACCGCGCCGGCGCCGCAGGACGTCGGGCAGCAGTGAGGACTCCAGCCGGCGGTAGTCGGCCTCCCGGCCGTGGAAGCGCTCCCGCCCGCCGAGTACCGCCGCGAGCAGCGCCGCCGTCTCCTCCGGGGTGCGGGGCGCGCGCTCGGCCACGGCGAGCCGGACGGCGGCCGCGTGCCGGTCGAGTGCGGCCTGGCAGGCGGCCAGCAGCGCGTCCAGGGTGGGCGGCTCCCCGGTGTCGTCCGGGTAGGGGTGGTCGCCGAGGGTGTGCTCGGCGGCCGCGAGCAGGCAGAGCAGCACGGGGTCGGGGTGCTCGGCCCGGGCCTCGGTACGGAAGCGTGTTCTGCTCTGCTCGGTCACGGTGGCGGCGGCGGCTTTCGTGGGTACGGCTGCTGGGAGCTGGGTGTTGCTGGCGGTACTGGCGGTACTGGGCCGGGTGGGGCGCTACCGCTGGGGAAGGCGGACGTACTGGTAAGTGTGACTGGTCGTGAAGCCGAGCCGGTCATAGAGCGCGAGCGCTCCACCGTTGTCGGCCTCGACCTGAAGGTACGCGCCGGTGGCGCCCTCCTCGGCGGCCCGGGCGGCGAGCACGGCCATCATGGCGGACGCCAGGCCCTGCCGGCGCGCGGCTGGGCTGACCTCCACCGCGCCGAAGCCGGCCCACGCGCCGTCGACCACGCAGCGCCCGATGGCGATCGGCGCCCCGCCGCCCTCCTCGCGGACGGTCGCGAACCACACCGACGGCCCGCCGTGGATCACCCGGCGGGCGGCGGCCTCCACCGCCGGGTCGTCGGTGACCCTGCGGTAGAGCGACATCCAGTCGGTGTCCGCCGTACGGGAGAGCCGCACCCGGCGGTGGTCGCCGGCGATCCTGGCGAGGCCGGCCAGCGGCGCGGTGCGCAGCAGCGTCTCCTGGTGCAGGCCGCCGTGCCGCTCCAGCTCCTCGGCGAGCCCCTTGGGCGCGGCCTGCTCGGCCAGTGAGATCCAGGTGGGCAGGCCGCGCTGCTCGTACCAGTGCCGGGCGGCCTCGACGGCTTCCGGCAGCGGCAGGCCGGGGTCACCGACGGCGAGGACGGAGTTGGCGCGGCGGGTGAACCCGGCCGAGGCGCGCAGCGTCCACTCGCCGAGCCGCTCCGTGTCGACGGCGGGCCAGCCGCGGGCGGCGATCAGCTCCAGCTCGGCCGGGCCGGTCGCCGGCAGCGGTGCGCGGCGCGCCGGGAAGAGCGGCACCGTCCTGCCCGCGACCAGCAGCTCTGCCGGGAAGGAGACCGCCGCACCGCTGCGGGGAACTACCGTGAGGCCAAGATCGTCCCAGGATGTGAGCACACCGATCACATCCCGGAACACCGGCCGGTCGGCCACGATCTCCGTCAGCCGCCGTACTGACACGCGTCGTCCCACGTCAGAGCGGTCTATCCGGACCTCGGGGCGGTTCTCGACCGGGGCTCCACCCGCCATCTGGGCACCTCCTGTGCATTTGCGGTCTCTGACCCGCGATACTAGGGGCGGGCATCGACGACGCCGCGCTCACCCGCGCACGCAAGCAAATAGTTAGGGCGGCCAGCCCTTCCGAGGAGGAACGACAGCGTGACCTACGTCATCGCGCAGCCTTGTGTCGACGTCAAGGACAAGGCTTGCATCGAAGAATGCCCGGTTGACTGCATCTACGAGGGCGAGCGGTCCCTCTACATCCACCCGGATGAGTGTGTCGACTGTGGCGCGTGCGAGCCGGTCTGCCCGGTCGAGGCGATCTTCTACGAGGACGACACTCCCGAGGAGTGGAAGGACTACTACAAGGCGAACGTCGAGTTCTTCGACGACCTCGGCTCGCCCGGTGGTGCCTCGAAGCTCGGCCTGATCGAGCGCGACCACCCGTTCATCGCCGCTCTGCCGCCGCAGAACGCCGACCACTGATCGGTGGCAGCCCAGCTGTGAGCAGCAACGACACGACGCACGCGCCGTTCCCGGGTCACCCGGGGGCGGCGCGCCGCGTATCAGACCTCCTGCCGGTCTTCCCCTGGGACCGGCTGGAGCCGTACAAGAGGACCGCGCTGGCCCACCCCGGCGGGCTCTGCGACTTCTCGGTGGGCACCCCGGTGGATCCGGTCCCCGAGGTGATCCAGAAGGCGCTGGCCGGTGCCGGCGACACGCCCGGCTATCCCACCGTCTGGGGCCCGCTGGAGCTGCGCGAGGCGATCGCCGGCTGGCTGCGCCGCCGGGTGGGCGCCGAGATCGGCCCGCAGGCCGTCCTGCCGACGGTCGGCTCGAAGGAGCTGGTGGCCTGGCTGCCGACGCAGCTCGGCCTCGGGCCCGGTGACCAGGTGGCCCATCCGCGGCTGGCCTACCCCACCTACGAGGTCGGGGCGCGGCTGTGCGGCGCGGAGGCGGTGGAGTACGACTCGCTGGACGAGCTGGACCCGGCCCGGGTCCGGCTGCTCTGGCTGAACTCGCCGTCCAACCCGACCGGGCGGGTGCTGCCCGTCGAGCGGCTGCGCGAGGCGGTCTCCTGGGCGCGCGAGCACCGGGTGCTGCTGGTCAGCGACGAGTGCTACCTGGAGCTGGGCTGGGAGGCCGATCCGGGCTCCGTCCTGCACCCGGACGTCTGCGGTGGCGGGCACGAGGGCATCCTCGCCGTCCACTCGCTGTCCAAGCGCTCCAACCTGGCCGGCTACCGGGCCTCCTTCGTGGCCGGGGATCCGGTGGTCGTCGCGGAGCTGCTGGAGATCCGTAAGCACGGCGGCATGATCGTGCCGGCGCCCGTCCAGGCGGCGACGGTCGCGGCGCTGTCGGACGACGCGCACGTGGCCGAGCAGCGCGGGCGGTACGCGGCGCGGCGGGCCGCACTGCGCGGGGCGCTGGAGGCGTACGGCTTCCGGATCGAGCACTCCGAGGCGAGCCTGTACCTGTGGGCGACCCAGGACCGGCCGTGCTGGGAGACGGTGGCCGAGCTGGCCGAACTGGGCATCCTGGTGGCGCCCGGCGACTTCTACGGGCCGGCCGGCGAGCGGTTCGTCCGGGTCGCGTTCACCGCCACGGACGAGCGGGTCGCGGCGGCGGTGGAGCGGCTGCGGCGCTGAGCCGAGGGCCCCGCGAAGGGGCCCGAGCAGCTGGCGAAGGGCCGGGGAGCAGCTGCTCCCCGGCCCTTCGCCGTGTCGGTGCGTCAGCGGTCGGGTCAGCCGATGTTGCCGCCGCCGATACCGCCGAGCAGGCCGCCGACCGGGCCGAGCCCGCCGGTCAGGCCGCCGACCGGGGAGGCGCCGCCGACGCCGGGCAGGCCGCGGGTGGCGGGCGCGCCGCCGAGGCTGCCGAGCAGGTCGGCGCCGGGCAGGTCGGCGCCGGGCAGGGCCTTGGTCATTGAGCCGGTGGGCAGGGCGCCGGTGGGCAGGCCGCCGGTGAGGTTCTCGGCACCGGGCACCGCGCCGGTGAGGGAGCCGGGGGCGGGCAGCTGCGGGGTGACGCCGGCGGTCTGGCTCAGCGCGCCGACCGGGTCGGCGGAGGTGCCGGCGCTGCGGCCGGTGGCGGCCTGCTGGAGCTTGCCGTCCAGCGCGGGGCTGAGCTTGGCGGCGACGGCGGAGAGCGTGCCGGTGGTGGCGGCGGTCTTGTCGACCGGGGCCATCAGCGTGCCGGCCTTCTGGGTCGCCGCGGGCAGGCTGTCCGCGACGATGTTGCCGGTCGCGTCGGAGCCGGCGGCCTGGCCCAGCTCGTGCGTGGCGTTCTGCAGGGTGGTGCCACCGTCGGTGGACGTCAGCGCGCTCAGAGGTGCGGCCAGGTCGGTCTTCGGCACCAGGGCGTCGGCGGACGCGGACCCGGCCGCGACCAGCGGGGTCGCGCCGGCCGCGACGAGCAGCGCGGCCTGGGCGATCCGGCGCTTGAGGGGGAGAGACATGGAGCTCCTAAGAGGTGTGGGTGAATCCCGTCCGCCGGGCGGACGACGTGATTACCGCTTGAGGAGCGAGAAGGTTTCGGTCCGGACAGGTAAAGAGCACGCCAAGAAGGCGTGTCGGCGGCCTGTCGTCATCGGCGGCCCGGCCGGGCGGGCCGCCGATGAAGAATCGTCACTTCCCATGGCCCGAGGGGATCGTCCCGGACGGCCGGAACACCCGCCGGTGACGCGCGGCGCGGGTGCCGGTCGTCGATCCAGGTTGACCGGAATCACCCGGATGGCGGTGTATCGGCCGTCTGTGCGTCAACCGCGCGCCGTTGCGGCGCCGAACGGGCGCCTCAGCCCTTCGGCGCCGCCAGGGTGACCTGCACCAGCGTGGTCGAGGTGCCCGTGCCCAGCGGCTTCCAGCCCTCGGTGGACTTGGCCATCCGCCAGATCTTCCCGTCGTAGGCGACCGTCGCGATCCCCAGCTGCTGCGCCTGCGCCACCGCCCAGTGCGCCACGGCCCAGCCGTTCTCCCGGGCCGCCTCCGGCCCCGAGTCCGTGCTCGACGACGGCTCCGGGGTGAGCGCCACCGCGTGCTCCGCGCCCTTGATGGCCGAGGTGTAGCCGTCGGCCGCCGTCACCGTACGGCCGAACTCCCGGCGCACCCGCTCGGTCAGCTGCTGGGTCCGGTCGGGCGCGGCGGCCGGCGAGGTGGAGGACGTCACGCCGCCGGGCTGGCCGCTCGGCGTGTCGGCGCTGTCCGGCGTGGCGAAGTCATGGACGACGCAGGTGAACGAGCCCGGCTCACGGCCGGTCAGGGAGGACGCGAGCAGCGTCGCCTTGGTCTCGTGCTTGGCGTACGCCTGGGGGTAGCCGCTGCGCTGCACCTGCTGGGCGGCGTCGGTCAGCGGCAGTCGGGTGTAGCCGGGCACCTTGACCAGACCGTCGAGGAACTTGTTGGTGGCGTACACCGGGTCCTTGATCTGCTCGTACGTGCCCCAGCCCTGCGAGGGTCGCTGCTGGAACAGCCCGGCCGAGTCGCGGTCGCCGCCGGTCAGGTTGCGGATCTTGGACTCCTGCATCGCCGTCGCCAGCGCGATCGTCACCGCCCGGTCCGGCAGCCCCCGCGAGTGCGCCACCGCGGAGATCGTCGCGGCGTTCGCGGCCTGCGGGATCTCCAGCGTGCCCGCGCCGGCCGCGGTCTTGACCGTGCAGCCCTCCGGGACGAACTTCTCCCGGTTCAGCCACACCACCGAGCCGGCGATCACGGCGGCCACCACCAGCCCGACCAGGATCCAGCGCAGCAGCCTGCCCCGGCGCGGAGCAGCCTTGCCGCCGCTCTCTCCGCCCCTAGCTCTCCTGGCCACCCGCCGCCCCTCTCGAACCGTGCATTGCCCCGCCACCGTACCTACTCGGACGGGTGTACGGCGTCCACGGTTGCGGACCGCCGCCGCGCGCGGCCCCCGGCGCGTCCGTACCCGGGGCCGGCGCAGGCGTACGGGGTGACGGGCGGACGCCGGGCGGGCGATCGTGGACACGGGCCGGCGCCGGACCGGCCCGGCGATACGCTTGGCGACCATGAGCAGCCCCCATACGTCCCTGGACCTCACCCTCGACGGCGGCGCGCTGACCGCGCAGCTCGTCGACTTCCCGTCCGTCAGCGGCGACGAGCAGGCGCTCGCCGACGCGGTGGAGGCCGCGCTGCGTGCCTACCCGCACCTGAGGGTCGACCGGTACGGCAACAACGTGGTCGCCCGGACGAACCTCGGCCGCGCGGAGCGGGTGCTGCTCGCCGGCCACCTGGACACCGTCCCGATCGCCGACAACGTGCCCTCCCACGTCGAGGGGGACCTGCTCTACGGCTGCGGCACCTCCGACATGAAGTCGGGTGTGGCCGTACAGCTGCGGCTGGCCGCCACCCTGCCCGAGCCGAACCGGGACCTCACCTTCGTCTTCTACGACTGCGAGGAGATCGAGGCCTCCCGCAACGGGCTCGGCCACCTCGCCGCCCAGCACCCCGACTGGCTGGCCGCGGACTTCGCGGTCCTGCTGGAGCCCAGCGGCGCCATGGTCGAGGGCGGCTGCCAGGGCACCCTGCGGGTGCAGGTCAGGCTCACCGGCGTACGGTCGCACGTGGCCCGCAGCTGGCTCGGCGACAACGCCATCCACCACGCCGCCGAGGTGCTCGGCCGGCTGGTCTCCTACCGCCCGCGCCGGGTGGAGATCGACGGCCTGGAGTACCGCGAGGGCCTCAACGCGGTCCGGATCGACGGCGGCGTGGCCGGCAACGTGATCCCCGACGAGTGCGTGGTGACGGTCAACTTCCGCTACGCCCCGGACCGCAGCCAGGCCGACGCCGAGGCGCACGTGCGCGAGGTCTTCGAGGGCTACGAGATCACGGTGACCGACTCCGCTCCCGGCGCGCTGCCCGGCCTCGGCCAGCCCGCCGCCCAGGCCTTCCTGGCCGCCACCGGCGGCCAGGCCCGGGCCAAGTTCGGCTGGACGGACGTCGCCAGGTTCAGCGCGCTGGGCGTCCCGGCGGTCAACTACGGCCCGGGTGACCCCAATCTCGCGCACAAGCGCGAGGAGCACTGCTCGCTCGCCGCGATCGGCGAGGTGGAGGAGCGGCTGCGCAGCTGGCTCACCGGCTCCTGAGCGCCACCTGAAGGTCCGCGAACCGACCTCTCGCCGTTCCCTGAAATCGGGGA
Organism: Kitasatospora sp. NPDC050543; assembly: GCF_044457565.1. Lineage (NCBI taxonomy): Bacteria > Bacillati > Actinomycetota > Actinomycetes > Kitasatosporales > Streptomycetaceae > Kitasatospora > Kitasatospora sp. NPDC050543. The sequence goes on along the minus strand of NZ_JBITGZ010000001.1, from coordinate 267,531 downwards.
TCGGCGGGCGTAGGGTTTCGTCATGACAGGCACAGGAGACGAAAAGCACTACGGACACGGCCCTGAGCGGGTGGGCGAGCCCGGGCAGAAGAAGTCCTGGCCGGAGAAGCAGAAGGGGCCGGTCCTGGTCCGGCGCGACCAGGTCGGCACCGGCACCACGGATCAGCGTCTGCTGGACACCACCGGCCCCACCGACTGGCTGCACACCGACCCGTGGCGGGTCTGGCGGATCACCTCGGAGTTCGTCGAGGGCTTCGGCGCGCTCGCCGAACTGCCACCCGCCATCAGTGTCTTCGGCTCCGCCCGGACGGCCGTCGACTCACCCGAGTACGCCTCCGGGGTGGCGATCGGCCGGGCGCTGGCCGAGGCCGGCTACGCCGTGATCACCGGTGGCGGCCCGGGCGCGATGGAGGCGGCCAACCGTGGTGCCTCGGAGGCGGGCGGGCTCAGCGTCGGCCTCGGCATCGAGCTGCCCTTCGAGCAGGGGCTCAACGAGTTCGTCGATCTCGGGCTGAACTTCCGTTACTTCTTCGTCCGCAAGACGATGTTCGTCAAGTACGCCCAGGGCTTCGTGGTGCTGCCCGGAGGTCTGGGCACGCTGGACGAGCTCTTCGAGGCGCTGACGCTGGTGCAGACGAAGAAGGTGACCCGCTTCCCCGTGGTGCTGTTCGGCACCGCGTACTGGAGCGGCCTCTTCGAGTGGCTGAAGAACACCCTGGTCGCCGAGGGCAAGGCCTCGCCCAAGGACCTGGAGCTGTTCCACATCACCGACGAGGTCGACGAGGTGATGAAGATCCTCGCCGAGACCCGCCGCCCCGACCTGATCTAGCGGCCCCCGCCCGGGGCGGGCCGCCCACGCCCACGCCCGCTCCCGGGCCCTTGCCCGCCCGCGCCTTACCTGACCTCAGCCACCCACCACCGGCGAGCGAGCCGAAGGGGCGCGCCGGTGCCGAAAGGGAGGAGCGAGGAAGCGACCGAGGTACGAGGGAGCGCGGGAGCGACGACCGTCGGCGCCGGGCTGAAGCGCCCCGGAGGCGAGCCGAGCGCCAAATGAGGAGAGCGCCCCGGAGGCGAGCCGAGCCCCCAAAGGAAGAGAGCGCCCCGGAGGCGAGCCGAGCCCCAGACAGAAGCTGACCAGCTCACCCCAGACCCCGGCGGGCCACCGCCGGGGGACGGGTGCCCTGGATCGAGGCCACCATGTCGAGCACCTGCCGGGTCTCCGCGACCTGGTGCACCCGGTAGATCCGGGCGCCCAGCCAGGCCGAGACCGCGGTGGTGGCCAGGGTGCCGAGCAGCCGCTCGTCCACCGGCCGGTCGAGGGTCTCGCCGACGAAGTCCTTGTTGGAGAGCGAGACCAGTACCGGGAACCCGGTGGCCGTCATCTCGGGCAGCCGGCGGGTGGCCTCCAGCGAGTGCCGGGTGTTCTTGCCGAAGTCGTGGCCCGGGTCGATGATCAGGGCGTCCCGGCGCACGCCGAGACCGGCGGCCCGCTCGGCCAGTCCGACCGTCACCCGCAGGATGTCCGCCATCACGTCCTGGTAACCGACCCGGTGCGGGCGGGTACGCGGCTCGACGCCGCCCGCGTGGGTGCAGACCAGCCCGGCGTCGTACCGGGCGGCGACCTCGGCGAGCGCGGGGTCGTACCCGCCCCAGGCGTCGTTCAGCAGGTCCGCGCCGACCTCGCAGACCGCCTCGCCGACCTCGTGCCGCCAGGTGTCCACGCTGATCACGGCCTGCGGGTGGCGCTTGCGCAGCTCCGCCACGAAGGGCACCGTGCGACGCAGTTCCTCCTCGACCGTGACCTCCTCGCCCGGTCCGGCCTTGACCCCGCCGATGTCCAGGATCGCCGCGCCCTCGGCCACGGCGCGGTCGGCGGCGGCGAACGCGGCCTCGTCGGCGAAGGTGGCTCCGCGGTCGAAGAACGAGTCCGGAGTGCGGTTGACGATGGCCATGATCACCAGCTCGTCGTCGCCGAACTCACGCGGTCCCAGGCGCAGTGCCACCGTTGTCTCCTCCACAGCTGCTGCGGGTGCGATGATGGCCCCCGGCCTACTCGGGGACCATGATCCCACTGTTATCGGGGCCGGCCAGGAAGTCGGGAGGACAGCTCGTGTTCTGGGTGATCGTGGCGGCGATGGCCGTGGTGGTCGGAGGCGCCGCGCTGGTGGCGCTGGGCGGTGGCGGCTCGCTGCCGGAGGCGGTGCACGACCGGATCGCCGCCAGGCTTCCGCAGGACCGTCCGCTCAGCCGCCACGACGTGGACGAGATCCGGCTGCCGATGGCCGTGCGCGGCTACCGGATGGACGAGGTCGACGACGTGCTCGACCGGCTGGGCGCGGAACTCGCGTACCGGGATTCGCGGATCGCCGAGCTGGAGGCCGCGGCCGCCCTGCGCGGCGCGGTGGAGGCCGGACCGGACGCCGAGCCGGGGGGCGAGCCGCTGCCCGGCCTGGAGGCGTTCGCCAAGGTCGTCGAGTCGGCCGAGGCTCCGTCCGCGGCTCCGGCGGCCGACCAGGCGCCGGAGACCGCCGGCGCGGCCGCCGAGCGCCCAGCCGACCGCCGGGCGGACCACCCGGCGACGGACGACCGCCCGGCGGACCGATGACCGGCACCGTGCCGGGCCCCGACGGGCTGCTGCGCTGTGCCTGGGGCAACTCCTCCGAGGACTACCGGGAGTACCACGACGGCGAGTGGGGCCGGCCGGTGCACGGCGACGACGCGCTGTTCGAGCGCGTCTGCCTGGAGGCGTTCCAGTCCGGGCTGTCCTGGATCACCATCCTGCGCCGCCGGGAGGGCTTCCGGGCGGCGTTCGCGGGCTTCGAGATCGCCGAGGTCGCCGAGTTCGGTGAGGCGGACGTGGAGCGGCTGCTCCAGGACACCGGCATCATCCGCAACCGGGCGAAGATCGAGGCCTCGATCGCCAACGCCCGGGTGGCGCGCGAGCTCGACGGCGGGCTGGACGCGCTGATCTGGCGCTATGCCGTCGACCCCGGCCGCCCGGCACCCCGGTCGCTGGAGGAGGTGCCGGCCGTCACGCCCGAGTCGACGGCACTGGCCAAGGAGCTGAAGAAGCAGGGCTTCCGCTTCGTCGGCCCGACCACGGCCTACGCCCTGATGCAGGCCTGCGGTCTGGTCGACGACCACCTGGCGGACTGCCACGTCCGCGCGGCCCTGAGCTCCGGGTCCTGACGCCCGGGTCCTGACACCCGGCCACCCCGCTCGCGAGCCCGCCCCTCGGCTCCGGCTCCGGCTCCGACGACACCGCGCGCCGGCCGTGCACCGGCCGCCGGCCGGACGCCGGGCCGACCGGCACCCGGTGCCGACCGGCCGTCAACGCCCGGCCCGTGGCGCCCGCTCCCGGGCTAGCGGCCGAGGTAGGCGGGCTTCTCCTTGGCGATGAAGGCGCGGACGGCCTCGCGGTGGTCGGCGCTGGCGCCCGCGAGGGTCTGCAGTTCGTCCTCCTTGTCCAGCAGGTCGCTCAGCGAGTGGGCGGCGCCGTACGACAGCGACTCCTTGATGGCGCCGTAGGCGACCGTCGGGCCCTCGGCCAGCTGTTGGGCGAAGCTCCGTGCGCTGGCGGCGAGTTCGGCCGCCGGGACGACCCTGGTGGCCAGGCCGAGCTGGAGCGCCTCGGGCGCCTTGACGGTGCGCGGCAGCATCAGCAGCTCGGTCGCGCGGGCGTGCCCGACCAGCCGGGGCAGCGTCCAGGAGGCACCCGAGTCGGCGGTCAGCGCCACCCCGGCGAAGGAGGTGTTGAAGCCGGCCGAGTCGGCGACGATCCGGAAGTCGCAGGCGAAGGCCAGCGAGGCACCGGCGCCGGCGGCCACCCCGCCGACGGCCGCGACGGTCGGCTTGCGCATCCCCGCCAGCGCCCGCACCAGCGGGTTGTAGTGCTCGGCGACGGTCTTCAGCGCGCCCTCGCCGGTCTCCTCGGCGCGCTTGAGCAGGCCCAGGTGCTCCTTGAGGTCCTGTCCGACGCAGAACGCCTTGTCGCCGGCGCCGGTGAGCAGCACCGCCCGCACCGCCGGGTCCTCGGCCGCCGCGGTCACGGTGTCCCGCAGGGCCACCTTGGTGGGCGTGTCCAGCGCGTTCATCGCGTCCGGGCGGTTGATGGTGATCACGGCGAGGCCGCCGTCGAGCTCGTACAGCACGGAGTCGGACATGAGGCTGTGGGCTCCCGAGGTCGTGGGGTGAGGGTGCTGTGCCAGGATGCCGGAGCCGGAGCCCGCGTGGGGAGTGTGAGGTATCGCACCTTTGGGCGGCGCGCAGGTGGCGCGCGAATCGCCGCCAGGACGGGGCTTTGGGTAGGAAATCGGCCGTTGTGGGCGGGTCCGGCCGTGGTTGCGGTGAGAGTGATGTTGGTCATCAGGCCGTTGCATGCGGGATAATGGCTTCCGATCAATGCGTTCGATACCGGCGGTGGACGGACCACCGGTACGTAGCTGAGCGGTTGCAGGAAGGGGAACGAGCATGGCGGCCATGAAGCCGCGGACGGGTGACGGCCCGCTCGAGGTCACCAAAGAGGGGCGGGGCATCATCATGCGCGTTCCGCTGGAAGGCGGCGGACGCCTGGTGGTGGAGCTCACGCCGGACGAGGCCGACGCCCTGGGCGAGGCGTTGAAGAAGGCCTGCGGCTGACCGCAGTGGGTGCTCCCCTCATCTCCTGGAGATGTGCACGGGGCCCGGACCGACGACCTGTCGGCCCGGGCCCCGTGGCGTTCGCGGGTGAGGGCGCGCCGGGGTGCACGGCAGTTCCGGGGTGCACGGGGGTGCCGGGGGTGTGTCGCCAGGTCAGCGCTTGACGGCGCAGAGCAGGCCGTCGCTGACGGGCAGCAGGGCGGGCAGCAGGTCCTCGCTCTCCCGGACGTCCCGGACCAGCTCGCGGACGGCGTGGGTCTGCGGGTCGCGGTGGGATGGCTCGGCGAGCCGGCCCTCCTGGAAGACGCCCTCGAAGCAGACCATGCCGCCGGGGCGCAGCAGCCGCAACGATTCTGCAAGGTAGGCCTGCGATTCAGCCGGGTCGCCGTCGCAGAAGACCAGGTCGTACTGGCCGTCCGCGAGCCGGGGCAGCACCTCCAGTGCCCGGCCTGGGATGAACCTGGCCCGGTTCGCGGCGAAGCCGGCGGCCAGGTAGGCCTCGCGTGCCAGCTGCTGGCGCACCGGCTCGGAGTCGACGGTGGTCAGCACGCCGTCCGGGCGCATCCCGCGCAGCAGGTAGACGCCGGACACACCGGTGCCGGTGCCGATCTCGGCGACCGCCTTGGCGTCCAGCGCGGCCGCCAGCAGTCGCAGAAAGGCCCCGCCGCTCGGTCCGATCGCCCTGATCCCGGTCCTGGCGGACTGGGCGCGGGCGTAGGTCAGGACCGCGTCCTCGCCCACGTAGGTGTCGGCGAGGGCCGCACGCTCGGGCCCGAACTCGGTGATGGCTGCCTCTTTCGGAGCGCCGGGTGTCGACCCTGTGCCGACCGGATGTCGATATTTCCTGCCACAGATTACTGGCCGCCCGGGAACCGCGTCCGGCGGCGGGCCGTTGGTGCAGTTGGGAACGGACGAAGGCGCGGACGATCGGAGTGCGCACCACAGGGCCACCGGTCGGTGGCGGGCGTGTTCGGCCGGGGGTTGAGCACGTTTATCCAGATCTGACGGGTGAGGTGGATATGGTGGTTGCCCTGCTGGCCAGAAGAGCCGACCGAGGAGGTGTGGCCGAGGGCGACGTCCCGGTGCGGCGGCAGCTCCGCGGCACCACGTCGGTCCGTACGCCGAAGCCCGTGATGAACCAGTCTGCGCCCACCCCCCTGGACATGCCGGCCGACGGCACCGCCGAGGCCCCCGCTGCTCTCGCCACCTTCGCCGAGGGCCCCGACGCGCAGACCTGGACTCCGCCATCCTGGGAGGAGATCGTCGAGGCGCACAGCGCCCGCGTCTACCGGCTGGCCTACCGTCTGACGGGCAATCAGCACGACGCCGAGGACCTCACCCAGGAGGTCTTCGTCCGGGTCTTCCGCTCGCTGTCCACCTACACCCCGGGGACGTTCGAGGGCTGGCTGCACCGGATCACCACCAACCTCTTCCTGGACATGGTCCGCCGCCGCCAGCGGATCCGCTTCGACGCCCTGGGTGACGACGCGGCCGAGCGGCTGCCCAGCCGTGAGCCGAGCCCGGCCCAGCACTTCAGCGACACGCACTTCGACGCCGACGTCCAGCAGGCGCTGGACACCCTCGCGCCCGAGTTCCGTGCCGCCGTGGTGCTCTGCGACATCGAGGGTCTCTCGTACGAGGAGATCGCCGCGACGCTCGGCGTCAAGCTCGGGACGGTACGCAGCCGGATCCACCGCGGCCGTTCGCACCTGCGCGCCGCGCTCAAGCACCGCGCGCCGGGCGCCGCGCCCGGCCGTGAGCGCCGGGGCGGCTCGGAGGAGCCCGTACCGGTCGGCGCGGTCAGCGGCGACGGGGGTGGCGCCCCCGAGAGGCGTGGACGGAGGCGGTCGTGAGCGCTGTCGGCCGATCCGGTCCAGAACAGCACGAGCCAGGTAGGACGCAGGCCAGGCGCGGTAGCGGCTGGGCCCAGCTGGGCCGCAGGGGCACGGTCGAGCCCGAGCCGCCCACGGCCACCGCGCCACCCGCCCTGGATGCCACACTGCTCCCACTGCGGACGGCCGAGCCCGCCGCCGAGGAGCACCATCTCGGTGACCGGCTCTCCGCGTTCGTGGACGGCGAGCTCGGCCACGACACCCGCGACCGCGTCCAGGCCCACCTGGCGACGTGTCCGCAGTGCCTGGCGGAGGCGGACGAGGGCCGTGCCGTGAAGCACCTGCTGACGCACACCGTCACCCCGGCCCCCTCCTCGACGCTGATGGCCCGGCTGCTCGCGGTCGGCGCCCTCCAGGACGACCTCCCCGAGGAGGACCCCCGCGCCCCGCGGCGGGACAGCCGGGGCGAGCACGACGATCACGACGACCGGGGCGACCACCGCGGCGGCCCCGGCGGCGGGGTGGCCGCGAGCGGCACGCTCGGCGGCAGCCGGCTGAACGGCGGCTCCTTCGGCCGTGGCGCCGGGGCCTCCTTCGGCGCGGGCGCGCTGGGCGCGGACGCACCACTGCCGGGTGTCGACCCGAGAGCCTTCGGCCGCGGTTCGGTGCTGCGCCCGCTGATGGGCCGGCGCAGCGCGCATCCGGCGCCGGCCGGGCCGCTGGCGGCCGCCGCGCCGGCCGTGCCCGTGGTCCGGGCCCCGGCGCCGCGCGGGCGCCGCTTCGTCTTCGCCGCCGCCGGGGCCTTCTCGGTCGCCGCGGTGACGCTGGGCGGGGTGGGCGGCCTCTCCTCCGTCGCGGGGGAGGACCAGCACGGCACCGCCGTCACCCCGGCGCGGGCGCCCGGCGGCGGTGGCGCCCCGGTGCCGATGACGGCGCCGGTCCCGGTGGACTTCCCGCTGCTGCCGGCCTCGGCCACACACAGCGCGGGCACGGTGCCGGAGCGGCTCGACCGCCTGCCGCGGTCGTACGGCGCGGGCCTGCACACCGAGAACCGGCCGTAGGGCCGCTCCGGCCCCGGGGGCCGTGGGGCCGGTCCGCCTCGGCGGCCGTCCGGCCGGTGCAGGAGAGACGAGGGCCATCGGCCGGTCTTCACCACGGCTTCATCACGTCGTGGGCGACGGACCAGTCGGTGGCCATTACGCTGTAGGCACCGTTGTCAGAAGAGCGTGGGAGCTTACGTGTTCCAGGACATAGGCGGTCTGGAGGTCATCACGCTGGTCATCATGGCCATCGTGATCTTCGGGCCGGACAAGCTTCCCAAGCTGATCCAGGACACCATGGGGTTCATCCGGAAGATCCGGTCCTTCGCGGACAGCGCGAAGGAGGACATCCGCAGCGAGCTCGGCCCGGAGTTCAAGGACTTCGAGTTCGAGGACCTGCATCCGAAGACCTTCGTCCGCAAGCAGCTGATGGGCGGCGACGAGGACCCGCTGGGGTTCAAGGAGATCCGCGAGAGTCTGGACATCAAGTCCGTGCTGGACGACAAGCCGGCCGCCGTGGTGAACGGGCGTTCGGGCAGCGTCAACATGGACAAGAGCGCCCCGGCGGCCACTTCGGCGGCCGGCCGGCCGCTGGGTACGGGCGAACGCCCGCCGTTCGACCCCGACGCGACCTGATCCACCGCCGGGACCGGCCCCGCGTCACCGGTGCCCCGGCCCGACGCCGCCCCGCCCGGCCCCTCGGCTGAGCGGGGCAGCGGCGTGTCCGCCGCTATTGTGCTGATTGTCCAGCTGTGCTCTCCGTCACTTCCGAGCCCCTCCCGGGGCCGTTGAGCACTGCGGGAACACCGGCGTGCGCCACGATGGGAGCGCGCAGCGGCAGGGAACACATGCGTTTGAGGAGGCCCGGGGATGGACGCGACGAGTCATGCGGTGGGAACGGCGACAGCAGGGGGGCCGGGGCCCGGCGGTTCGTTCGGCGCCGTGGTCGGCGGCCAGGCGCGCCCGGCGGACCCGCTGCTGCCCTACCTGTCGGCGGACTTCCCCTGGTACGGGCTGGACGACGGCTGGACCGGCCGGCGCTGGCTGCTCCAGGCCGGCGCCGGCGGCCCGCGTGCGGGGCAGTCCACCGGCGTGGACTACGGCACCCTGGGCCACGGCGAGGAGCCGGCGAGACAGTACGAGGCCAGGGACGTCCGCCGCTTCGCCGTGGTGGTGACGGTGGCCCGCCGCGACGTGCGGCGCAGCTCGGACAACACCGGCACGCTGGAGGCGACGTCCGCCTCCTCGGCCGCCTGGCTGGCGGGCTCCGGCCTGCTCGCGGCCACCTGGCCCGGCCAGCTGGACCGCGCGCTGCGCCAGGACTGGCTGGACCAGCAGACGGCGCTGGCCTGGGATCTCGCCGACGACCTGGCGGGCCCCGGCTGGTCGACCCTGAGCCTGCCCGTCAACGGTCTGCCGCAGCCCTTCCGCTACCGGGAGTCGGAGTACGGCTGGGTGCTCGCGGGTGAGGCGCCCGGCGTCCTGCTCGGAGCGTACGGGCGTGGCGTCAGCGCCTACGGCGTCGGCTTCTCCACCGTCCCCGACCTGACCGCCTACACCCGCCCGTAGCCCCACCCGGGCCCGCCGACCCGCCGGCTCCGCCGCATACGCGACGGGGCGAGGCGGTTGATACCGCCTCGCCCCGCCACCACGGCCGTCGGCCGCTCAGTGCCCGGTCAGAACTTGTTCCTGGGGGTCAGCCCGAGGGAGAGGCCCGAGAGGCCGCGCTGGCGACCGCCGAGCTTGCCCGCGACGGTGCGCAGGGCGGCGCCGGCCGGGGAGTCGGGGGCGGCCAGGACGACCGGGGTGCCGTCGTCGCCGCCCTCGCGCAGCCGGACGTCGATCGGGATCGAGCCGAGCACCGGCACGGTGGCGCCGACCGAGCGGGTCAGCGCGTCGGCGACGGTCTGCCCGCCACCGGTGCCGAAGACGTCGATCATCTCGTCGCAGTGCGGGCAGGGCATGCCGGACATGTTCTCGATCACGCCGACGATCTTCTGGTGGGTCTGCAGCGCGATCGTCCCGGCCCGCTCGGCCACCTCGGCGGCGGCCATCTGCGGGGTGGTGACGATCAGGATCTCGGCGTTCGGCACCAGCTGGGCGACCGAGATCGCGATGTCGCCGGTGCCCGGGGGCAGGTCGAGCAGCAGGACGTCGAGGTCGCCCCAGTACACGTCGGCGAGGAACTGCTGGAGCGCGCGGTGCAGCATCGGGCCGCGCCACACCACCGGGGCGTTGCCCGGGGTGAACATCCCGATCGAGATGACCTTCACGCCGTGCGCGGACGGCGGCATGATCATGTCCTGGACCTGGGTCGGGCGGCCCTCGACGCCCAGCATCCGCGGCACGCTGTGGCCGTAGATGTCGGCGTCCACGACGGCGACCTTCAGGCCGTCGGCGGCCATCGCGGCGGCCAGGTTCACCGTCACGGAGGACTTGCCGACTCCGCCCTTGCCGGAGGCGACCGCGTACACCCGGGTCAGGGTGCCCGGCTTGGCGAACGGGATCTCCCGCTCGGGGGCGCCGCCGCGCAGCAGCTGGGAGAGCTCCTTGCGCTGCTCCTCGCTCATCACGTCGAGCTCGACCTCGACGCCGCTCACGCCGGGGACCTTCCCGACGGCCTGGGTCACCCGGCTGATGATCGTCTCGCGCATCGGACAGCCGGAGACGGTCAGGTAGACCGCGACGCGCACGGCGCCGTCCTCGGCGATCTCGACCGATTTCACCATGCCGATCTCGGTGATCGGGCGGTTGATCTCCGGGTCGTTGACGGTCGCCAGTGCCGCGCGTACGGACTCCTCCGTCACACCGACCGCAACCTCTGTCTCGTTGGCCATGCCTTGATGGTACGGCGCCGGGAGTTGGCTCCGACTCGTCGGTAGCGTGCCGCCGGTCACAGCATGCTGGAGGGCTCCCGCTGGCCGTCCAGGTCCTTCAGCAGCGCCTGGAGCTCGGAGCGGATGAAGTCGCGGGTGGCCACCTCGCCCAGGCCCTGCCGCAGTGCGGCGACCTCCCGGGTCAGGTACTCGGTGTCGGCGATGTTCCGATCGCTGCGGCCCCGGTCCTGCTCCATGTTGACGCGATCGCGGTCGTCCTGGCGGTTCTGCGCCAGCAGGATCAGCGGCGCGGCGTAGGAGGCCTGGAGCGAGAGCATCAGAGTCAGGAAGATGAAGGGGTAGTCGTCGAAGTGGACGGTGTCGGGCAGCAGGGTGTTCCAGGCGACCCAGACGACCACGACCACCGTCATCCAGACGATGAACCGCCCGGTGCCCAGGAAGCGAGCGATCCGCTCGGAGAGCTTGCCGAACGCCTCCGGGTCGTACGTGGGCAGGTTGATCAGGCCGGGGCGGGTGGTGCGCGGCTGGTCCAGCCGGACCCGGGCGGTGCCGGTGCTGGCGCTCTCGGTGCGCTGCATCCGGCTGCCCTCCCGGGCCCGCAGCTGGCGCAGCTGTCGCAGTTCGACCTGCAGCCGCTGACGCGGGCCGTCCTCGCGCCTGCCCTTGCGGTCAGCGTCCACCGGCCACCTCGCTCTCCTTCGGCCCGATGCCCTCGGGTGCCCCGACGCCCTCCGGCGACTCGATCCGGGTGTCCGCGTGCAGCCCGACCTCGCGCCAGTCCTCGGGCAGCAGGTGGTCGAGCACGTCGTCGACCGTCACCGCGCCGAGCAGGTGGTCCGCCTCGTCCACCACCGCCGCCGCGACCATGTTGTACGTGGCCAGGTAGCTGGTGATCAGCGGTAGCGGGGTGTCCGGCGGCAGCGGGTCCAGGTCGTCGTCGACCAGCGTGCCGACCAGGGTGTACGGGGGTTCACGCAGCAGCCGCTGGAAGTGCACGGTGCCCAGGTACTTGCCGGTCGGGGTCTCGGCCGGCGGGCGGCAGACGAAGATCTGGGCCGCCAGCGCGGGCTTGTGGTCGGCGATCCGGACCCGGGCCAGCGCCTCGGCGACGGTGTCCACGGGCTCCAGCACGATCGGCTCGGTGGTCATCAGACCGCCGGCGGTGTTCTCCTCGTACGCCAGCAGCCGGCGCACCGGGGCCGCCTCGTCGGGCTCCATCAGCTGGAGCAGGCGCTCGGCCTCCTCGCCGGGCAGCTCGGAGAGCAGGTCGGCGGCGTCGTCCGGGTCCATCGCCTCCAGGATGTCGGCGGCGCGCTCGTCCTTCAGCTTGCCGATGATCTCGACCTGGTCGTCCTCCGGCAGCTCCTCCAGCACGTCCGCGAGCCGCTCGTCGTCCAGTGCGGCGGCCACCTCGGCCCGGCGCTTGGCGGAGAGGTGGTGCAGCACGTTGGCGAGGTCGGCGGGGCGCAGCTGGTCGAAGGTGGCCAGCAGGTTGGCGGCGCCCTGGTCCTCCTCGGTGAGCGAGAAGCCGGTGACCTCCTGCCAGTCGAGGGTGAGGGACTCGCCCTTGGCCTTGCGCAGCCTGGTCGGCCGGCCGGTCTGCACGAAGACCTTGCTGATCTCCCACTCGCGGACCCGGGTCTGCACCATCGCCACGTCCAGGACGGTGACCTCGTCGCCGGTCTTGACCCGCAGCACGCGGCGGTCCAGCAGCTCGGCGAGGACGAGGGTCTCGGCGGGGCGCTGTTCGAAGCGGCGCATGTTGATCACACCAGTGGTGAGCACCTGGCCGGACTCAAGGCTGGTCACCCTGGTCATCGGCAGGAAGATCCGCCGGCGGCCGACCACCTCGACCACCAGGCCGAGCACCCGGGGCGGGCGCCCGCCGATGCGCAGCGTCACCACCACGTCCCGGACCCGGCCGACCTGGTCGCCGTTGGGGTCGAAGACCGCCACGCCCGACAGGTGCGAGATGAAGACCCGGCTGATTGCCCCTGCCATGGACTCCCTCGACTCCCTCGATGCCGATGCGCACTCGCGGCCAAGGCTACCCGGGCGCGTGGGGGGCAGCCCGCCGGGCCGCAGGTGGGTGTGAGGGCGGTGCGGCGGGCCCGGCGCGGCCCGTTGGACCTGCGGTCGGCCGGGCCGCTCGGCTCCGGGTCGTTCATGTCCGGGCCGCTCATGTCCGGTGCCGACGGTTGTCGCTTTTCGGCGCCGACGCGTTGGATCAGCCCCGGCGGCGCTTGAAGAGCAGCTTGGGCAGGCCTGCGGGGATCGGCCGGCGGGTGGTGGCGGGTGAGGGCATCGGGGCGGTGGCGTGCGAGCCGTCGGGCATGGCGCCGGGCTGCTCGCTCAGCCCTCCGACGGGCTCCAGGCGCAGCACCCGGCACTCGCGGGCCCAGCGTTCGGTGATGGTGTCGGTGTCGGGGGCGTTCAGCCGCTTGCCCTTGAGCTCCTCGACGGCGCCGAGCCAGGCCTCGCTCTGCGGGGCGAGCTCCGAGACCCGGGCGCGCCAGCCGGTGAGACGGCCCCACTTGTCCTTGCTGCGGACGGTCACCTCGGCGCCGGCCCCGGCGGTCAGCCCGTGCAGCGGCTGCTCGCCGCCGTCGCCGACCACCACCACCGCGCCGTCGTACCAGGCGTGCCACAGCGCCTGGCTCTGCTGCTGCCCGTCCGCCCGGACCCAGAGCAGGCCGGACTTCTTCGCGGCCTCCTCCAGGAGGGCCCGGTCGAGGAAGTCGTCGGCGGTCGCGGCTGCGGCGGGCGTACGGTCCATGGCGCACAGCGTAAGGCCTGTGGCGTCCGCGGGGTGTCTCACCCGTCAGGACGACAGTTCCGTCAGCGCCGCACGGGCCTTACCGTAGTAGCGCCCGTCGGCCGGCCCGGCCGCTGACCAGACCAGACCAGCTCAGCCCAGTCCCGCCCGGCCCGCCGGCGGGCCCGCCAGCGAAGGAGACCCGTGCCCGCCGCCCGGCCCGACACCGCCGCCCCCGCCCGCACCGCTGCCGCGCCCGCCGCACCGCACGCCCTGCCCAGGGCCGACCTGATGCTGCTCGCGGTCTCCATCGGCGGCATCTCGCTCTCCGCCCCGCTGATCAGCGCGACGGCCGCGCCCGCGCTGGCGATCGCGCTCTGGCGCAACGTCATGGCGGTGGGCGCGCTGGGGCCGTACGCGCTGCTGCGCCACCGGGCCGAGCTGCGCGGGATCGGCCGGCGGGCGCTGCTGCTGGCGGTGGCGGCGGGCGTGCTGCTCGCGGTGCACTTCGCGCTCTGGATGCCGAGCCTGCGGATGACCTCGGTCGCCTCGGCGACGGCGCTGGTGACCACCACCCCGCTCTGGACGATCCTGCTGATGCGTCTGGTCGGTGTGCGGGCGCCGCGCCCGGTCTGGATCGGGATGTGCGTGGCCTTCGCCGGGGTGCTGGTGCTCACCGGCGTCGACCTCTCGCTCTCACCCCGCGCGCTGGCCGGTGACGCGCTGGCGCTGGGGGCGGGGCTCGCGGCGGCCGGGTACGTGCTGCTGGGCGCCGAGGTGCGCAGGACGGTCAGCACCACCGCGTACACCCTGGTCTGCTACACCACCACGGCCATGGTGCTGCTGGTGGTCTGCCTGGGGGCCGGGGCACCGATGTCGGGCTGGCCGGCCGGCGTGTGGTGGCAGATCGCGCTGCTGATGGTCACCGCCCAGCTGCTGGGGCACTCGCTCAGCAACCGGGTGGTGCGCACGCTGGGCCCGTCCGTGACCTCGACCGCGATCCTGCTGGAGACGCCGGGCGCGGCCCTGATCGCGGCGCTCTGGCTGGGTCAGTGGCCGCCGGTGGCCGCGTACCCGGCGGTCGCGCTGATCCTGGCCGGCCTGGTGCTGGTGGCCCGGGGCGGCCGGCGCTGAGAGCCGCGCGGCGCCGCTCCGTGCCGGGGTTCGCCCCAGCCCCGGCCGAAAGCGCGCCCCGAGCGCCCCGGAGGCGAGCGGGCGGAACTACAGCCAGCCGTTGCGCCGGAAGCCCCGGTACATCCCCACGCAGATCGCGGCCACGCTGCACAGCACCATCGGGTACCCGTACTTGTGGTGCAGCTCGGGCATGTAGTCGAAGTTCATCCCGTACACGCCGGTGATCATGGTGGGCACGGCGAAGATCGCCGCCCAGGCGGTGATCTTGCGCATGTCCTCGTTCTGCGCGACCGAGACCTGCGCCAGGTTGGCCTGGAGCAGTGAGTTGAGCAGCTCGTCGAAGCCGTGCACCTGCTCGGTCACCCGGGCGAGGTGGTCGGCGACGTCCCGGAAGTACTTCTGGATGTCCGGGTCGACCAGCCGCTGGAGCGGCTCGGAGAGCTGCTGCATGGGCCGCAGCAGCGGGGTCACCGCGCGCTTGAACTCCAGCACCTCGCGCTTGAGCTGGTAGACCCGCCCGACGTCGGTGCCCCGGCCGCCCTTGTTGGAGAAGACGTCGAACTCGATCTCGTCCACGTCGGTCTGCAGCCGGTCGGCGACCAGCAGGTAGTTGTCGACCACCTGGTCGGCGATCGCGTGCAGCACCGCGGACGGGCCCTTGGCGAGCAGCCCGGTGCCGTCGCTGTCGGCCTCCAGCCGGTGGCGCAGCTCCTGGAGCGAGCTGTGCCCGCCGTGCCGGACGGTGATCACGAAGTCCCGGCCGGCGAAGACCATCAGCTCGCCGGTCTCCACCACCTCGCTGGTCGGTGTCAGCTGGTCGTGCTCGACGTAGCGAATGGTCTTGAACACCGCGAACAGCACGTCGTCGTAGCGCTCGACCTTGGGGCGCTGGTGGGCGTGCACGGCGTCCTCGACGGCCAGCGGGTGCAGGCCGAAGCGCTGCGCGATGCCCTCGAACTCGGCCTCGGTCGGCTCGTGCAGGCCGATCCAGCTGAACGATCCTGCGCTCTCCTGCAGGGCCTTCGCGGCCTTCACACGGCGCGCCGCCTCGCGCGGGCTGCAGCTCTCCCCGGCGCGCTTGCCGTCCTGGTAGACGGCGCAGTCGACGACCGCCGAGGGGGACTGTCCGGGGTGGATCGAGTCGTACGCCTGGCCGGTGCGCCGGCGGTGTGGTCGGACGGCGGCACGCAGGTTGTTGATCATCGACATGGCAGGGCTCCTTGGGCAGGAGCCGTCGCACGGCGGCGCGGTGACAGGGGCCGTGGTACGACGGCGGGGAACACCGGTGGACGCCGGAGCCTGCGGTCAGTCCTCGGCCTTGCTGGGGCGCGATGGGGGACGACGCGGTTCCGGGGAGGGTGCTCTCCCGGCCTGGTCTGACACTGCCTCAATAGCCTCGGCGGGCACAGCTGTTTCAGCCGGCGTTACGAGGGGTACGGGGAAGGCGACCGGGCCGGGTAGAGCTGCCGGTACTGCATGGTCGGCTGGTATCCACCGCAACCACCTCCTTCACGCCGCTGCCCCGGAGGTATAAGCATCCCCGGTGGCCAGTCGCTCATACTAACAGCTGTCGTGGCTCGGGCGCCGGGGTGTTCAGCGGCGCGGCGCGGGTGGCGGGTTACGCTCACCGGCATGGCGCACGACTTCCCGCTCTTCGGTGACCCGTCCGACCCCACCGGCGGCCTGCCCGGCCACGACCGGCACTCCCGCGAGTCCGTCCTGGCCGCGGTGGAGACCAGGCTGCTCACCGCCTTCGGCGAGCCGAGCGGGCGCGCCGGCGTCACCTTCCTCGGCGCGGACCGGATCGAGGTGCTGCGCTTCGGCCCCGACGCCCAGGGCCTGGTGCGGTACGCCACCCTCGGCATGTCGGCCGCACCGATGGCCGACCCCACCTCCGCCGTCGTCGACCCGGTCCGTGGCCCGCGCGCGGAACTGGTGCTGACGGTCCGTGGTGCTCGCGACGACGTCCTTCGTACGCTGGCCACCTTCGCGGCGACGCCGCAGGTGGAGGGCTTGGTGGTGGCCCCCGGCGGCTCGCTGGACCTCGGCGCGCCGCTCTGGGAGGGCGCGCCGTTCACCTCGGTGCTGGCGGCCGAGCCGGGCGGTCTGGTCGAGGATCTGGAGCTGGAGGAGCCGGCCGATCCGGTGCGCTTCCTGCCGCTGCTGCCGATGACGCCCAACGAGGCCGGGTTCAAGCGGGTGCACGGCGCCGCCGCGCTGGAGGAGCGCTGGCTGAGTCACGGCACCGACCTGCGCGACCCCGCTCGGCGGGCCGTCCCGCTGGACTGACGGCGGCTCAGCGGTTGGCGTCGATGAAGGCGAAGACGCCGTTGGCGGTCAGCTGGACGGCGATGGCGGAGAGCAGCAGGCCCGACAACCGGGTGATGAGTACCACACCACCCTCGTGGATCACCCGGATGATCAGCAGTGAGAACCGCATGGTCAGCCACATCACGAGATGAATCACGACGATGGCGCACCACACCGCGAGCTTCTGCGCGCCGGTGTCCGCGCCCTGGACAGCGAGGATCACGGCCACGATGGCGCCCGGCCCGGCCAGCAGCGGGGTGCCGAGCGGGACGAGCGCGACGTTGACGTCCTTGGTCTGGGTGGGCTCCTCGATCTTGCCGGTCAGCAGGTCGAGTGCGATCAGCAGTAGCAGGATGCCGCCGGAGACCTGCAGGGCCGGGATCGAGACGTGCAGGTAGTCCAGGATCTGCTGGCCGAACAGGCCGAAGCAGGTGATCACGCCGAGTGCGACGGCGGCGGCCTGCCAGGCCATCCGGCGGCGGGTGCGATGGGCCCGTCCGGAGGTCAGCGCCAGGAAGATCGGGATGGTCCCCGGTGGGTCCATGATCACGAAGAGCGTGACGAAGAGCGAGCCGAAGGTCGTGGCGTCGAAGATGCTCATGGCGGGGCGCTCCGGCTCATATCCGGAATTGTCCGGTCATGTCCCGGGCGTCGCACCTCTTTGTCGGCCGCTCGCTCGCGGGGCGGGGGCAGGCCCGCCCGCTCAGCCGCCGATCGGCTTGGCCCCGGTCGCCTGCGCCACCAGCGCCTCGTACACCGCGGGGTCGGTGGTGTGCTCCCCGAGTCGGACGGTCTTGCGCCCGCCGTGGTAGTCGCTGGAGCCGGTGGTCAGCAGCCCCAGCTCGGCCGCGAGGGCGCGCAGCCGCTCCCGGGTCGGCTCGTCGTGGTCGGTGTGGTCCACCTCCAGCGCCGCGAGTCCGGCCTCCGCCAGAGCGGCGATGACCTCGTCGGAGACGGTGTGCCCGCGCTTGGACGCGCCCGGGTGCGCGAAGACCGGCACCCCGCCCGCCGCCCGGACCAGCCGGACGGCGGTCACCGGGTCGGTCTCGTGCTTGCGGACGTCCGCCCGGCCGCCGTTGGCCAGCCAGTCGGCGGTGAAGGCGTCCGACACGCTCGCCACCACGCCCGCCTCGACCAGTGCGCTGGCGATGTGCGGCCGCCCGACCGAACCGTCACCGGCGATCCGCTCGACCTGCTCCCAGCTGATCGGCGCGCCCAGCTCCCGGCAGCGCTCCACGATGGCCCGCCCGCGCCGGAACCGGTCGGTGCGCACCAGCTCGCGCTCCCGCGCGAAGGCCGGCTCGGCCGGATCGAAGAGGTACGCCAGCAGGTGCATGCTGATCCCGCCCACCTGGCAGGAGAGCTCGGCGCCGGGCACCAGGGTCAGCCGGGTGCCGGGGGCCAGCGCGTGCACGGCCCCGGCGGCCTCGGCATGCCCGGAGACGGTGTCGTGGTCGGTCAGCGCCACCACGTCCAGGCCCGCCGCCACGGCCGCCGCCACCAGCTCGGCCGGGCTGTCGGTGCCGTCGGAGGCATTGCTGTGGGCGTGCAGGTCGATGCGCACGGGTGTCAGGGCTCCTGTCGCTGGGCACTCGCCGGGTGCGCCCCAGGATAGCCAGGCCCCCGCGCCGCGCGGCCGGCCCGCTCGGCCCTCGGCCGGTCCGGCCTCGGCGCCTCAGCCGAGCAGCTGGGGGGAGAGCGCGCCGCAGGGCAGCAGGTCGAGCTCGGCGCCGGCCTCGCGCAGGTCGGTGAGCACCAGCTCGTCGTACATCACCAGGGCCGACTGCTCGGGCCAGGCGACCGCCCAGAGCCAGAGGCCGCGCGCCTCGCCGACGAACACCGCGCGGTCGGCGGGTGCCTCGGGGACGTGGAACATCGGGGTCGGTCGGCCGGCGGCCATCAGCTTGGCGTCGGCGGGCTTGTAGAGCGAGACGGAGTCACCGGGATCCGGCCCGGGCATCCCCGCGTAGCGGGCGCCGAGCCCCACGCCGAGTTCCTCCGCGACCAGGACCAGCTCGCCGAAGCCGCCCAGCGGTGCCGGGCCCGAGCAGGCGACGGCCGTGGCGCGGGCACCGGAGACATCGTCACCCACGTGCGCGATCCCGGTGTAGAGCCAGCCGACCGGCAGCGGCCAGGGCAACCAGACCGGGACCTGGGAACGGGCGACGGCCACACCGAGCGCCTCGACGCTCGGGGGCAGCACCGGCTGCATCGGGTGCACGGCTCCGTGCTGGTCGCACTGCCAGGTGTCGGAGAACAGACCGGGGGCGCGGACCCGACCGGCGCACCTCGGGCAGCTTGGCTCGCCCCTCATAGCCGACAACGCTCCTCCCTCCGGACCGCCGCGTCAAGGACGATCACCCGTACGGAGGGCGTCACGTCACCTGCCCGTGGGTGGCCGGACCCTCGCCGGCGGTGCTGCGCGGGAGGCCCCCGGTAGGGGATGTCCAGCGGCGGGCGGCGGCAAACGTGCGCCGGCGGCGGCAAGCGCGGAGCGGGCGCGTGCCCGAACGCACTGACGCCCCGTCATCGGCCGATCGGCGACGGGGCGTCAGTTGGTATCGGTTCGTCGGGCTCGCCGACGTCGGGGCTCAGGTGGGCGGCTGTACCGGGCTCCTCGGCGGGAGCCGCACCGCACGCCGTCAGACGGTCTTGCACGGACGGATGAGCAGGCGCTCGCCGGTACGGGCGGCGGCCTGGACGAACTCGCGGACGGTCTCGGCGTCGGCGATCAGCCGGTCGGTGGCGGCGCCCTGGGCGTCGTCCAGGCGGAGGATCTCGAAGTGCATGGGCGTCTCCTCTGTGTGCCCCGGCGTGCGGGGCGGTCGGGACCGATTCGTCATCGGCCGGTGCTGGCTCTGTCGTGTCGCTCGCTGCGCGGTCTGCTGCGGCAAGTCGGCCCCCTGTTCGCCGGGGTCGCCGGCTTCTCATGGACCACAGTGGTGCAGTGCTGCTTCCGAGCGGTTGCCCGCCCGTAAAGTCCCGGTTTCGGCTGACAGGCGCCCGATGGCGCGGCCGTACTTCGACAGGACGTTCAACAAGGGGTCGGCGGGTGATGATTCCCGGACAGACTCAAATATTACCGGAACTAACGAATATTGTCCCGTGAGTTGTCCCTCCAGGTGGCGCGAGCGCGCCACCTGGAGGGATCGGCGCAGGTCAGGACCAGAAGCGCAGCAGCGCCGCGGCCGTCTCGGCGGGCCGCTCGGCGTTGGGGGAGTGCCCGGCATCCTCGATCACCACGCGCTGGGCGCCGAGCCGCGTCGCCATCAGCGACTGCTCCTCCACCGGCCAGGCGTAGTCCCGGACGCCGGAGAGCACCAGCTTGGGCAGTGCCGTCGCCGCCAGCTCGTCGACCCGGTCCGGAGCGGCGATCAGATGCCCGCCCATGGTGATCAGCGCCTGCGGGACGTTGGCCACCCAGCGCCGGTGCAGGAAGCGCGCCACCTCGGGTGCCGGGCGGGCGGACTGGTCCCCGCTGCCCTCCTCCATCTGCTGGAGGACCTGCCAGATCGACTCCAGGTCCATCGTGGCCAGCGCGTCGATCAGCAGCTTGGTCCGGGCCGCCTCGGCCGGGTCGATGGACGCCGGTCCGGTGGAGAGCAGCGTCAGCGACCGCCAGGGCAGCGGCTCCTGACAGCTCAGCACGGCCTCCCGCACCACCTGGCCGCCGAAGGAGTGCCCGAGCAGGTGCAGCGGCCCGTCGCCGGCCAGCAGGTCGCTCAGCGCCCGGACGTCGGCGCCCAGCGCCTGCACCGTGTACGCGGACGGGTCCGCCGCCGGGCCGCCGCTCTCGTACTGGCCGCGCTGGTCGACGGCCACCACCCGGTAGCCGGCCAGCGCGAGCGGCTCCAGGAGGGCGATGAAGTCCTCCTTGCTGCCGGTGAAGCCGGGTACCAGCAGCGCCGCACCGCGCACCGGGCCGGCCGGATCGGCCTGGAGCGCCGCGAACTCGCCGCGTGGTGTGCGCAGCCGCAGGGCCCGGGCACAGTCGGGGAGGGTGAGGAACTGCGGGGTGCTCATCGTGAGGTCTCCTGGGAGGGTGCCGGCCTGCGGTAGCCCCGAGCCTAGCCACCCACTGCCGGGCCGAGGCGCGCAAACGCCGAGGGGCGGGCCGGTCCGCTCGGACCGGCCCGCCCCTTCGGGTGCGTCAGCTCGCCGGGGTGCTCTCGCCGGAGGCGGCGGGGCGGCGGGTACGGGTACGGCGGCGCGGAGCGGCGGCCTCACCCTCGGCCGCGGGCTCGGCCTCGCTCCTGGCCTTCGCCGCCGCCTTGACCTTGGGCTCGGTCTTGGCCTCGGCTGCGGCCGGGGCCTCGGCGACCGCGCCCACCGCGCCCTCGGCGGCGGCACGCGGACGGCGGCGGCGCCGGCGCGGGGCGCCCTCACCCTCCGCCGGGGCGGCGTCGACGGCCGGGGCCGGGGTCGCGTCCGCCACGGGCGTCCCGACCACGGCGTCGTCCGCCACGGTCGAGCCGCCACGGGTGCGGCGGCGCTCGCGGGGCTTACGGGCCGGCTTCTCCTCGGCCACCTCGGCGGCGGCCGGGCCGCGGCCGGCGCCGCTGCGCCCGCCCCGGGTCTTCACGGCGGTGCGGGAGCCGCGGCCGCCGGTCTCGCCGAGGTCCTCGACCTCCTCCGCGCCCAGGCCCGCCCGGGTCCGCTCGGAGCGCGGGAGCACGCCGGTGGTACCGGGCGCGATCTTCAGCAGCTCGTACAGGTGCGGCGAGGTGGAGTAGGTCTCCTCGGGCTCCGGGAACTTCAGGTCCAGCGCCTTGTTGATCAGCTGCCAGCGCGGGATGTCGTCCCAGTCCACCAGCGTGACGGCGGTGCCCGACGCCCCGGCGCGGCCGGTGCGGCCGATCCGGTGCAGGTAGGTCTTCTCGTCCTCGGGGCACTGGTAGTTGATGACGTGCGTGACGCCCTCGACGTCGATGCCGCGGGCCGCGACGTCGGTGCAGACCAGGACGTCGACCTTGCCGCCGCGGAAGGCCCGCAGGGCCTGTTCACGGGCGCCCTGGCCGAGGTCGCCGTGCACCGCGCCGGCCGCGAAGCCGCGCTGGGTCAGCTGGTCGGAGACGTCCGCCGCGGTCCGCTTGGTGCGGCAGAAGATCATCGCCAGCCCGCGGCCCTCGGACTGCAGGATCCGCGAGACCATCTCCACCTTGTCGAGCGAGTGCGCCCGGAAGATGTGCTGGGTGGTGTTGGCGACGGTGTGGCCCGTGTCGTCCGGAGCGGTGGCCCGGATGTGGGTGGGCTGGCTCATGTAACGGCGGGCGAGGCTGATCACCTGGCCCGGCATGGTGGCCGAGAAGAGCAGGGTCTGCCGCTTGGCCGGCAGCATGGTGAGGATCTTCTCGACGTCGGGCAGGAAGCCCAGGTCGAGCATCTCGTCCGCCTCGTCCAGGACGAGCGCCCGGATCTTCGACAGGTCCAGCTTCCGCTGCCCGGCGAGGTCCAGCAGGCGGCCCGGGGTGCCGACGATGATGTCGACGCCCTTCTTCAGCGCCTCGACCTGCGGCTCGTACGCCCGGCCGCCGTAGATGGCGAGCACCCGGACGTTGCGGACCTTGCCGGCGGTCTGCAGGTCGTTGGTGACCTGGGTGCAGAGCTCGCGGGTCGGGACGACGATCAGCGCCTGCGGGCTCTCGGAGAGCTGCTCCTCGGTGGCGCGGCCGGAGTCGACGTCGGCGCGCACGATGACCCGCTCGATCAGCGGGAGACCGAAGCCCAGCGTCTTGCCGGTGCCGGTCTTGGCCTGGCCGATGACGTCGTGGCCGGTCAGCGCGACCGGGAGGGTCATCTCCTGGATCGGGAAGGGGTGGATGATGCCGACGGCCTCAAGGGCCTCGGCGGTCTCCGGGAGGATTCCCAGCTCCCGGAAGGTGGTCTTGGTGGGTTCAGCGGTGGTGGACAGGGTGCTGCCTCTTCCATGTGGAGGGCCGAGAGCGAGAGGGCGGCGGCGGGCAGCCACACGGCTGCGCGGGGGCCAGGACGGCCCGGGTGCAGCTGCGTGGACGCACAACCGCGCCGGTCCCTGCGGCCTGCCGGCCCGAGCGGCCCGTTGGTCGGGCGCGTCGTCCGGCGGCGTCGGGGAGGATTTCCCGTGAGGAGACGGCGCGGGACCTGCGCCGGGCGGCGCGGTCCGCGGCGGCCCTCGCTCGGCCACTGATGCGGTGCCAAGGCTTGAGGTCCAAGCCAAGGTCGGAGCCGATCGGCTCTCCGACCGGGCATCCGCGTACGTGAGCGCCCGGTCACCGTGCGGGGCACGTCTGCGCGGCCTGCCCTTGGGGGCGGGCCGCGCGAGTACACCAGGCCTCACCACCACCATACAGTCAAGCGGAGACTCGAACACGTGACGCGGGTTACTGCCTGGCACTGCGTGCCGCGCGGGCACCGTCTAGGGTGGCGAGCCGTGACCTCGGCGCTTCGCGGCGCGGGGGCCGCTGCGCCCGGGCCGTGCGAGGCTGGGGCGCGGGCAGGCCCTGCCCGCCGAGCCGGCCGGGGCGCCGAACCGTAGCTGCGTGACGAAGAGGTCTGATGGAAACTCGGGAATCTGGTGACGGCACCCCGATCGGCTCGATCGGTGACTGGGCGAGCCGGGCGGCGGACCCGGGCTACCGGGCCGCGGTGCTCGACCTGCTCGGCGCCCTCGCGTACGGCGAGCTGAGCGCCTTCGAGCGGCTGGCGGAGGATGCCAAGCTCGCTCCCGGGCTGGCGGACAAGGCCGCGCTGGCCCGGATGGCCTCCGCCGAGTTCCAGCACTACCAGCTGCTGCACGACCGGCTGGCCGAGGTGGGCGCCGACCCGGAGGAGGCGATGACCCCCTTCGTCGAGCCGCTGGACGCCTTCCACCGGATGACCGCGCCGTCCGACTGGCTGGAGGGCCTGGTCAAGGCCTACGTCGGCGACTCGATCGCGACCGACTTCTACCGCGAGGTGGCCGTCCGGCTGGACGACGACACCCGGGACCTGGTGCTCGGCGTGATGGCCGACACCGGGCACGCGCAGTTCGCCGTCGGCAAGGTGCGCGAGGCGATCCAGGAGAACCCGCGGGTGGGCGGGCGGCTCGCGCTCTGGGGCCGGCGGCTGATGGGCGAGGCGCTCAGCCAGGCGCAGCGGGTGGTCGCCGAGCGGGACGCGCTGTCCAACCTGCTGGTCGGCGGCGCCCAGGTGCAGGGCTTCGACCTGGTCGAGGTCGGCAAGATGTTCAACCGGATCACCGAGGCGCACACCAAGCGGATGGCCGCGCTGGGCCTGGCCTCATGATCCGCGCCGGCCGGCACGGCGCCGGTGGCCCGGGCGCCGGGTGACGGCGTCGGCCGTCAGGCGGGCCGGTGCCGGTGGCGCCGCTGCCCGCCGTGGCGGTGGACGCTGCGCCGGCGCGCGGCGGCCTGCCGCTGCCCGGCCCGCTCCGGGCGGGCGAGCACGGAGACCAGCAGCGCCGAGCCGACCGCCGAGATCGCCACGCTCAGCCCCGGCAGCGCACCCTGCATCGCGTAGCGCGCGATCAGCCCGGTGAGCAGCGCGGCGATCACCGCGGTGGCCACGGTCAGGCTTCTGGAGGGTGGGAAGTACCCGGGGAAGGCGATCAGTGCCACGGCGCCGACGATGGAGCCGACGGCGGCGAAGACGAGCGGCTCGACCAGCAAGGGCTGCCTCCCGGAGAGTGGGGTCGCGTGCGGTTGCACCTTCGCCCTACCCGGCAGGCCGGGGCCGTACACGCGACGGTGCCCCGCCCCCTCGGTGAGGGGGCGGGGCACCGTCGGACTCTCTCAGAGCGTGCCGAACCCGACCTTGCGGGCGGCCTGCTCGCCGATCTCCACGTACGCCAGGCGCTCGGCCGGGACGATGACGCGGCGGCCGTGCTCATCGGTCAGCGAGAAGAGCTTCGAGGTGCCCTCCAGCGCCCTGGCGACCGCGCTCTCGACCTCATCGGCAGTCTGCGAGCTCTCGATCACGATCTCGCGAGGCGCGTTCTGCACGCCGATCTTGACCTCCACGGCTTCCGTCCCTCCGGGGTTGCAGCCATTCCACGCGCGGGAGCGGGACCGCCCTGAACAGGCGTTCGCGCTGACCGCGCCGTACGGCTTCACCATAGAGCACCGGGTGCGCGGCCAGGTGAAGGTCCGCGCATCGCCCCGGCAGCGGCCGCCGTCGTGGGCCCGGGGGCCTACTCCGGGGCGGCCTCGCTGTCCGTCCGGCCGTCGGCCGCGTCCGGCGTCCCGCCGTCCGCCTCCGCGCCCTGGGCCTGGTCGCCCGGGTGCATCGGGAAGCCCTTCAGGCCGCGCCAGGCCAGGCTGGCGACCAGCCGTACGGCCTCGTCCCGGGGGATCTCCCGGCCCTGCGAGAGCCAGTAGCGGGCGGTGATCTGGGCCAGCCCGCAGACACCGGCGGCCAGCAGCTTGGCCTCGGCCTCCGGCAGGTCGGTGTCCTCCGCGATGACCTTGCTGACCAGCGTCGCGCTGAGGTCAGCGGCCCGCTCCACCCGCTCGCGCACGGCGGGCTCGTTGGTCAGGTCGGACTCGAAGACCAGCCGGAACGCGCCCGACTCGCTGGCGACGTAGTGGAAGTACGCCTCCATCGTCGCGGCCACGCGCTGCTTGTTGTCGGTGGTGGCGGAGAGCGCCGTGCGGGTCGCCTCCACCAGTGCGTCGCAGTGCTTGTCGAGCAGCGCGAGGTAGAGCTCCAGCTTCCCGGGGAAGTGCTGGTAGAGCACCGGCTTGCTGACCCCGGCGCGGTCGGCGATGTCGTCCATGGCAGCGGCGTGGTAGCCCTGCGCGACGAACACCTCCTGGGCGGCACCGAGCAGTTGTTCACGGCGGGCGCTTCGCGGCAGGCGGGCACCGCGCGGGCGCTCCTGCGCCTCCTGGATGGCCGTCACGGCGCTCCTCACTTCACGGGTTCTGACTGGCTGGCAAGGGACTGATTCTACTTTTCGGTAACCGCATCTGCGCCCGGTGAGCACGAGAATTGCGCACGGCCCCCTTGTCGGAAGCCCACAATACGGCGCTGACCACGGCTGATGGGAGGCCTTTGGCGCGAGGGCGGTGCGGGGAACGGTACCGTCCCGAGCCCCGGGATTTCGCGGCAGGGGCTCACTACCATCGTGCTCCATGAGCGCTGAGCAGCAGGTGCCTGCCGTCCTCCGGGAGCCCGCGAAGGTCCGCACGGTCGAGGTCCCCGGGGCGGTACTGGCGGTACGCGGCCCCCGCGCCGACCGCCCGCAGGGTGCGGCGGCGCTGCCGCCGGCCCTCTTCGTGCACGGGCTCGGCGGCTCCGGCGAGAACTGGACCGAGCTGATGGCCGACCTCGCCGACCTGGTCGAGGGCGAGGCCGTCGACCTGCCGGGATTCGGCCGCTCCGAGCCGCCGCCGGACGGCAACCTGTCGGTCTCCGGACACGTCAGGGCGGTGATCGGTTACCTGGAGAAGTCCGGCCGCGGCCCGGTGCACCTCTTCGGCAACTCGCTCGGCGGGGCGGTCGTCGTCCGGCTCGCGGCGCTGCGCCCCGACCTGGTCCGTTCGCTGACCCGGATCTCCCCCGCGCTGCCGGAGCTGGTGCCGCAGCGCACCGCCTGGCCGACGGTGATGCTGGCCGTGCCCGGGGTCCCCGGGTTGCTGCGGCGCTTCCCCTCGAACGGGCGGCGCAGCGTCGAGGACGCCACCGACGGGCTGCTGCGGCTGGTCTACGGCGACGCCGAGGCCGTGCCGGCGGCCCGGCGGGCCGAGGCGGTGGCCGAGTACGGGCGGCGGATGGGGCTGCCGTACGCGATGCCGGTCATGGTGGGTTCGGCGCGGGGGATCGTCTCGGCGTACACCGAGCGCGGTGAGCAGTCGCTGTGGCGCCAGGCCGAGCGGGTGCGGGTGCCGGTGCTGCTGGTGTACGGGCTGCGGGACAAGCTCGTCTCGTACCGCTCCGCGCGGCGGGCCTGCGCGGCGTTCCGTGACCCCAGGCTGCTGGTGCTGCCGGCCTCGGGGCACGTCGCGATGATGGAGAACCCCGCGCAGGTGGCGCGGGCGGTGCGGGAGCTGCTGGCGGGGCCGGACGGTACGGACGGTGTGGACGGTACGGGCGACGCGGAGCCGGCGGTGGGCCGGGCGTAACGCGGCTGTTCGGGGTTAGGTCACGCCTGTTCACTCGTTCAGGTGGCAATCAGGCATGTGACCGATGGACCGGCGACGCCCGGTCC
The DNA here is from genome assembly GCF_044457565.1 of Kitasatospora sp. NPDC050543. Classification (NCBI taxonomy): domain Bacteria; kingdom Bacillati; phylum Actinomycetota; class Actinomycetes; order Kitasatosporales; family Streptomycetaceae; genus Kitasatospora; species Kitasatospora sp. NPDC050543. Next base: position 240,799 of record NZ_JBITGZ010000001.1, on the reverse strand, counting down.
TACCTTTCTGGTGTCGGACCGAACAGGTGTGGGGGAGCAGCGGCCGGAGGCGGGAGGCGGCTGCCGGGAGGGGTACCCAGCGGGTCGGGGGTGCCCACGGGCCGGGCTCCGGGGGGCGGCCGCGGGGAGCGCGGTCGTACCGGGCGGCGCTCCGCCCGGGATTCGCGCTGCCGCCGCCCTGGTCCGCCCGATCCGTGCCCCGTCCGATCCGCTCCGGTCCTCTCCGAATCCGCTCTCTGAACCGCTCTGCTCTGGAGGTCTTCGTGCGCGTCGCACTGCTCACCGAGGGCGCTCATCCGTACGCTCAGCGTGGCGGGAGCGGCTGGTGTGCCCGCCTGGTCGAAGGCCTGGCCGAGCACGAGTTCGAGCTGTACCTGCTGGCCGGGCGGGCCGTCCCCACCGCCGCGGGCGGCCCCGGGCTGCTCAAGGGCGTCCACCAGCTGCCGTTGTGGGGCCGCCCGCCGGCTGCCCGGCTGCCCGGCGCGCTGCGCAGGCGGCTCTACCTCAAGGCATACGGGCAGCTGGTCCGGGCGCTGGTGATGCCGGGGGAGCGGGCCTCCTTCGCCCCCGGGCTCTACCAGCTGGCCGCGCTCGCCCGCGAGGACGGCGCACTGCCCGCCTTCCTGGCCTCCGGCCACGCCCAGCGGGCGCTGGAGAAGGCCTGGCGCTCACCCGGCGCCGACACCGCCGCCGGGCAGCCGCTGGTCTGCGACGTGCTGGTGGCGGGGGACCTGCTGGAGCGGTGCCTGCGGCCGTTGTCCGCGCCCTGGTACGGCACCGGGCACGGCGGGCTCGGCACGGCGGACCTGTGCCATGTGCTCGGCGGCGGCCCCGCGGCGCTGCCCGCGTTGGCCGCCAAGCGGCTGCACGGCGTCCCCTTCGTGGTCACCGAGCACGGCCCGCACCTGCGCGAGCAGTACCTCGGGTACCGCGGGGCGCCCTACCGCTGGCCGGTGCGGGCCCTGCTGCTGACGTTCTTCCGGCTGCTCACCGAGGAGACCTACCGGAAGGCGGCGGTCCTCACCCCGGGCAGCGCCTACGACCAGCAGTGGCAGCAGCGCTGCGGTGCCGACCCGGCCCGCACCCGGGTGGTGTACGAGGGCACCTCGGCGGTGACGCGCGAGCCCGCCGGGCCGGAGCCGGCCGTGCCCACCCTGGTCTGGGCCGGTGCGCTGGAGCCGGGGCGCGACCCGGTGCTGATGCTGCACACCTTCGCGCGGGTCCGGGCCGAGCTGCCCGCCGCCCGGCTGCAGCTGCACGGTGAGGAGGCGGCGCCCGGGTACCTGGCGCACTGCCGGGCGCTGGCCGGGCGGCTGGGGATCGAGGCGGCGGTGGAGTTCGCAGGGCTGCCCTCCTCGCCGGCGGCCGCCTGGGCGGGCGGCTCGGTGGTGGTGTTCTCGGCGCCGGTCCAGCGCAGCCCCCGGCTGCTGGTGGACGCGATGCTCAGCGGGCGGGCGGTGGTCTCCACCGAGGTCGGGGTGGCCCGCGAGATGGTCGGGCCGACGGGCCTGCTGGTGCCGCCGAGGGATCCGCAGGCGCTGGCGGCGGCCTGCCTGGCGCTGCTGAAGGACGAGGAGCGCCGGGCGCGGCTTGGGCTGGCGGGCCGCCTGCGGGCGCAGGAACGCTTCGCCACGGAGCCCGTGGTGTCCTCGTTCCGGGAGATCTACCTGGAGCTGGTCTCACACTGGCCGGCCTTCCCCGCGGCCGGCGACGACGGCACCGCCGGCGGGCAACCCCGGCCGTTCGCCCGGCCCGCGGAGTACTGGGTGGCGGGCGGACGGGAGGCGCCCGCGCAGCAGCCGCCGGGCGCCGGGGTGGCGGGCGGGGCGGGCCCGGGTCGCACCGCCCCGGCGGCCGCGGTCCTGGCCGCCACCGCCCGGCCTGCCGGGGCCGCCGAGGTGGCCGAGGTGGCCGAGAAGGACGGGGTGGCCGAGGCAGCCGGGGTGGCGGCCGTCGGGCAGCCGGAAGCCATGGCGGAGGCGGTCTAGTGGCCGGTCGGGAGCCGTCGCGCGGGGCCGCGGCCGGGCTGGACGAGCCGCCCGCCAGGCCGGCGGGTGTGCCGGGTGTGCTGGGTGATCCCGTGCGCGAGCTGATGGCGCGCCACCGGGCCCTGTGCGAGCAGGCGGTCGACCCGTTGGAGATCGCGCTCGGGCTGGAGGAGGCGGGGCTGGGGCCCGCCGCGGCGGCGCGCTACCGGCACGCGGACCTCTTCTCGCTGGCCGAGGAGCTGTACGCCCGGGTGCCGCGCCGGCCGCCGGAGCCCGCGCCGGTGGCACCGGGTGACAGCTGGCGGCGGCGCCTGGCGCAGGCGCTGAGGGTGGCGCTGCTGGTGGGCCCGCCGTGCGCGGTGGCGGCCGGTATCCGGCTGCTCGGCCCGGGCCGGGCCGGGTTCGCCGACCTGCTGGCCGTCCTGCCGGTGGGCCTCTGGCTGGCCGTCGCGCTGGCCTTCGCCGGTGCGGCCGCCCGGGGTGGGGAGCGTGGGCCGGCGATGCTCGGGTACGGCTGCGGGGTGGCCGCCGTCCTGCTGCTGCCCTCGGTCGTCGGCGCCGGTCCGGACACGGCGGTCGTGGCGGTGGCGGCCGCGCTCTCGATCGGGGCGGCCGAGTGGGTGGCGCGCTGGTTCCGGCAGGCCGGGCAGGTGCATCTGCGCACCTCGGGGACGATCGCGGAGTTCCGGGCGCGGATGCGGCCGGTGCTGCCGGTGGCCCTCGGGCTGCACCTGGCGGTGCTGGCGCTGCTGACCTTCGCCGCGCTGGCGGTGCTCACCGCCGTCGCGCCCAGACCCGGCCCGGCAGCGGGCGGCCTGATGCACGCCGCCGTCGAGCGCGCGGGTGCGGTGCCCTGGGCCGCGCAGGCCGCCACCGGGCTGCTGCTGGCGCTCGCGGTGCTGCTGGTGCACTGCGGGCGGGCCCGTGCGGCGATGGCCGGGGCGGCGGGGGCGGTGGCGCTCACCGCGTTGCTGCTGGCCGTACGCGCGATGGCCGGGCCGGTGGCGGACGCGCTGCCGCTGGCCGGTCACGGGGCGGAGGGCGCCCGGCTGCTCGGCAGCGGCGCCGCCGGGGCCGTGCTGCTGCCGTACGCGTGGGTCGTGCTCGGCTGGCCCACCTCGCACCGCTGAGCCCGTGGCCCGGCCCGGGCCTCCGGGTTCGGGCTCCACCACCCCGCCCGTCACTCCCGGGCTCCCGGATCACACCCGGGCTGCCCCGACCGGTCCTGCCCTGACCCGTCGCGGCCGGACCCGATCCGACCCGACACTCCCGACCGACCGGTCGCTCTCGATCGAGCGCGACCGCTCCACACTGCCCCGTCCATCTCTCAACCCGCCAGGTCGCTGAGACCTCGCTTCGTGGAAGGACACCCCCCCAATGAGGGTGCTGCTGCTGGGCGCCGACGGCTTCATCGGCCGCCGGGTCACCGATCGTCTGCTCGTGGACCAGGAGTTGCAGGTGACGGTGCTCGGCCGGCGCGACTCGGCCGACATCCGCTTCGACCTGACGGCCGGGAGCCCGGGCGCGCTGGCCCGGTTCCTGGACGCGGTGGCACCCCAGGTGGTGATCAACTGCGCCGGCGCGACGTACGGCAGCTCACGGACGCTGATCCGGGCGAACACCCTGGCCGTCGCCACCGTGTGCGAGGCGATCCGGCGCAGCCGGGAGCCGGCCCGGCTGGTGCACGTGGGGTCGGCGGCCGAGTACGGCCCGATGCCGGGTGGGGTGCCGATCGCAGAGAGCGCCGAGCCGCGCCCGGTGGGTCCGTACGGGGTCTCCAAGCTCGCGGGCACCGAGCTGGTGCTCGCCTCCGGGCTGGACGCAACCGTGCTGCGGGTCTTCGACGTGGTCGGCCCGGGAGCGCCGACGGCCTCGCTGTTCGGGCGGCTCTCGGAGGGGCTGCGCCGGGCGCTGGAGCGGGACGAGTCGCAGGTGCGGATGCCGGATCTGTCCGGATACCGGGATTTCGTCGACGTCCGGGACGTTGCCAGGGCGATCCAGGCGGCCGCCGTCTCGGCCGCCACCGGGGTGATCAACATCGGCAGCGGCAACGCCGTCCGGGCCAGGGACGCGGCCCAGCTGCTGGTCCGGGCGTCCGGCTTCGAGGGCACGGTCGCCGAGGAGAACCGGCAGGTGATGCTGCCCGCGCAGGCGGTCGGGGCGGCGGACCACACGGTGCACCACCCGCTGCACCACGCCGTGCACCACCTTCCGGGCCACCGTCCGGTGGAGCCGCGTACCGTGGACGGCCGCCCGGTGGCGGGGGAGCCGGTCGCCTGGCGCCAGGCCGACGTCCGGACCGCCCGGGACCGTCTCGGCTGGCGGACACAGGTGCCGCTGGAGGAGTCGCTCGGCGACGTCTGGCTGGAGACGGCCTGCCGGGTCTGAGTGGATCCGGGGCGGGCGGGGCGGACCTCGTCCGCCCCGGAACCCGGCGGCTGCACGGGCCTCGCCGCGGGGTACGGCACCGGATGCGGCGAGGTGCGGTGGTCCCACGATCCGGCGGATGGTGTCTCGCCAATCGGACGAGCTGTCTCGGAATACCGACCCGGCATGACACTGTTGGCGTAGCAAAGCCACATTGTTGGCGTACCCGAACTGACGACCATCGGAGTCCCCGTGTCGCTGCCACCCCTGGTCGAGCCGGCTGCCGAGCTCACCGTCGACGAGGTCCGCAGGTACTCCCGCCACCTGATCATCCCCGATGTGGGCATGGCCGGGCAGAAGCGGCTGAAGAACGCCAAGGTGCTGTGTGTCGGCGCCGGCGGCCTCGGGTCCCCGGCGCTGATGTACCTGGCCGCGGCCGGTGTGGGCACGCTCGGCATCGTCGAGTTCGACACCGTCGACGAGTCGAATCTCCAGCGCCAGATCATCCACGGCCAGTCGGACATCGGCCGCTCCAAGGCCGAGTCGGCGCGTGACTCGGTCAAGGAGATCAACCCCTACGTCAACGTGATCCTCCACGAGGACCGCCTCGACAACTCCAACGTCATGGAGATCTTCTCCGGCTACGACCTGATCGTGGACGGCACCGACAACTTCGCCACCCGGTACCTGGTGAACGATGCCGCGGTGCTGCTGGGCAAGCCGTACGTGTGGGGCTCGATCTACCGCTTCGACGGCCAGGCCAGCGTCTTCTGGGCCGAGCACGGCCCCTGCTACCGCTGCCTGTACCCGGAGGCGCCGCCGGCGGGCATGGTCCCGTCCTGCGCCGAGGGCGGCGTGCTGGGCGTGCTCTGCGCGTCCATCGGCTCGATCCAGGTCACCGAGGCGATCAAGCTGCTCGCCGGTGTGGGCGAGCCGCTGGTCGGCCGTCTGATGATCTACGACGCCCTGGAGATGAACTACCGCCAGGTCAAGGTCCGCAAGGACCCGGACTGCGCGCTCTGCGGCGAGAACCCGACCGTCACCGGGCTGATCGACTACGAGGCCTTCTGCGGCGTCGTGTCGGAGGAGGCGCAGGCGGCCGCCGCCGGCTCCACCATCACCTCCAAGCAGCTCAAGCAGTGGCAGGACGACAAGGAGGACATCTACCTCGTCGACGTCCGCGAGCCCGGCGAGTACGAGATCGTCAACATCCCCGGCGCCGTCCTGATCCCGAAGAACGAGTTCCTGATGGGCAACGCCCTGGAGTCGCTCCCGCAGGACAAGAAGATCGTGCTGCACTGCAAGTCGGGTGCCCGCTCGGCCGAGGTGCTGGCCGTGCTGAAGTCCGCGGGCTTCGCCGACGCCGTCCACCTGGGCGGCGGCGTGCTCGGCTGGGTCAGCCAGGTCGAGCCGCACAAGCCGGTGTACTAGCCGCCGCAGCGAACCACGCGAAGGGCCGCCGACCTCACAGGTCGGCGGCCCTTCGCGGTCCCGGGCCGGGCCTCAGAGCGCGCCTTTGCGCTGGAGCACGTTGTAGGCGATCCAGCCCGGCGCCACGGGCAGCCAGAAGGTCAGCGCGCGGTACAGGAAGACGGCCGGGGTGGCGACCGCCGGCGGCACTCCGGCCACCGTCAGGGCGCCGATCAGGGCGAATTCCACCGGCCCGATGCCGCCCGGCGTGGGGATGGCGGACCCGGCCGCGTTGGCGGTCAGGAAGACGACGGCCACCGCCGAGAAGCTGATCGCCCCGCCGAAGGCGTGCACCGAGGCGTCCAGGCAGGCGGTGAAGCTCAGGGTGAGCAGCAGGATGCCGCCGAAGCCGGTGAGCAGCTTGGTCGGCGTCTGCATCAGGTCGAGCATCCGCGGCACCACACCGAAGAACAGCGAGCGCACCCTGGTCACCACGACCCGCCGCAGCGGTCCGACGGCCGCGACCACCAGGGCCAGGACCGCCGCCGTCAGCACCCCGATGATCACCGCGCGGGAGGCGCTGAGATCCCCGTTGGTCTGGCTGCCGGTGATCAGACCGAAGCTGAACAGCAGCAGCAGGTGCCCCGCCAGGCCTGCCAGCTGCGAGGCGCCGACGCTGGCCACCGCCTGCCCGGGCCGGATGCCGGCCTTCTGCAGGTAGCGGGTGTTGAGCGCGATGCCGCCGATCGCGGCCGGGGCCACCAGCTTCACGAAGGACCCGGCGACCTGGGCCGCGACGGTGCGCTTGAACGGCAGCCGCTCGGGGACGAAGCCGGTCAGGCTCATCGAGGCCGCGACGTAGCTGAAGGCCGCCGCCGCCAGGGCCGCCGCCGCCCAGGCCCAGTTCATCTGGGAGAGCTTGAGCTGCGCGGGCTTGATGGTGGTCAGCGCCAGGTAGGCGGCGAAGGTGAGCGCGATGACCATGATCAGGGTCTTCGGCTTGAGCCGTTCCAGCCTGGCCGGCGCCATCGGCGCCTCGGGCGCGATCTGCAGGATCTGCCCGCGGATCTTGCTGAGCAGGTCCTCGCCGGCCGCCGCGATGTCCTCCTCGGCCTGCTGCTGGGTGCGCTCGCCGGCGGCGACCTGCTCCAGCGCCCGGGCCTGGGCCGCGGCCTTGCGCTCCTTGGTGAGCTTCCTGAGGTCGATCCTGGTGGAGCGGCTCATGCCGACCGGCTGGAGCAGCGGCAGCGCGGCCGCGACCCGCTCGGCGCCGAGGACGGCGTTGGCCACGCTCACCGCGCGCTCGGGGCCGACCCGCAGCGCGAAGGTGGTCAGCAGCTGGGCCACGTCGATCCGCAGGGTCAGGTCACCGGCCGCGATGTCGCCGCCGGAGAGGTTGACCAGGCAGGCCGACTTCTCGTCCACCACCAGCAGGGATTCGCCGGTGAGCCGGCGGTGCGCGATCCGGCGCTCGTGCAGGGCCGCCACGGACTCCCAGAGCGAGGCCATCACCTGGTCGGTGATCTCCTCGTCGTCCAGGTCGTCCAGCGGCCGGCCCTCGACGTTCTCGTAGACCAGGATCGCGGCGTCCGGGCCGAGCTCGGAGGTGGCCACCAGCTGCGGGGCGCGGGCGCCGGAGGCGGCGGCCGCGTACGCGATCAGCGCCTCCTGTTCCAGGGCCTGGCGCAGCGACTGCGGGCTGCGCCGGACGGCCACCGAGCGCAGCCGCAGCCGCCGCCAGGCCCGGTAGAAGAAGCCGGAGGCCTGCTGCTCGCGGTCGACGATGTGGACGTCCAGCGGCGGGCCGCTCTGCTGGACGACGTAGTAGCGGCGGGTGCCGCCGGGTGCGTCGGGGGCGCGGTGTGCGCTGGCCGGGGTGAAGCCGACCTTGCGCAGGCCGATCATCAGGTGCTGTCCGGTGGGCCGGATGTTCGGCGAGCCGATGGCGTACAGCGTGCCGTACGCGACGGACCAGCCGATCAGGACGGTCAGCAGCAGGGAGAGCGGGGTGGTGTAGCCGCTGATGAGCTCGGTGGTACCGCTGAGAATCACCACCACCCACAGGGCGACCCGCCAGCGTGGTCGGCTCGACATGCCGACGGCCGTCATATAGGCGATGACGGGTGCGAGGTAGCCGTGCACCGGGTCGGTGAGGGTGCCGTTGCTGCCCGTCGGGAGTCTGGTCAGGGCATCCCTGATGTGCTCCGAGGCGCCCTCGGCGACCCACCAGTCGATGCCGAGCGAGACCCCGTAGGCGAGGACGGAGGCGAGGACGCCGTCGGCGACCCGCAGGCCGTCGCGTTTGATCAGACGCTCGACGGCGAAGGCGAGCGGGACGGCGAGGACGGCGATGCTGGAGACCAGTCCGGCGATGGTGGACAGGACGGGGGAGATCCGCTGGGCGTTGGCGGCGATGTCCTTCTCGATGCCGCTGGTGGTCGAGGTGGCGACGTTGGCGAGGACGAACAGCGCGATGATGCCCAGCAGCCCGGCCAGGAACCGGATCAGGTCGGACGGGCGGTGGGCGCGGGCGGCGAGCAGCGGCTCGTCGACGTCGAGGTGGGTGGCGTCGTCCAGCGGGTCGGGCAGCACGCCGCCCGGCGTCGGCTGGGCGGGCACCGGCGGCCGGTGGTCGGAGGGGCGGTCGGCGGCCGGTCGCGGCCCGGTGGGCCGGCCGGTGCCGGGCTCCGCGGTGGGGTGCTCCGGGGCCGGCTGTTCCCGGGCCGGGGTATCGACGGCCGAGGTATCGACGGCCGCGGGCTCGACGGTCGTGGGCTCGGGGGTCTTGATCGTCCGGTCCTTGATCAGGGAGACTTCCGGCAACGCGTCCGGTTCACTGCCGGGACCTGCGGACATGTCGTCGGCGGACTCGTCGGGGGACTCCCCGGAGTCCTCGTCCACGCCCACGTCTGCCGTCCCGGTCATCTGGTCTTGTCCTCGTATCACCACTCACCGCCCCGAAGATGGTGGCATGCCGTGGCGTTCCGTGCTGGACAGGGGGCGCATCGGGCGCGGCGGATCGGCCGGACGAGGCCCGCGAATCGCCCGGATGCGGAAGAATGCCGCAGGTGACGGACAGTGGGAACGACCGGGCGCTGCCTCCCTTCGCCGAACTGGTGCTCGACCTGACCGAGCTCATTCCACCCGGCCGGGTGATGACCTACGGGGACGTCGCCGAGTACCTCGGTCAGGGCGGCCCCCGGCAGGTCGGCCGGGTGATGGCACTGTACGGCGCGGCGGTGCCGTGGTGGCGGGTGATCCGCGCCGACGGCGCGTTGCTCCCCGGCCACGAGCAGCGTGCCCTTGGTCACTACCGCGAGGAGGGCACCCCGCTGCGCGGCACCGGCGGCCGGGGCCCGGCCCGGGGTTCGAAGGCGGCCGAGGACCTGCCCAGGGTGGACCTGAAGCTGGCCCGCTGGGACGGCCTCCCGGCCCACCCCTGACGGCGGGGCGCACCCCCGGGGCCGGCGCGCCCCCACCTTCGCCGAACCGGGTGCGTGGCGGAGGTTGACGGGGCAGGATCGTAGGCTCGATACGGACGGGCCCCCGCGGGCCCGTCCCGCTGTTGCCCGAAGTTCGACCCCAGGACGTTCGTGACCTCCCCCTACCGCTTGGTGCGCAGCCCGCTCGCGCTACCCGCCCCGCCCGTGCTGGACCCGTACCAGCAGGCCGTGGTGGAGCATGCCGGCGGCCCGCTGCTGGTGCTCGCGGGGCCCGGCACGGGCAAGACCACCACGCTGGTCGAGGCGGTGGCCCGGCGGATCGAGCAGGGCACCGACCCCGAACGCATCCTGGTGCTGACCTTCAGCCGCAAGGCCGCGATGGAGCTGCGCGACCGGATGTCCGCCCGGGTCGGCGCCACCGGCGCGGCCCCGCAGGCCACTACCTTCCACTCCTTCTGCTACGCGCTGCTGCGCGCCCACCAGGACCCGCAGGAGTACGCCGAGCCGCTGCGGCTGCTCTCCGGCCCCGAGCAGGACGTCATGGTCCGCGAGCTGCTGGCCGGCGACGCCGAGGACGCCCGGCTGGGCATAGGCCGGATCAGCTGGCCGCTCGACCTGCGCGCCTGCCTCACCACCCGCGGCTTCGCCGACGAGGTACGCGCCGTGCTGGCCCGCAGCCGCGAGCTCGGCCTCGGCGAGGAGGAGCTGCGGCGCTTCGCCGACGGCGTCCGGCGCCCGGACTGGGCGGCCGCCGCCCACTTCCTCGCCGACTACCTGGACGTCCTGGACCTGCGCGGCGTGCTCGACTACGCCGAGTTGGTGCACCGCGCGGTGCTGCTCGCCGAGCGCCCCGAGGTGGGGGAGAAGCTGCGCGGGCGGTACGAGGTGGTCTTCGTCGACGAGTACCAGGACACCGATCCCTCGCAGGTCCGGCTGCTCCAGCAGCTGGCGGGCGGCGGGCGTGACCTGGTCGCGGTCGGTGACCCGGACCAGTCGATCTACGCGTTCCGGGGCGCCGACATCAACGGCATCCTCGACTTCCCGCAGGCCTTCCGGCAGGCGGACGGCAGCCCGGCGGACGTCCGGGTGCTGCGGGTCTCGCGCCGCTCCGGCGCGGTGCTGCTCGCCGCCTCGCGGGAAGTCGCCCGCCGGATGCCGATGGGGCGGCTGCCCGCCGACAAGCTCGCCCAGCACCGCGCGCTGCTGCCGTCCAGGGAGGGCGGGCGGGTCGAGGTCTACACCTACCCGACGCCCGGTACCGAGCTGGACAGCATCGCGGACCTGCTGCGCCGCGCGCACCTGGAGGACGGGGTGCCGTGGGGAGAGATGGCGGTGCTGGTCCGGGCCGGCGCCCGGTCCATCCCGGGGGTGCGGCGGGCGCTGAGCGCGGCGGGCGTCCCGCTGGAGATCGACGGTGACGACCTGCCGCTGCGCGAGGAGCCCGCGGTGGCGCAGTTGCTGCTCGCCCTGCGGGTCTGTGCCGAGCAGGCCGCCCTCGACCGAACCGGCCGCCCCCCGGCGTTCGCGCCCGCGCCCCGGCCGGGCCCCGGCGCGGCCGCCGGCGCGCCGGTGGAGAGCCTCGCGGGTGACGGTGACGGCGACCGCGACAGCGATAACCGGGCCGAGGCCGAGGCGGGGGCCCGGGTCGCCGTGGCCACGGCCGACCGCACGGCCGACCCCGCCGCCGTCCCCTTCGTACCGGCGGCCCGTACCGGCGGCGACGAGGAGGCGGAGGCCGCTGCTCCCGCACCCGTCCCGCACCAGAAGTCGGCCCCGCCGACCTCCCACTCCGACCCGCTCACCGCCGAGGTGGCGCACGCGCTGCTGACCGGGCCGTTGGGCGGGATGGACGGCTCGGACCTGCGGCGGCTCGGGCGCGTGCTGCGGGAGGAGGAGCGGCAGGCGCTGCGCGAGGCGCAGCTGCCGGCGGCCGCCGTCCGGCCCGCGCAGGAGCTGATCCGGGAGGCGCTGGCCGAGCCCGAGCGGCTGGTCGCGATGGACCCCGGGTACGCGCGCAGGGCCCGTGACCTCGGCGTACTGCTGCGCAAGGTCCGCGAGCTGCTGGCCGGCGGCGGCACCGCGGAGGAGGCGCTCTGGGCGCTCTGGGACGGCAGCCAGCGCTGGCGCGAGCGGCTGGAGCGGTCCGCGCTGCGCGGCGGCGCGGCCGGCCGCAACGCCGACCGGGACCTGGACGCGCTCTGCGCGCTGTTCGAGACCGCCGCCCGCGCCGAGGAGCAGGTGACCGGCCACCGCAGCGCGCTCGACCTGCTCGCCGAGGTCGAGGCACAGGACATCGCCGCCGACACCCTGACCGTGCGCGCCGTCCGCCCCGAGGCCGTCCGGCTGATGACCGCGCACCGCTCCAAGGGGCTGGAGTGGCGGGTCGTGGTGGTGGCGGGCGTCCAGGACGGCCTCTGGCCGGACCTGCGCCGCCGCGGTTCGCTGCTGGAGGCCGACCGGATCGGCCGCGACGGTCTCGCCGAGCCGCTCTCGCCCGCCGCGCTGCTCGGTGAGGAGCGCCGGCTCTTCTACGTCGCCGCGACCCGGGCCAAGGAGCGCCTGATCGTCACCGCCGTCAAGGCGCCGGCCGAGGACGGCGACGAGCCCTCCCGTTTCCTGCGCGAGCTGTACCGCGAGGAGCTGGACCCGCGTACGGGCAAGGTGCTGCGCCGCACCCCGCAGGTCGCCGTCGAGGACGTCACCCACCGGCCGCGCCGCCCGCTGTCCGTGCCCGCGCTGGTCGCGGAGCTGCGCGCGGTCACCGTCGACCCGCGCCGCTCGCCCGAGCTGCGCCGGGCCGCCGCCGAGCGGCTCGCCGTGCTGGCCGGCGCCGCCGACGAGGACGGCGTCCCGCTGGTGCCGGCCGCGCACCCGGACCGCTGGTGGGGCCTGGACGACGCGACGGCGGCGTCCGAGCCGCTGCGCCGGCCCGAGCTGCCGGTGGGCCTGTCCGGCAGCGGGCTGGAGCAGCTGGAGAACTGCTCGCTGCAGTGGTTCCTGGACAAGGAGGTCAAGGCGCGTACCACCAGCTCCGCGGCGCAGGGCTTCGGCAACGTGGTGCACGCGCTGGCCGACGAGGTCGGCTCCGGCCGCACGCCCGCGGACCTGGCCGTGCTGATGGAGCGCCTGGACACCGTCTGGGACGCGCTCGCCTTCGACGCGCCCTGGAAGTCCAAGCAGGAGAAGACCGAGGCCCGGGCCGCCCTGGAGCGCTTCCTGAACTGGCACGTCCTGGACCGCGGGCGCAGCACCGTCGCCACCGAGCACGGCTTCGACGTCACGCTGGACGTGGGCGGCATCGCGGTGCAGATCAGGGGCTCGATGGACAGGGTGGAGCAGGACGCCGCGGGCCGGGCGTACGTGGTCGACTTCAAGACCGGCAAGAACCTCCCCGCCGACTCCTCGCTGCCCGAGCACCGCCAGCTCGCCGTCTACCAGCTGGCCGTCCGCGCGGGTGCGCTGAACGAGCTGCCGGCCTTCGAGGGCGTCGCCCCGCAGCCGGGCGGCGCCGAGCTGGTGCAGCTGCGCAAGCCCGACAAGGCCGCGCCGGACGGGCCCAAGGTGCAGCAGCAGGCGCCGGCGCAGAGCGAGCCGTGGATCGAGAACCTGCTCGCCGACGTGGCCGGCAAGGTGATCGCCGAACGGTTCGTCCCCGGGCCGGGCACCGGCTGCGACCGCTGCTCGTTCCGCCGCAGCTGCTCCGCGCAGCGCGACGGCGCGCAGCTCATCGACTAGGGGTGCTCCTCGGCGGGCCGTGGTTGTCGGTGGCTCCGGTTAGCGTTGTCGGCGTGAACGCCGTGCTCAGCCACCCCGACCAGCTCAAGGAGCTGCTCGGCATCCCCTTCAACCGGGAGCAGATGCTCGCCATCGGCGCCCCGCTGGAGCCGGCCGTGATCGTCGCGGGCGCCGGGTCGGGCAAGACGACGGTGATGGCGGCCCGGGTGGTCTGGCTGGTCGGGTCCGGCGCGGTCCGGCCGGAGGAGGTGCTCGGGCTGACCTTCACCAACAAGGCGGCCGGCGAGCTCGCCGAGCGGGTGCGGTCGGCCCTGTTCAGCGCCCGGATCGTCGACCCGCAGGACGTCGAGGCGATCGGCGAGCCGGAGATCTCCACCTACCACGCCTTCGCCGGGCGGCTGCTCAAGGAGCACGGCCTGCGGATCGGCATCGAGCCGGACGTGCGGCTGCTCGCCGACGCGACCAGGTTCCAGCTGGCTGCCAAGGTGCTGCGCTCGGCCCGCGGACCCTTCCCCGGGCTGACCGGGACGTTCTCCGCACTGGTCGCCGACCTGATCGCGCTCGACGGCGAGCTGGCCGAGCACCTGGTCGAGCCCGAGGCGCTGCGCGGGTACGACGGCGAACTGCTCGACACCCTCGCCACCGTGCGGCTCACCAACGAGGAGCTGCGCGGTGTCCCGGTGGCGGCGCGGGCCCGGCAGGAGCTGCTGCACCTGGTCGAGGAGTACCGCCGGCGCAAGCGGGCCGCCGGGCTGATGGACTTCGGGGACCAGATCGCCGCCGCCGCCCGGCTCGCCCAGCAGCGTCCCGAGGTGGGCGAGCTGCTGCGCGGCCAGTTCAAGGTGGTGCTGCTGGACGAGTACCAGGACACCTCGGTCGCCCAGCGGCTGATGCTGGCCGGACTCTTCGGCAGCGGCCCGGGCGCGCCCGGGCACCCGGTGACGGCCGTCGGCGACCCGTGTCAGGCGATCTACGGCTGGCGCGGGGCCTCGGTGGCCAATCTGGACGACTTCCCGGTGCACTTCCCGCGGCGCGACGGCGCCCCGGCCGCCCGCTACTCGCTGAGCGAGAACCGCCGCAGCGGCGGCCGGCTGCTGGCATTCGCCAACGACCTCGCCGCGGGCCTGCGGCAGATGCACGAGGGTGTCGAGGCACTGCGCCCGGCGCCGGGCGCCGAGCTGGACGGCTTCGTCCGGGCGGCGCTGCTGCCCACCCACGCCGAGGAGGTCGCCTGGCTGGCCGACTCCATCGCGCACCTGGTGCGCACCGGCACCGCGCCGGGGCGGATCGCCGTGCTCTGCCGGGGCGGCGCGGCCTTCCCCGACATCCATGCCGCGCTGGTCGCCCGGGAGGTGCCGGTCGAGGTGGTGGGCCTGGGCGGGCTGCTCCAGCTGCCCGAGGTCGCCGACCTGGTCGCCGTCTGCGAGGTGCTCCAGGACCCGACGGCCAACGCCGCCCTGGTGCGGCTGCTGATCGGCCCGCGCTGGCGGATCGGCCCGCGGGACTTGGCGCTGCTCGGGCGCCGTGCCGCCGAGCTGGTGCGCACCGCCCGCCCGGAGGGGCTGGAGCCACTGGCCGCGGCCGTCGCGGGGACGGACCCGACCGAGGTGGTCTCGCTCGCCGACGCGCTGGAGACCTTCCTGGACGCCGAGCAGCCCGACGAGCTGCCGTTCTCCCCCGAGGCCAGGGTCCGCTTCGCCCGCCTCGCCCGCGAGATCCGCGAGCTGCGCCGGGCCCTCGCCGAGCCGCTGATGGACGTGCTGCACCGGGTGCTCGCCGTCACCGGTCTGGAGGTCGAGCTGTCCGCCTCCCCGCTCGCGCTGGCCGCCCGCCGGCGGGAGACGCTGCACGGCTTCCTGGACGTCGCCGCGGGCTTCGCCGACCTCGACGGTGATCCGGGCCTCTCGGCGTTCCTGGCGTTCCTGCACGCCGCCGAGGAGTACGAGCGCGGCCTGGACAACAGCCTGCCCGGCGGCGAGGACACCGTGAAGGTGCTCACCGCGCACAAGTCCAAGGGCCTGGAATGGGACGTGGTCGCCGTCCCGGGCCTGGTCAAGGGCGCCTTCCCGTCCACCACCTCGCGCGAGCGCTGGACGAGCACCAAGAAGGTGCTGCCGCACGCGCTGCGTGGGGACGGCGCGACCCTGCCCGACGTGCACGGCCAGTGGACGGGTAAGGGGATGAAGGCCTTCAAGGAGGCGATGACGGCGCACTCCGCGACGGAGGAGCTGCGCCTGGGCTATGTCGCGTTCACCCGCCCGCGCTCGCTGCTGCTGGCCTCCGGCCACTGGTGGGGGCCGAGCCAGAAGCGCCCCCGCGGCCCGTCCGACTTCCTGCTGCGGCTGCGGGCGCACTGCGAGCGGCCCGGCAACGGCGAGATCGAGCAGTGGGCCGAGCAGCCGGTCGAAGACGCGAAGAACCCGGCGCTGGCCGTGTCGCTGGAGCTGCCCTGGCCGCTGCCGCTGGACGGCGCCGCCCAGTCGGCCCGCCGCCGGGTCGCCGAGGTGGTGCGGCGCAGGCTCGCCGGGCAGCCGGCGCCGGAGCCGGAGCGGATGGCGGCGGAGGACCAGCGCCAGGCCGACTCCTGGGACCGCGACCTGGGCGCGCTGCTGGGCGAGCTGGAGCGTTCCCGCCGGACGGTGCGCGAGGTGCCGCTGCCCCCGGCGCTCTCCGCCACCCAGCTGATGCGCCTGGCCGCCGATCCGGACGGCTTCGCCCGGGACCTCGCCCGCCCGATGCCCAGGCCGCCGCAGCCCGCCGCCCGCCGGGGCACCCGCTTCCACGCCTGGGTGCAGGCCAGGATCGAGCCGCTGATGCTGATCGAGCCCGGTGCGCTGCCGGGCATGGACGACGAGGGGATCGAGGACGAGCGGGACTTGGAGCGGCTCAAGGACGCCTTCCTGCGAACGCCGTACGCGAACCGGACGCCGTACCGGGTCGAGGCGCCGTTCCAACTGGTGCTGGCGGGCCGGGTGGTGCGCGGCCGGATCGACGCGGTCTACCGTGAGCGTGACGGCGTGTCAGGGCGGGGCCAGGTGTCACGCTACGAAGTGGTGGACTGGAAGACCAACCGGGAGGAGACGGCGGACCCGCTCCAGCTCGCCGTGTACCGGGTGGCCTGGGCCGAACAGTTGGGGCTGCCGCTGGACCAGGTCACGGCTTCCTTCCTGTATGTGCGCAGTGGCCGGATCGAACAACCGTCAGGACTTCCTGACCGAAAAGAGTTGGAACGGCTCCTGATCGGGAAGAGTGAAGAATGAGTCACGGAGAGCATTCAACTCATCACTGGATCAAGTGAAACCTGTGCGCTGCGCACGTTTCGCGCCTATTGTGGGGTCGGTAACCGGTCACCCCCGTACTCCGGCCGCCAGCAAGGCCCGTAGTGCCTGACCCTCAGTCATCGCCGCAGGTGCCCCCGTGTGGTGCACCGGCATCTTCTGCTGGAGAGACCGAAGTTGAGCGCGACCGGATGGATCAGAGAGCGGTTCGCCGGGCCGATCCCGGGGGCCGACGCAGGTGTGGCCGGGCCGCAGGGCACGTGGCCGAGGACGGCGCTCGGGCTGCCGTTCATCGGCATGGCGCTCATTGTCGCCCTGGACTACTTCAGCAACACCGAGGTGACGGTCGAACCGGCTCTCACCGCCGTTCCCGCGCTGGCCGCCGTGGTCAGCCGCCGTACCTGGTACCCACTGGCGATCGGGCTGTGCACCGAGGCCGTCGCCTTCGTGATGGCGGGCTACAGCGACTCGCTGGGTGAGTCCGTGCACAGCGCCACCGTGTTCGCGATCGTGCTGGTCGCCGCGATCAGCTGGGTCAGCGCGACCCTGCGGCTGCGTCAGGAGAAGGCGCTGGCCGACGCCGAGCTGGTCGCCTCGATCGCCCGCCGGGTGCTGCTGCGGCCGGTCCCCGACCGGGTCGGCAGCGTCCGGGCGGCCGTCCACTACGCCGCGGCCGCCGCGCACGCCCGGATCGGCGGAGACCTCTACGAGGTGGTCAACACCCGGCACGGCGTGCGCGCGGTGGTCGGCGACGTCCGGGGCAAGGGGCTGAACGCCGTCGAGACGGCGGCCGCCGTGCTCGGCGCCTTCCGCGAGGCCGCGCACCAGGAGCCGGCGCTGGACCGGGTGGCCGGCTGGCTGGCCGTCAGCCTGGACCGCGCACTGCACGAGAACGACCACCCCGGTGTGGAGGAGGAGTTCGTCACCCTGGTGCTGATCGGGGTGGCCGCCGACGGCAGCGCCGAGATCGTCAACTGCGGCCACCCCTCGCCGCTGCTGCTGCGCGAGGGCGACGGGGGCGGTGTGCGGGCGCTGGAGCTGACCGAGACGGTGCCGCCGCTCGGTGTGCTCGACCCGGCCGACGTCCGCCCGCCGGTGCAGCGGGTGGCGCTGCGACCCGGTGACCGGGTGCTGCTCTTCACCGACGGTGTGATCGAGGCCCGGGACCGCGCCGGCACCTTCTACCCGCTGGTCGAGCGGCTGCCGCTGTGCGCGCGCGGCGGCGACCCGGTGGTGGTGCTGGACCGGCTGCACGAGGACGTGGTGCGCCATGTCGGCCGGCAGCTGGGCGATGACGCCGCAATGCTCCTGCTGCACTACGATCCGCTGGCCGGCGGCCCCCAGCTGCCGCACCAGAACGGCCGGCTCGCCCGCCGCCCGTGAGCCCGCCGCCGGTGACCGTGGCGTCGGTGGCCGCTCCGTCGGTGACCGTGCATGGCCGCGCCCGTCGGTCAGAGGCTGACCTCCACCACCAGCGGGCGGTGGTCGGAGACCCCGGCGCGCGGCGCCCTGGCCGGGCCGACGGCCGAGCGCGGGACGCCGATCGCCAGCACGTGGTCGAACTGCACCGCCGGGCGGTGCGAGGGGTAGGTGGGGGTGCGCGCCAGGTCGTACCAGCCCTGGAGGCGCGCCCTCGGCTCCCGTACCCGCCGCCGCCGCGGCTCCAGCTGTACGGCCCTGGTCCGCCGGGCGGCGCGCAGCTCGCGCACCCGCTCGCGCGGGTTCGAGCGCTCCAGCGCGGTGGCCCCGCCCAGGACCGTCCGCGGCACCGCGCCGACCAGGTTGAAGTCGCCCAGCACCAGGTAGGGCTGCGGCAGGTCGGAGATCCAGCGCCGGATGCCGGCGAGCTGCGCCATGTTCCAGCCCGGCACGAAGGACAGGTGCGCGGCGACCACCGTGAACGGCCCGCGGTCGCCTTGCAGGACGGCGGCCAGCGCCGCCCGGGGCTCGTCCGGCACCGGGGTCAGCCCGCGCCGCCCGGCCACCCGCAGCGGCAGCCCGAACGGCGCCGGGGCGAAGCGGCGGGCCCTCCAGTGCAGGACGGGCAGCCGGGTGAGCAGTGCCGTGCCGTACGAGGGCAGGTCGGTGGCGGTGGCGACCTCGGCCGGGCCGTACACCTGGAGCCCGGTGACGGACGGCTCGGGCAGCCAGCCGGCGACCGGGGCCGGGCGGCCGTGCAGGGCGGCGGCGAAGCGCCAGTCCGCCGCGCCCATCGCCTTGGCGGCGACGGCGGCCTGGTCGACCCGGCCGGAGCGGTCCTGGTGGCGGTCGACCTCCTGGATGGCCAGCACGTCGGCGTCCAGCGCGGCGACCGCCTCGGTGAGCGGGTCGCCGGCCTCGGCCGGGAACGGCAGCGGGCTGCCGTCCGGGGCCAGGGGCTGACCGTGCAACAGGTTGAAGGTGGCGATGCGCAGCTGGCTCACACCGCATGACGGTACCCGGTCCGCGGGCCGGGGCGGGCCGGGCGGCGCCCGCGCCCGGCGGCTCGGTGCGCATGACGGGCGGTGTGCACGGCGGGCGGCGCGCCGGGAGGCGGCGCTTGAGACCGGGGCACATACCGGGTATACATACTCGGTATGTCCATCCGCCATGGTTTGCTCGCCCTGCTCGACCAGGGCCCCCGCTACGGCTACCAGCTGCGCGCCGAGTTCGAGGCCCGTACCGGGTCCACCTGGCCGCTCAACGTCGGCCAGGTCTACACCACGTTGGGCCGCCTGGAGCGGGACGGGATGGTGGAGCCCGCCGGTGAGGACGAGGAGGGGCACCAGTTCTACGCCGTCACCGAGAGAGGACGCGCAGAACTGCGGAACTGGTTCGACACTCCCGTGCCCCGGACCAACCCGCCCCGGGACGAGCTGGCGATCAAGCTGGCGATGGCGGTGACCGTCCCGGGAGTGGACGTCCCCGCGGTCGTCCAGGCCCAGCGCCGGCACAGCATCAAGGCGCTCCAGGACTACACCCGGCTCAAGGGCCGCGCCCTGGCCGGCGAGCGCCCACCGGGTACCTCGCCGGCCGAGGACGCGAGTTCGGAGCTGGCCTGGCTGCTGGTCCTGGAGCAGCTGATCTTCCAGACCGAGGCCGAGATCCGGTGGCTGGACCACTGCGAGAGCCGGCTCGTCCAGCACGCCGAGACCCAGCAGGCCGCGGCCGCCCGGGCCGCGGCCCGGGCGGGCGACGAGCAGCCCACCCGGCCCCGGCTGCGCCCCGGCGGGCGGCGCTCGACCCGCGCCTGACCCGCACACCCGGAGCGGCCGACCGAGCGCCGCCACCGGCACGACCCGCCGAGATCCGCCGGCAGGGCCCGCCCGACAGAGCCGGCCCCAGGCGGCCCGCACCACCCGAGCCAAGAACAGCAGGGGGAACGTTGAGCAACACCGATCCGACCAAGAGCGCCACGGGGGCGGTGCTGCACCTCGAACAGGTCACCCGGGTGCACGGCCAGGGGGCCTCGGAGGTCCACGCCCTGCGCGGCATCGACCTCAAGGTGCACCCCGGCGAGTTCGTCGCGGTGATGGGGCCCTCCGGCTCCGGCAAGTCCACGCTGCTCACCCTGGCGGGCGGCCTGGACACGCCGACCGGCGGCCGGGTGCTGGTGGAGGGCGTCCCGCTCGGCGGGCTCTCCCGCAAGGCGCTCGCCCAGGTGCGCCGCCGCTCCGTGGGCTACGTCTTCCAGGACTACAACCTGATCCCGGCGCTGACCGCCGCCGAGAACATATCGCTGCCCCGCGAGCTGGACGGCCTCTCCGGCCGGGCCGCCCGCCGGGAGGCGCTCACCGCGCTGGAGGAGCTCGGCATACCCGAGCTCGCCGACCGCTTCCCCGACGACATGTCGGGCGGCCAGCAGCAGCGGGTGGCGATCGCCCGCGCGCTGATCGGCGACCGCCGCCTGGTCCTCGCCGACGAGCCGACCGGCGCGCTCGACTCCACCACCGGTGAGGCGGTGCTCGCCGTCATGCGGGCCCGCTGCGACGCCGGCGCCGCCGCGATGATGGTCACCCACGAGGCCCGGCATGCCGCCTGGGCCGACCGCGTGGTCTTCCTGCGGGACGGCCGGATGGTCGACGAGAGCGCCAGCCAGGACCCCGCCAGCCTGCTGATCTCGGCCGCGACCAACAGCGTGAAGGGCACCGACCAGTGAAGCTCACCGCCTGGCGGGTCGCCCTGCGGATAGCCCGTCGGGACGCCCTGCGTGCCAAGGGGCGCAGTGCCCTGGTCGTCGCGATGGTCGCGCTGCCCGTCCTCGGGGTGGCCGGCGCGGACGTCGTCTTCCGCAGCGCCCAGCTCGACCCGGGCGAGCGGGTGGTACGCACCATGGGCCAGGCCGACGCCGAGGTCAGGCTGCTCGGCAGCGGTCTGACGGTGTTCCAGGCGCCGGACCCGGACGACGGCACGATCTCGAACGGACCGAAGCAGGGCGAGATCCCGAGCGCCGAACAGCGCCGCAGCTCCGAGACCGAGAGCGGCGTCCTGATCAGGCAGCTGCTGCCGGCGGGCAGCGCCGTCGTGCCCGTCAGCTCGGGCCCGTACATCTCCACCACCAGCGCGGACGGCCTGATCCAGACCCCGACCAGCGAGGCCGACCTGGCCGACCCCCTCTGGCGTGGCAGGGTCACGGTGCTGGGTGGCCGGGTGCCGGGCGCCCCCCGCGAGATCGCCGCCACCCAGGCCTTCCTGGACAGCGCGCACCTGAGGATCGGCGACACCACCACGCCCCGGGGCCTGGAGGGCAAGCCCTACACGATCACCGCCGCCGTGGAGTACCCGAGCGACCTGGGCGGCAAGGAGCTGATCGGCCGCCCGGGTGAGCTGATCCCCGCGCTCCAGGCGCTGCCCTCCGCCCAGCGGTTCGGCAGGTCCGAGCGGACCGGGGAGGACCGCTGGCTGGTCAAGCTCCCGGCCGGGGGGCTCGACTGGCCGAAGGTGACCGAGCTCAACAAGTACGGCTTCTCCGCGGCCTCGCGCAGCGTGCTGCTCGACCCGCCCCCGCGCTCCGAGGTGCCCTTCTACAACCGGGAGGGCCACCAGTTCCGGGGCAGCTACTTCGACCAGACCGCCGTGGTGATCCTGCTGACCGTCGCCGGTATGGCGCTGCTGGAGATCGTGCTGCTCGCGGGCCCCGCCTTCGCCGTCGGGGCCAGGCGTTCCCGGCGGCAGCTGGGCCTGCTCGCGGCCGGAGGCGGTGACCGCTCGCACGTGCGCTCGGTGGTGCTGGGCGGCGGTGTCGTCCTCGGTGTGACCGGCGCGGCCGTCGGGCTGGTGCTGGCGATCGGCCTGGTCGCGGCCTTGCAGACGCCCGCCGAGGAGTTCGCCGGCCGGCGCTTCGGGCACTTCGACCTCCAGCCGCTGGACCTGTTCGGCGTGATGGGCATCGGCCTGGTCACCGGCCTGCTCGCGGCCGTCGTCCCGGCCGTCCAGGCCTCTCGCCAGGACGTCGTCTCGGCGCTCACCGGGCGCGGCTCGGTCAAGCCCGCGAACAAGAAGCTCGCCGTGCTCGGGCTGCTGATGCTGGCCGGCGGCGCGGCTCTGGCGCTGCTGGGCGCGACCACCGGACAGGCCAGCCGCACCGTGGCCGTACTCGGCGGCTCGATGATCGCCGAGCTGGGCATGGTGGTCCTCACCCCGATCCTGGTCGGACTCTTCGGCCGACTCGGCCGCCGGCTGCCGCTCGGCCCCCGGCTGGCGCTGCGTGACTCCGTCCGCCACCGGGGCCGCACCGCTCCGGCGGTGGCCGCGGTGATGGCCGCGGTCGCGGGCTCGGTCGCGGTCGGCGTGTACGGCGCCAGCAGCGACGAGCAGCACCGCCAGGAGTACGTCGCCACGGCCCCCGCCGGCGCCGTCACCCTGGCCTCCGGCTGGGGCCCGGCCTCGGAGGGCAACCTGCTGCCGAAGCTGCGCACCACGGTGGAGGCCGGCGTGCCGGAGCTCGGCCCGCGCGCCGACCTCAGCACTGTCCACTTCATGGGCGACTGCCAGCAGGGGAGCTGCGGGAGCGTGTCGGTCTCCGTTCCCAAGGAGCGGCGCTGCCCGAGGGACGACCCGGACAACGAGGACAAGTCGCGGGAGGATCGGGCGCGGCTGAGCAAGGGTGACCCGCGCTGCGCGCCGGCGGGTGGCTCGGCCCGCTACGGCACCAGCTGGTTCGGGTCCGTCCCCGCCGGTGACGCCAATGCGCTGCGCAACCTGTTCGGAGTCCGTGACCAGGCGGCGGAGCAGGCGTTGACCACGGGCAAGGCGGTGGTCTTCGACGAGAAGTACCTCAAGGACGGGAAGATCACGTTCGACCTGACCGAGCCGACGCCGGACGACGAGTCGCCCGGCCGGGCGACGCCCTCACCGACCCCGAAGGGCGGTGCCACGCCCACGCCGACGGCCGGTACCCCCGGTGCCACGTCGGCGCCGACGGCCGGCGCCGTCCCCGGTGCCACGCCCACGCCGAGCGCGAAGGCCGGCGCCACGCCCACGCCGACCGCGACCGCCGGGGCCACGCCCGCGGCCTCGGCCGCTGCGACGCCCCGGCCGGTGCCGGCCGGCCCGGACGGGCCGCAGGACGCGCCGAAGCCGGTCGTCCACCACGTGAGCGTGGACGCCGTCCTGGCCTCCGCCTCCTCGCCCACCGCCGAGGCGTTCATGAGCCCGGAGACGGCGGTCCGGCTGGGCCTGACGGTGTCCGACAGCGGCTCGGTCTGGCTCCCCGCCAAGGCGCCGGGCAGCACCTCCGAGCAGAAGACCTCGGCCGCCGTCAACAGGATCAGTGAGAGCGTGTTCTTCGAGGTCGAGCGCGGCTACCAGTCGGAGAACGACCTGGTGAGCCTGGCCCTGACCGGCTTCGCCGGCCTGGTCGCACTCGGCGCGGCGGGCATCGCCACCGGCCTGGCGGCCGCCGACTCGCAGCGTGACCTGACCACCCTGGCGGCGGTCGGCGCGGCCCCGCGGATCCGCCGGACGCTCTCCGGCTTCCAGTGCGGAGTGATCGCCGCGATGGGCGCGGTGCTCGGCACGATCTGCGGTGTGGTGCCGGCGGTGGCGCTGCGCAAGGTGCAGGGCAACACGGTGCCGTACCCGGGGATGGATCCCTCGGAGGCCGTGGACCACACGGTCGTGGTCTTCCCCTGGCTGAACATGGGCCTCACGCTGCTGGTCCTGCCGCTGATCGCGGTGGCCCTGGCGACCCTGTTCACCCGCTCCCGGATCGCCCTGCTGCGCCAGTCCGGCTGAGCCCGGCTCCCCGTCCGCGTCACCCCCGGCCGCACTCCCCGTGGCCGGGGGTGACGCATGTTACAGCCGCCGGGGCGCCCGGTGATCGGACGGCCGGGGCGAGCACCGGCACCGGCGAACTAAAGTCGTCCGTATGACGAGAACCCCGGACAGCGTCGTCCGATCCTTCATCGACCAGCACGAGGCCGCCTTCCTGGCCGACCTCTGCGACTGGCTCCGCATCCCCTCCGTCTCCGCCGACCCCGGCCTGGCCGGTGAGGTCCGCAGGTCGGCCGAGTGGCTGACCGCGAAGCTGCGCGAGACGGGCTTCCCGGTGGCCGAGGTCTGGGAGACCGACGGCCTGCCCGCGGTGTTCGCCGAGTGGCCGTCCGGGGAGGCCGACGCGCCGACCGTGCTGGTCTACGGGCACCACGACGTGCAGCCCGCCGCCGAGTCGGACGGCTGGGCGAGCGACCCGTTCGAGCCGACCGTGGCCGGCAAGCAGCTGTTCGCCCGCGGCGCGGCGGACGACAAGGGCCAGGTGTTCTTCCACACCCTGGGCCTGCGGGCGCACCTGGCCGCGACCGGGCGCACGGCGCCGGCCGTCAACCTCAAGCTGTTGATCGAGGGTGAGGAGGAGTCCGGCTCGCCGCACTTCGCGGACCTGGTCCGCCGCGAGGCCGACCGGCTGGCCGCCGACGTGGTGATCATCTCGGACACCGGTATGTGGGCCGAGGACACCCCGACCGTCTGCACCGGCATGCGCGGCCTGGCGGACGCCCAGATCGACCTGTTCGGCCCGGACACCGACATCCACTCCGGCTCCTTCGGCGGCGCGGTGCCCAACCCGGCCGCGGTCGCCGCCGAGCTGGCCGCCGGCCTGCACGACGCGGACCGCCGGGTGGACATCCCGGGCTTCTACGACGGCATCGTCGAGCTGACCGACCGTGAGCGCGAGCTCTTCGCGGAGCTGCCCTTCGACGAGGCGCAGTGGCTGCGGGTCGCCAAGTCGTACGGCACCCTGGGCGAGGCCGGCTACAGCACCCTGGAGCGGGTCTGGGCGCGGCCGACCGCCGAGGTCAACGGCATCTGGGGCGGGTACACCGGCCCGGGCGGCAAGACCATCGTGCCGTCCTCGGCGCACCTCAAGCTGTCCTTCCGGCTGGTGGCCGGTCAGGAGGTGGAGAAGGTCCGCGAGGCCGTCCGCGCGTGGGTCGCGGCCCGGGTGCCCGAGGGCATCCGGTACGAGCTGGTCTTTCCCGGTGCGACCAGGCCCTGCCTGACGCCGCTGGACCACCCGGCGCTGCAGTCCACCGTGCGGGCGATGGCCCGGGCGTTCGAGCAGAAGATCCTCTTCACCCGGGAAGGCGGCTCCGGGCCGGCCGCCGACCTGCAGGACGTTCTCGGTGCGCCGGTGCTCTTCCTCGGCATCTCGGTGCCCTCGGACGGGTGGCACTCGGTCAACGAGAAGGTCGAGCTGGACCTGCTGCGCAAGGGTGTGGAGACGGCCGCGTACCTCTGGGGCGACCTGGCGGAGAACTGGCGGCCGGGCGCCGAGAACGTCTGACGGACCTGACGATTCATCACGTGGGGATGGAACAGAGTGAGCACCGTGCCTGAGACCGAACGTCCGAAGCACCTCGCGCTGGCCCGCGCGGGGGTGGACCGGGCGGCGCAGCACCGGTTCGACGAGCCCTGGCTCGCGGCGGCCTGGAGCCACCCGACGACCAAGGTGCTGCCGATCGCCGGCGGCGAGGCCTTCGTGGTGGACACCGACGAGGGCACCGAGCTGGTGCTGATGCCCTCCTTCGAGGCGCCGCAGACCGGGGACCGCTACTTCCTGGGCACCGACGACGACGGCGTCTCCTACTTCGCGCTGGCCGGCGAGAGCCTGCCGGGCCGGCTGGACGGCGACGCCCGCCCGGCCGGTCTGCGAGAGGTGGGCGCGCTGCTCTCGGACCGGGACGCGGGCCTGCTGGTGCACGCCGTGGCGCTGGAGCACTGGCACCGGCTGCACAGCTTCTGCTCCCGCTGCGGGCACCCCACCGAGAAGGCCGGGGCCGGGCACGTACGGCGCTGCACCTCCTGCGCCGCCGAGCACTACCCGCGCACCGACCCGGCGGTGATCATGATGATCACCGACCAGGAGGACCGCTGCCTGCTCGGCCGACAGGCACTCTGGCCGGAGGGCCGCTGGTCGACGCTGGCGGGGTTCGTCGAACCCGGTGAGTCGATCGAGCAGGCGGTGGCCCGCGAGGTGCTGGAGGAGGCGGGCGTCAAGGTCGCCGAGGTCTCCTACGTGGCGAGCCAGCCGTGGCCGTTCCCGTCCAGCCTGATGCTCGGCTTCATCGGCCGGGCGGACCCAACGGGCACCGCGATCACGGTGGACGGCGAGGAGCTGGCCGAGGCGCGCTGGTTCTCCCGCGAGGAGCTCAGGGCGGGAATGGCGGCGGGCGAGATCCTTCCGCCGTCGGGAATCTCGATCGCCCGGCACCTGGTCGAACTCTGGTACGGCGAGCCGCTGCCCTCGGCGGCCCGCTGGTAGCCGATTTCGCGGTTGGAGGGGCGCGCGGCATGGGCTGCGCGCCCCTCAGTTCATTCCACCACCGGAATGCTCGGCAATTGCCCCGGCGATCCTCGGTATCCGGAGGAGCTGGCCGCCCGGGTTGCCGTCGCCGGATTGCCGCGCTGGTCGGAGGCTCGGGGTCGGTCCGAGGCAGGGCGGCCGAATGGTAGGAATTCGGTCACGATCGATCTGATGGGAATCAATCCCGGAATCTCCGGACCGGCCAATACCGGCGGGTTTGACTGAAATGATGCTGACTGAATCGCTACATTCACTGGGGTGACAATCCCCCGGGGCAGTGCCCAATCACCCAAGTACCAGCGACTCGCGGCCGATCTGCGCCGCCGGATCGCCGCCGGCGAGTTCACCGCCGAGGCCCCGCTGCCGGTGGAGGGGGTGCTGGAGCAGCAGTACGGGGTGGCCCGCAACACCGTCCGGCTGGCGGTGGACGTGCTGGTGAACGAGGGCCGGCTGGTCCGGCTCCAGGGCAAGGGCACCTACCTGCGCGAGCACCCCGTCCTGGACCACCGCGCCTACGGCCCCAGCCCGCTGCCCGGGCGCCAGGACTGCCTGGCCGTCCCCAGCGGGATCTACGCCCATGAGGCGCTGGCGGCGGGCCGTGAGCTGACGGTCGACTTCGAGATGCTGATCGTCCGCGCCCGGGTGGACATCGCGGAGCGGCTGGGGCTGCGGCCGGGCGAGGCGATCGTGGTCCGGCGGCAGCTGCGGATGCTGGACCGCGAGCCGTACTCGATCGAGGAGAGCCACTACCGGGCCGGCCTGGCCGCGGGCACCCCGCTGATGGAGCCGGACCAGGTCGAGGGCGGCGACGAGGCGGTGCTCGCCGGGCTCGGGCGCACCGAGATCGGTGCGGTGGACCACCTGGTGGCCCGGATGCCAGGGCCGGAGGAGGCGCAGTGGTTCCAGGGCGGCCCCGGTGTCCCGCTGGTCGTGCAGACCCGGGTCACCTACGACCGGCGCGGGCCGGTCCGGGTGATCGAGACGCGCTACTCGGGGGATCGCTGCCGGCTGGTCTACGGGGTCGGCGACCTCGGTGCCCGCACGGTGCTCCCCGCGCCGGCCTCGCCCGCCGACACCGGAGCGGTGGCCGACTCCTGCTGAGCCGCCCCGCCGCTCCCACTGGGCCGCCCTGCGCCCCCCGGAACGCCCTGCCCCCGGCGCCGGCCGGGCGGCGGGGGCAGGGGTCGGCGGGCCGTGCGCGGGCCGCCGGGCGTCCGCGCCGGGGTCAGCCCGCGAGCGCGGCCTGCACCTGGCGCAGGCTCGGGTTGGTCAGGACCACCTGCTCACCGCCGCCGGCGGGCGTCACCAGCACGGTCGGGACGACCTGGTTGCCGTTGTTCACGGACTCGACGAAGGACGCCGACTTCGGGTCCTCCTCGATGTTGATCTCGCTGTAGCCGATTCCCTCGCGCTGCAGCTGGCCCTTCAGCCGGGTGCAGTACCCACACCAGGTCGTGCTGTACATCGTGACGCTGCCGGACATCGCTCGGGACTCCTTCGGAAGGGGGCGTACGGTCACAGGGCAGAACGCACGGTGAGCACCGGTCATTCCGCGCACGCCGGCGCGGGCGAACGCGCACGCCTGCCCGTGGAGGGATCATCCTCCGATCACACCGGAGCTGTGGACAACTCACCCCCGGCTGTCAGAGACCCCTGCCAGGATGTCCGGACCGAACCGTGCCCGGCGAAGCTGTCCGGGCGGAGATGTCCGGACGGACCCGACGCTGCGAGAGGATGGACTGCATGCAGGAAGACCTCTTGAGCGGCAGCCCGTACGACGACCACCCGGCCGTGACCGGCGCAGACGCCGTGCTGGCCGGGCTCGACCCGGAGCAGCGGGCCGTGGCCACCGCCCTGCACGGGCCCGTCTGCGTGCTGGCCGGCGCCGGTACGGGCAAGACCCGGGCCATCACCCACCGGATCGCCTACGGCGTGCGCAGCGGCGTCTACCAGCCGCAGCAGGTGCTCGCCGTCACCTTCACCGCCCGGGCCGCCGGCGAGATGCGCGGGCGGCTGCGCGAACTCGGCGCCGAGGGCGTGCAGGCGCGCACCTTCCACTCCGCCGCGCTGCGCCAGCTCCAGTACTTCTGGCCGCGGGCGGTCGGCGGCGAGGTGCCCAGGCTGCTGGAGCGCAAGGTCCAGCTGGTCGCCGAGGCGGCCGGGCGCTGCGGCCTGCGGGTCCAGCGCACCGAGCTGCGCGACCTCACCGGTGAGATCGAGTGGGCCAAGGTCACCCAGATCGTGCCCGACGACTACGCGGCCGCGGTCGTCAAGGCCGGCCGCGAGGCCCCGCGCGACCCGGCCGAGATCGCCCGGGTCTACGCCACGTACGAGCAGACCAAGCGGGACCGCGGCGTCATCGACTTCGAGGACGTCCTGCTGCTGACCGCCGCCATCCTGGAGGACCGCCCCGAGATCGCCGACCGGGTCCGCGCCCAGTACCGGCACTTCACGGTCGACGAGTACCAGGACGTCTCCCCGCTCCAGCAGCGCCTGCTGGACCAGTGGACGGGCCCCGGTGCCAGCCTGTGCGTGGTCGGCGACGCCAGCCAGACCATCTACTCCTTCACCGGCGCCACCCCCGACTACCTGCTGAACTTCCGCACCCGCCACCCCGAGGCGACGGTGGTCAAGCTGGTGCGCGACTACCGCTCCACGCCACAGGTCGTCCACCTCGCCAACGGGCTGCTCGCCCAGGCGCGCGGCCAGGCCGCCCAGCACCGGCTCGAACTGATCTCGCAGCGCGAGGCCGGCCCAGAGCCGGTCTACGTCGAGTACGCCGACGAGCCGACCGAGGCGGAGAGCACCGCGCACCGGATCAAGGAGCTGCTCTCCGCCCGGGACGGCGGCTACCGGGCCAGCGAGATCGCGGTGCTGTTCCGCACCAACGGCCAGTCCGAGGTCTACGAGCAGGCACTCGCCGACCTCGGGATCTCCTACCAGCTCAAGGGCGCCGAGCGGTTCTTCGAGCGGCCGGAGGTCCGCGAGGCCGGGGTGCTGCTCAAGGGCGCCGCCCGGGCCGGCTCCGACCCGCTCACCGCCGACGCCCCCGACCTCGCTTCGCAGGTCCGCGCCGTCCTGGCGACCCGCGGCTTCACCGCGACCCCGCCCGGCGGCTCGGGCGCGGTGCGCGAGCGCTGGGAGTCGCTGGCCGCGCTGGTGCGGCTGGCCGAGGAGTTCGAGGCGGCCAGGCGGCGGGCCGGCGAGAGCGCCGACCTGAGCGCCTACGTCGCCGAGCTGGACGCCCGCGCGGCCGCCCAGCACGCCCCCGCCGTCGAGGGCGTCACGCTCGCCTCGCTGCACGCCGCCAAGGGCCTGGAGTGGGACGCCGTCTTCCTGGTCGGCCTCACCGAGGGCACCATGCCGATCATCTACGCCAAGACCGACGAGCAGGTGGAGGAGGAGCGCCGGCTGCTCTACGTCGGCGTCACCCGCGCCCGCCGCTACCTCTCGCTCTCCTGGGCGCTCTCCCGCTCGCCCGGCGGCCGGGCCAGCCGCAAGCCCACCCGGTTCCTGGACGGGCTGCGCCCGGGCTCCGGAGCCCCGGGCGCCCGCTCCGGCGCCAGGGGCGGGCGCGGCGGCGTCGAGCACGGCGGGGAGCGCTCGGCGGCCCGCAGGGCGCGCGGCCCGGTCAAGTGCCGGGTCTGCGACCGCACCCTGACCGAGGCGGTCGAGCGCAAGCTGCGCCGCTGCGAGAGCTGCCCCTCCTCGATGGACGAGGCGCTGTACGAGCGGTTGCGCGAGTGGCGCGCCAAGCAGGCCAAGAAGCAGGGCGCGCCGGCCTACGTCGTCTTCACCGACGCCACGCTGATGGCGATCGCCGAGGACGTGCCGGCCAGTGAGCGTGAACTGGCCGTCATCTCGGGCGTGGGCGCCATGAAGCTGGACAAGTACGGGGCCGCCGTGCTCTCGTTGTGTGCGGGGGAAGAGCCCGTGGACGACTCGGAGGCCGAGCCGGACACCGGATCGGACGAGCCGGCCTGAGCGGCCGACGACGGACACTTCGAAACTCGCCGGGAAAATAGTTTGCGCGCCGTACGTGACGCGCAATAGCCTGCCGGAGCGGTCAAGGGGACGAGACCGCGAGCCGGACGGGGTCACTCCTGCCACGGCTTTCCCCTGCGCACCAACAGCTTCACATCTGCCTCATCGCAGATTGCTTCACCGAGACAGACATCCGAACAGCCGGAGCCCGGGGGACTGGGCACCGCGAGACGCCGAGAGGAGGCGAAGACAGTGGAAACCACGACGATGATCACCAAACTGACTGGCCAGACCGTCAACGCTGCCTCCCTGTGCGCCGCCCCCGTGGGCGTTCTCGCGCCGGTTGGCACCCTCGGCACCTCGATCCCCGCTGCGCTTGTGCGCCGTGAGGTCGTGCTCGCCGAAGCCGGTCTGGTTCTCGACGCCACCGGTGTCTCCGTCGCCGCCGTTGTCAGTGCCCTTGGGAACACTGGCGGTAGCACGACGGGCGTCACCGGCAGCTTCGTCGAGACCGGTCTGTCCGGCGACTGGGCACCGGTGGGCGAGTCCCGCGATATGCGTGACGAGCGACCGACCCAGGCATCGAAGGCAGCAGTAGCGGCCGCCAAGCATGGCGACTATGCGCGGGTCATCGGTGCCGGAAACGCCCAGAAGCAGAACGAGCAGCAGATCAACCAGGTCAAGGCCGCCTTCATCGGAGCCTCGGCCATCCGGATGCGGGCCTTCCGCGGGCCTGAACCCTGGAGAGAACGAACCTGAGCCAGCCTCAGGTCGGCGCCTCCAGGGCCGCGGAACCCGTCACACCGGGATCCGCGGCCCTTCTGTTTTGTCCGGTACGCAAGACCACCCAGGCCCCCCGGGGCCTCCGGCCCAGCCCCACCAGTCAGCTGAGCCGGACCCACTGAGAAGACGAGGAAGACGCCCACAGTGTCCACGGTCATCACACCGCCCCTCCCGTCCGTACCGACGACAGACCAGACCACCAAGGCCGACCAGGCCGACCCCCCGGAGGTAACCCTTATGCAGCTCACCGCGATCGACGACGCCGAGGCCCTGGGCCTGCCCATCCCGTGCCGCGCCTTCGACCCGGAGGTCTTCTTCGCCGAGACCCCGGCGGACGTCGAGTACGCGAAGTCCCTCTGCGGGACCTGCCCGGTCAAGGAGGCCTGCCTGGCCGGTGCGCTGGAGCGGCGTGAGCCGTGGGGCGTCTGGGGTGGCGAGCTCTTCGTCCAGGGCGTCGTGGTGGCCCGCAAGCGGCCGCGTGGCCGCCCGCGCAAGACCGAGGTCGCAGCGTGACCCCCGCGCTCGCAGCCGAGGCCGTCCGCCGGGGAGAGCAGCCCCCGCTGGACAGTGCCCTGCGCGACTCCGTACGCCTCGCCGCCGCCAAGGCGGACGTTGCCCGCAGCATCCCCTTCCCCGCCACGCACCACGAGCAGGACCACGAAATGACCGCCGCCGCCATCGATCCGACCGTCCGCGCCGAGCAGACCGCTGAACTTCAGATCCAGAACAGGACCCTTGAGATGCAACTTCTCCACGAAGCCCTGGCCCGTGCCCATATGCAAGACCGCCTCCAGGAGGCGGAGCACGAACGCGTGGTCACCCGGGTGGTGCGCGCCCGCAGGCTCAAGCTGCGGGCCGAGCGCGCCTCGCTGCGGGCCCGCAAGGCCCTTGCCGTCGCACTGATGTAACAGGCGCCGGCGCACGCTTCACCCCCGTCGTACCGATGGCCGCCCCCCCTTTGCGGGGAGCGGCCATCGGTCGTGTTCCGGTAGGTCCGTCAGCTCTTCCTGACGGGCCGTCTGCCGGTGGCGGGCTTCCCGACGGCGGCTTTGACGAGCGGCTCGCCGTCGAGCACCCGGCCGGCCGCGCCCTCGGTGGTGAACCCCGGCAGCCACTCCAGCATCTCCGCCCGGAACGGCGCGTTGGCGCCCAACTGGCAGAGCACCCCGATGGTGCTGAGCGTCACCCGGTGGATCAGCAGGTACGCCGGCGGCAGGTTGAGCTGCTTGCCGAGGTTGTAGGCGGGAGAGCGCGGGTCGGCGATCCGCGCGGCCTGGGAGCGCATCCAGCTGCGGGTGAAGTGGAAGGTCTCCACCGCAGCCGGCTCGATGATCGGCAGCAGGTAGTCGAGCACCGCGTCCGGGTCGAGCGCGATCGAGGGCTTGACGAAGCCCTCCTCACGCAGCATCTCCAGCACCCCGGCCGCGTCGCCGGCCAGAGCCATCCGCAGCGAGTCCCCGATCGGGGAGGGCAGACCGCCCGGCAGCCGGTCGACCGTGCCGAAGTCGAGCACCCCGAGCCGCCAGCCCTCGGCGGGGCCGTCGTCCTTGAGCAGCCGGAAGTTCCCCGGGTGCGGGTCAGCGTGCAGCAGCCCCGTCCGGGACGGACCGGCGAACAGGAAGCGGGCGAGCAGGTGCCCGGCGCGGTCCCGCTCCTCCTGGGTGCCGCCCGCGATCACCTCGGCCAGCGGGGTGCCGCCCATCCACTCGGTGACCAGCACCTGGTCGGCCTGGGCCACCACGCCCGGCACCTGGATGTCCGGATCGCCGGCGAACTCCTCGGCGTGCCGCTGCTGCGCCTTCGCCTCCAGTTCGTAGTCCAGCTCCTCGGAGACCCGCTCGCGCAGCTCCGTGATCAGCGGCTTGATGTCCAACCCGGGGATCAGCGGGCCGAGCAGCCAGGCGACCCGGCTCAGCTGGGTGAGGTCCGCCAGCAGAGCCTCCCCGGCGCCCGGGTACTGCACCTTGACGGCGACCTCCCGGCCGTCGTGCCAGACGGCCCGGTGTACCTGCCCGATCGAGGCGGCGGCGGCCGGCTTGTCGTCGAAGCTCTTGAAGCGGCTGCGCCAGTCCTCGCCGAGCCGCTCGGCGAGTGCGCTGTGCACCTTGGCGGCGGGCATCGGGGGCGCGGCGTCCTGAAGCTTCGTCAGCGCGGCCCGGTACGGCCCGGCGACCTCCTCCGGCAGCGCGGCCTCGAAGACGGACAGCACCTGCCCGAACTTCATCGCCCCGCCCTTGAGCTCGCCGAGGACCTTGAAGAGCTGGTCCGCGGTGGCCTGCTGGAGTTCGGCCGTCACCACCTCGGCGGAGCGGCCGCCGATCCGCTTGCCGAGACCGAGTGTGGCCCGACCGGCTATCCCCAGCGGCAGGGCAGCGAGCCTTGCCGTACGGGTCACTGCCTTGCGCGGAAGATCGCTCACCCGGGCCTCCCAGTCAGACGCCCACGGTGGCCGGCGCGAGCCGCGCGGGCCTGAGGGACGTTGGTCACTACGCCATTGTGCCCGCTCCCGGTGGCACCTCGGTCGAATTGACGATTGTCCTGATCGCGCCCCGACCAGCGCCGGGCCGGGCGGGTGCTCCGGGCCACCGGCCCCGCCCGGTCAGGCGCCCGAGCGGCTGCCCGTCCTGTCTCGCGCACCGGCCCTACCACCGGCCGTACGTGCCCCGAGCCCCGCGCCCGGAGCCCCGCGCCCGGAGCCCGGTGCCCCGAGCCCGGTGCTCGGCCGGGTCCGCGGGGGTCAGGCCGGTGCCCCGGGTTGCCACTGGCAGCCGCAGTCGGGGTGTGGCCGCAGCCGCAGCCGCCGGGCCATGCCGTCGGCGGCGGAGAGCTCGCACCAGCCGTCGACGCTGGGCGGCCCGGTGCCGTCCAGGTGGAGCAGGACGTGCAGGGCCGCCAGCCCCGCGACAGCCGTCGCCAGTGCGCCGTCGCAGGCCGGGGTGCGGGCCGGGCCCGGGCCGTCCTCGGCCAGCTGGGGGAGCAGCCGGGGCCAGGCAGGATCCTCCTCGGTGCGGGCGAAGGCCAGGCAGCCACCGCAGGCCGAGGTACCGGGCAGCACCAGCGGGCCGACCACCCCGAGGTGTTCGACCACCCCCGTGTACAGGTGCGGCACCCCGGCCCGCATCAGTGGCCGGGCCCCGTACGCGCCGCCGGCGAAGGCCCCGCTGCCACTGCGGGGTGCCAGCACCACGAGCGTGGGGGGTGGAGCCGAACGGCCGGCGGCCGCCGTGCGTGAGCCGCCCGGGGCGAAGCCCGCCGCGCGCTGGACGCTCTCGCGGGCGGCGGTCGCCCGCAGCCGCCCGACCTCGGTCGGCGCCAGGCCGGCTGGTGAGCAGTCGCCCGGGGTGACCCGGCCGGTGTCCACGACCGTGACGATGCCGACCCCGCCGGCCGCCAGCGCGGCCGCCACGGCGCTGCCCACCCGCCCCGCGCCGCGCACCTCGACCCGGGCCGCGGCCCGGCCCCGCAGCGCGGCGGGGCCGGCGCCGGGCTCGGGGCGTACCAGGGACAGCGAGGCCAGATCCGGGCCCAGGAGCTCGCGGCGTGGTTGCGGATAGCACTCCAGGGCCTCCCAGGTGGCCGCGGCGTCGTCGAGCAGGCCGCCCTTCTCCAGGTCGTCCAGCAGGTCGCCGGTGGGATCCCGGCCGAGGCCGAGGCGCTCGCCGGCCGCCAGCAGCGCGGGCCGCTCACGGGTGCCGTCGAGCAGGGAGAGGAAGGAGCAGACGGCGGTGTCGGCCCGCTCGACGACGCGCGCGTGCCGGTGGACGGCGCCGAACTGCAGGGTCTCGGTGTCCCGCCAGGTGCGGGCGAGGGCGGGCTTGAGCACGGGCTTGAGCACGGGTCGCATCTGGGGATTCCCTCCCGGTGGGGCCGTCGCAGGTACGGCGAGGTCCATCGCCGCCCCCGCAGAATGCCCGATCCGCAGGGGCCGCCGCGCACGGTTGTCCACAGGCTCGCACCGATGATCGGAAGATCCCTTCGCACACCCTGTGGATAACCTGCCGGCTGACTCGGCCACCCCCTCCCGTCACTGGTCGTCGGCCTTTCGTTAGCGATCACTCCACGAAAGATTTCGGCCACGGCAGCGGACTTCTGTCATGGGGAACAGGTAACGTCGTGTGCCATGGCGGCCGAACGGGACTCCCATCCCTCGGCGTCGCGTCGGCGTGCCCGTGCAGCGTCCGGGTCGGGAGTCGCGGCGCCGAGCACGCGTGGCCGTCCGAATTCCGTCCAGCCGATGACGCCCCAGAACACCCAGCAGCCCCACGGCGCCCAGCCCCACGTCCAGCCCCTCGCCGGGGGCCAGCCGCCCGGCGGCCCGGGCAAGGAGCAGACGGTGGACCGCTCCAGGGTCGAGGTCCGCCGCAGCGCCCGGCGCAGCCGTACCGTCTCCGCGTACCGCGAGGGCGACCGCACCGTGGTGCTGATCCCGGCCCGGATGTCGTCGGCCGAGGAGCAGCGCTGGGTGGCCCAGATGCTGGAGAAGCTGGCCGCCCAGGAGAGCCGCCGGGTGCTCGGTGACGACGCGCTCGCCGCCCGGGCGCGTGAGCTGTCCACCAGCTACCTCGGCGGCCGGGCCCGGCCGGAC
Organism: Kitasatospora sp. NPDC050543; assembly: GCF_044457565.1. Taxonomy (NCBI): domain Bacteria; kingdom Bacillati; phylum Actinomycetota; class Actinomycetes; order Kitasatosporales; family Streptomycetaceae; genus Kitasatospora; species Kitasatospora sp. NPDC050543. The sequence goes on along the minus strand of NZ_JBITGZ010000001.1, from coordinate 205,445 downwards.
CAGGTCCGCTGGGTGACCAACCAGAACTCCCGCTGGGGCTCCTGCACCCCGAGCGAGCGGACGATCCGGCTCTCCCACCGGTTGCAGGGGATGCCCGAGTACGTCGTCGACTACGTGCTGCTGCACGAGCTCGCCCACCTGCTGGTGCCCGATCACGGGCCGGGCTTCTGGGCGCTGCTGGAGTCCTACCCGCGCACCGAGCGGGCCCGCGGCTACCTGGAGGGCGTGGTGTCGGCGGCCCGACTGCCGCACATCCCCGGCGCCCGCGGGGACCGCCAGTCCGAGGGGCAGGATCCCAGCCGTCCGGCCGCCGGGGATCCCTGCGCCTAGGAGCACGTCCGGCCGCCCAGCCGCCCAGCCGGCCGGCCGTGTGGCCGGAGCAGGCGGGCCGGGGCGGTCGGGGCGGTTGCAACCCTGCTGCGGAGCGGCACCGCTGGGATAGGGTCGCGGGGACCAGGCCGGTACACAGGGGAGGGCGATCTCAGCGCCATGACCAGGGAACTCGCCAAGGCGTCCCGCGTCCGCATCGGTGACCTCACCTCGGGTACCGAGCTCTACCTGGGCGTGCAGTTGACCGCACCGGGGCTCACCTTCGACATCAGCTGCTTCGGGCTGGACGCCGAGGAGCGGCTCAGCGACGACCGGTACTTCGTCTTCTTCAACCAGCCCGCCACACCCGAGAAGTCGGTGGAGCTCCTCGGCGCGCAGTCCGGAGACCATGAGGCCTTGCGCGTCGTGCTGCCGCAGGTGCCCGAGTCCATCCACAAGCTCAGCCTGACCGCGACTATCGACGGCGACGGCCGGATGTCGCAGGTGGCCTCCGGGTACGTACGGATCGTGGCGGGTGGCCAGGAGGTCGGCCGGTACTCCTTCACGGGCGCCGAGTTCAGCACCGAACGCGCGGTGATGCTGGCGGACCTCTACCGCCGCAGCGGCGAGTGGCGGTTCTCGGCGGTCGGTCAGGGCTTCGACGGCGGGTTGCAGGCGCTGCTGGAGAACTTCGGCGGCGAGGTCCTGGAGGACGAACCCGTGCCGCCGACACCCGCGCCCGTCGCCGCGCCCGTCCCCGGGCCGATTCCCGCGCCGATTCCCGCGCAGGCCACCCTGCCCGCCTTCACACCTCTGCCGACGCCCGCAACGGCGCCCGCCGCAGTGCCGCAGGCACCCACGCTCCCGATCCCGGCCCAGCCGCAGGCCCCCGGTGTGAAGCTCTCGCTGGTCAAGTACGCCGAGCTCCCCGAACAGACGGGCTGGCTGAAGCAGAACGACCATCTCGTCCGGTTCACCCTCACCAAGGGCCAGGACGTCCTGGCGTTGCAGGGCAGCATGGTCGCCTACCAGGGCGCCGCGGACTTCGCCCACGAGAGCTCGGGCATGCTCCGCAAGCTCACCGGCAATCTGACGGGTCAGCAGCTGAAGCTGATGCGGGTCTCCGGCGAGGGGCAGGTCTTCCTCGCCGACGAGGCCAGCCACCTGCACGTGGTCCGGCTGGAGGGCGACTCGATCTGCGTCAGCGCCGACCGGGTGCTGGCCTTCGACGCGGGCCTGGAGCACGAGGTCCGCCGGATCGAGGGCGAGGGGCTGCCGCACGGCGGCTTCTTCACCCTGCAGTTCGCCGGACACGGCACCGTGGTCGTCAAGACCAACGGCATCCCCGTCGTGCTGCCGGTGACACCGGCCCCGGAGACCTACGCCGACGTGAACGCCCTGGTGGCGTGGTCGCGCGGCGCGCAGGTGATCACCACCGCGCCGGTGCGGATCAGGCGCTCGGCGTACGCGGGGCATGCGGCGGAGTCGTACAGCCTGCAGTTCCGCGGCGGCCCGGGGAACTTCATCGTCGTCCAGCCGTTCGAGGTCTGAGAGATTCCCCGGCGCGGCCGGGGTGGGTAGGCGGGGTATTCATGCAGAGGCAGACGCTCTCGGGTACGTACCTTGAGGGATACGCGGAGGCGCCGGCGACGGCCAGGATGAGCAACCACGGCGCCGCGATGTGCAAGGTCGCGGTCACCTCGGGCCAGGACGTGCTGGCCAAGCCGGGGGCGATGGTCGCGTACGACGGCTACCTCCAGTACGAGGCGGTGTCCCAGACCTTCCGGCGTGCCCTCGGCGAGTGGGCCTCCGGCGAGCGCAGCCCGCTGCTGCGCTGGTCCGGTGACGGCACCCTCTACCTCGCCGACTTCGGCGCGGACGTTCTCAACCTCCAGCTCGACGACGAGTCGCTGTCCGTCAACGGCTCGCACCTGCTGGCCCTGGACGCCGCGCTGAGCTGCACGGTCGAGAAGGTGAAGGGCCCGGCGATGCTGGCCGGTACCGGGCTGTTCAACGTCACGGTGGCCGGCTCCGGCTGGGTCTCCGTCACCTCCCGGGGAGTGCCCGTGGTGCTGGACTGCGCCGAGGCCGAGACCTACGTCGACCCGGACGCGCTGGTCGCCTGGACCACCGGACTGGAGATCAGGACCCGCCGTACCGTCAAGGTCGGCGCGCTGATCGGCCGTGGCAGCGGCGAGGCACTCCAGCTGGGCTTCAGGGGCTCGGGCTTCGTCGTCGTCCAGCCCAGCGAGGACACCTCCGACCGACTCAAGATCCGCGGCTGATCCGCGGCTGAGGAGAGCACCGTGCAGAGCCCCCTTCTCGACCACACCGCCCTGACCGGCGACGACCGCTACGCCCTGCAGAACCCGCAGATGCTGCGGGTCGTCCTGGACGGCGGGCCGGACGTGCTGGCCCGCAGCGGCGCGATGGTCGCGCACACCGGCCGGGTCCAGTTCACCGGGTGGACACCGCCGGGCCGCCGCGGCCGTGGCGGCAACTCCCCGACGGCCCTGGACCTGATGCGCTGCACCGGGCACGGCACGGTCTACCTGGCCAACCTCGCCCAGCACCTGCACATCCTGGACCTCCAGCGCGAGCGGCTCACGGTGACCAGCAGCTACGTGCTGGCGCTGGACTCCACCGTCAGCTGGCAGGTGGTGAACATCGAGGGCGGCGAACGGATCTCCGGCATGGGCACCCACAGCCTGGAGCTCTCCGGCAGTGGGCGGCTGGTGCTGATGACCTCCGGCCAGCCGCTGGTGATGCGGGTGGAGCCCGGCCGGTACGTGTACGCGGACGCCGACGCGGTGGTCGGCTGGTCCTCCGGGCTGGAGGTCCAGCTCCAGGCGCAGAGCAGCAACACCGAGGCCTGGCGGCGGCGGGGCACCGCCACCGAGGGCTGGGAGATGGCGTTCACCGGCAGCGGCATGGTCCTGGTGCAGCCGAGCGAGCTGCTCACGCCGCGGCGCGTTCCGGTCCGCTGACGACCGGCCGCCGGCGCCGAACGGCCGACGGCGGGGCAGCGCGGGTGGCGGTCCGAACCGGACCCGCCCGGAGCGGTCCGGCCCGGGCCGGACCGCATGAGGGGGCCCGGCCGGGCCCCCTCACCGCGTCGGCCGGCTCAGGCCGTCAGTTCGCGGGCCCGCGTGACCAGTGCGCGCACCGAGTGGTCGGTCAGCTCGGGCAGCCGGTCGAAGTCGAACCAGCGCAGGTCCAGCGACTCCTCGCTGATCAGCGCCTCGGCACCGGGCGGGGCCACCGCGACGTACTGGACGTCCAGGTGGGTGTTCTCCGGGCGGTCCTTGCCGGTGCAGCGCACCAGGTGCCGGTCGAGCAGTACCGGCGCGGGCGAGCCGTCCGGCGCGAACAGCGTGAGGTCCGGGATGCCGGACTCCTCGGTCGCCTCCCGCAGCGCCGCAGCGGCCAGGGCCGGGTCGCCCGGCTCGCAGTGGCCACCCATCTGCAGCCAGATGCCGACCTTGGGGTGCAGGGTCAGCAGCACCCGACCGGCGGCCGGGTCGACGACCACGGCGCTGGCGGTGATGTGCGCCGGCAGGCAGGCCCGGAACAGGCCGTCCGGGTGCCCGGCGAGGTGCTCCAGGTAGTCGCGCCGCAGCTGCTCCTGCTCCGCGTCGGGGGCGTGCCAGCCCTTCAGCGCGCGGACGGCATCGGTGTGCAGCGCCGTCGCGCTCGTCTCGGTGACCGTCATGCCTTGGGGTCGTCCTCTCCGCCCTGGCCCTGCTCCGACCCGCCCTGCTCCGACCCGCCCTGCGGCTTGCCCTTGGGGCTCTCGCCCGCGGCGGCCTCGCCGAGCAGCTTGTCCAGCGCGGCGAAGTCGATGCCGCCCTCGGCGGCGTCGGCGCTCTCGCGGTGGACGAAGCCGTCCGGGTCGTCCAGGTCGGCGGCGGTCGGCAGCATGTCGGGGTGCTGCCAGAGCGCGTCGCGGCCGTCCACGCCGCGCGCGTCGGCCAGCGAGGCCCACAGTCGCGAGGCGTCCCGCAGCCGGCGCGGGCGCAGTTCGAGGCCGACCAGCGTGGCGAAGGTCTGCTCGGCGGGGCCGCCGGCGGCGCGCCGGCGGCGGACCGTCTCGCGCAGGGCGCCGGCCTGCGGCAGGTGCGGCTCGGCGGCGGCGTGCACGACCGCGTCCACCCAGCCCTCGACCAGCGCGAGCGCCGTCTCCAGGCGGGCCAGCGCGGCCTTCTGCTCGGGGGTGTCCTCGGGCTGGAGCAGGCCCCCGGCCAGCGCCTCCTGCATGGCCTCCGGATTGGTCGGGTCGAGCTGGCCGACCAGCTCCTCCATGCGCGTGGTGTCGACCTTGATACCGCGGGCGTAGGCCTCGACGGCGCCGAACAGGTGGGCCCGCAACCACGGCACATGGGCGAAGAGCCGCTGGTGGGCGGCCTCGCGCAGGGCGAGGTAGAGCCGGACCTCGTCGGCCGGCACGCTCAGGCCCTCACCGAACTCGGCGACGTTCTGCGGCAGCAGCGCGGCCTTGCCGGCCGGGGCGAGCGGCAGACCGACGTCGGTCGAGCCGACCACCTCGGCGGCCAGCGCGCCCAGCGCCTGGCCGATCTGGGTGCCGAACATCGCGCCGCCCATCGAGCGCATGACACCCATCAGCGGGCCGGCCATGGCCTGCATCTCCTCGGGCAGCACACCGCCCATCGCGTTGCCGACCCGCTCGGCGACCGGGTCCACCAGGTCCTTCCAGACCGGCAGGGTCGCCTCGATCCACTCGGCCCGGCTCCAGGCCACGGCGGTGCCGGCGCCGGAGGGGAACTCGGTGGCGGAGTCCAGCCAGAGGTCGGCCAGCCGGACGGCCTCGGCCACCGCCGAGCGCTCGGCGGCGCTCACCGAGCGGTCCTTGCTCTTGCCGTCGGCGGGCTCGGCGACGACCGTCTGGCGGGCGATGTCCTTGGCGAGCTCCCAGTTCACCGGGCCGCCTTCGAACGAGAGCATCTGCCCGAGCTGCTGGAACGCCGCACCGAGGTCGCTGGGGTTCAGGCCGCCCAGCATCGCGCCGAACGGATTGTCGGCCCCCGGCGCGCCGCCCGGCGCGCCCATGCCGAAGAGCGCCCCCAGCGGGTTGCCACCGAAGCCGAAGGGCTGCTGGGGGGTGCCGCCGGGCTCGCCCTGGCCGCCCTGCTCGCCGGCCTTGTCGCGGTCGGCCTTGTCGCGCTTGGCCTTGCCGTCCTCGGGCTCCTCTGGCGGAACGCCGAATCCGAAGGGAAGGTCGCTCACGGGTTCCTCGATCTGGTCGGCCGTCACGCGGGTGGTGTGGCGGGAAAGTCTGCAGGCCCGGGACGGTGGACGGAGCGGGGGACTCGCGGCCGGTGGGCGGCTCCCACGCGGTCTGGACCGCGCCGGGTGCACCGCCGGGCCTTCGCCTCGGGCAGGATGGACCGTACGTGACACTCGTACGTACGCACATAAGCTAACCGTGGAGGATGGCCGGTGAGTTCCCCGCCTTCGGACGTTCGCTCTGGGCTGACCGGAGGTGAGGACGCCCCGGACACCACGGCGTCGCCGCCTCCAGCCTACGGCGGCAGGCCGCTGACCGTGGCCGTCACCGGGGCCGCCGGCGTGCTCGGTGAGCGGGTCGCGGCCCGCCTGGTGGCCTCCCCCGGGGTCAGGAAGGTGCTGGCGATCGACGACCGGCGCGGCGACGTGCCCGGCGTGCAGTGGCGCGTCCTGGACGTGCGCGACCCGGCGGTCGCCGAGCGCCTCGCCGGGGTCGACGTGGTCGTCCACCTCGCGATGGACCTCGGCATGGAGTCCGACCCGCGGGCCCGCAGCGCGTACAACGTGCGGGGCGCGCAGACGGTGCTGACCGCCGCCGCGGCCGCCGGGGTGCACCGGGTGGTGCTCTGCACCTCGGCGATGGTCTACGGCGCCCTGCCGGACAACGAGGTGCCGCTCGCCGAGGACTCCGAGCTGCGGGCCACCGAGGAGGCCTCACTGGTCGGCGACCTGCTGGAGATCGAGCGGCTCGCCCGGCGGGCGCCGCGCGCCCACCCGGGCCTCCAGGTCACCGTGCTGCGCCCGGCCGTGGTGGTGGGCCCGGGCATCGACACCGTGCTGACCAGGCACTTCGAGGCGCCGCGCCTGCTGGTGGTGGCTGGCTCCCGGCCCTGCTGGCAGTTCTGCCACGTCGACGACCTGGCCACCGCTCTGGAGTACGCGGCGCTCGGACTGGTCGAGGGCGAGGTGACGGTCGGCTGCGACGGCTGGCTGGAGCAGGAGGATGTCGAGGCGCTCTCGGGCATCCGGCGGATGGAGCTGCCGGCCGCGCTGGCGCTGGGCACCGCGGCCCGGCTGCACCGGCTGGGCCTGACCCCGGCCCCGGCGGGCGACCTGGCCTACACGATGTACCCGTGGGTGGTCTCCGGCAGCCGGCTGCACGAGGCGGGCTGGCGTCCGTTGTTCTCCAACGAGCAGGTGCTCGCCGAGCTGCTGGCGCAGGTCTCCGGCAAGCATGCGGTGGCCGGCCGCCGCCTGGGTGGCAAGGAGGCCGCCACCAGCCTCGGCGCCGCGGGTGCGACGGTCGCCCTGGTCGGTACCGCCGCCCTGGTCCGCAGGGCCCGCAAGCGCCGCCGCTTCTGAGCCGCGCCCGCAGAGCTGAGCGTGGCCGCTTCTGAGCCGCGCCCGCAGTAGCAAGGTGCAGGCGCGGTGGCCTGGCGCCCGCCCTCGGCGGTGTACGACCGGCCCGGTCGCCGGCATCCCTGCCGCCGACTTCTCACGATGCGAAATTTCACAATCGTGATGCGGAAGGCTCTTGTCGAAGCCCACCCATGATGAGGAATCATGGAGGCATGTCCGAGAACCACGACCCCATCCGTCTCCTCGCCATCCGCGACACCCCGCTCTCCCTCGACGAGGTGTACGAGGCGGTCGGGGACGACGCGGCAGGCGGCACGACCGTCTTCGTCGGGACGGTCCGTGACCACGACGGCGGCAAGTCGGTCGCGGCGCTGGAGTACAGCTGCCACCCGACGGCCGAGCAGGAGATGCGCCGGATCGCCGAGAAGGTCGTGGCGGACTTCCCCGTCCGCGCGCTGGCGGCGGTGCACCGGATAGGCCGGCTGGAGATCACCGACAAGGCGGTGATCGTCGCGGTGTCCTGTGCACACCGAGGCGAGGCCTTCGCGGCCGCCCGCCGGCTGATCGACGACCTCAAGCACGAGGTGCCGATCTGGAAGCACCAGGTCTTCTCCAACGGTGACGAGGAGTGGGTCGGCGCCGGCTCCTGCTGACCGATGGCCCAGGGCCCAGGGCCGAGGGCCGAGGGCCGAGGGGGTGTCGCACCCCCGCTCACCCGTTCGGCGGCAGGCCGGTGGGAGGCGTACTCCGCACCGGTGAGCCGATCGGGGGGCCGTAACCCGGATGGCGCCATGCCCGTTGTCCGACCGAGTGGTTAATCTGCTCATAGACACGACGAGCTGGGAGTACGGATATGGCTGCGCTCGCCTGGTTGATCATTCCGGTTGTCGCCGCCCTGCTCGCCACCGTCTGGGCAGGCTGGGCCGCCCGCCCGCCCAAGGCGACCGGTGACCCGGCCTCACTGGCCGAGCACCAGCGCTTCATGGCGGCGATGGAACGCACCACGGCCGGCTCCGGTGCCGCACCCGGCGAGCGCCCGGGTCGGTGACCCGGGGGGCGCGCGACGGGTGCCGTCCCGTACTGTCGTGCCATGCCACGCCGCTCTGCGACGATGCTCGCCGCCACCCTGCTGCTCATAGGGCTGCTCTGCGCCTCCGTGCTGATGAAGGTGCCGTACACGGAGATGAGCCCAGGGCCGACGTACGACACGCTCGGCGCGCAGGAGAAGACCGGGAAGCCGGTGATCACCATCACCGGCCATGAGTCGTACCCGGCGACCGGCCACCTCAACATGACGACCGTCCAGGTCACCGGGGCGAAGTACGAGCCCAGCCTGGTCTCCGCGGTGGTCGGCTGGCTGCGTGGCGACGTGCTGGTGGTGCCGCACGACAACGTCTACCCGGCCGGCCAGACCGACGAGCAGGCCCGGAACGAGAACGCCGAGGAGTTCGCCTCCTCCGAGGACAGCGCGCGGACGGCGGCGCTCAGCCAGCTGGGCATCCCTGTCGGCAGCGAGGTGATCGTCTCCACGGTGGTGGCCGGCAGCCCCTCCGAGGGCAAGCTGCACGCGGGCGACCAGATCGTCGCGGTGGACGGCAACCGGATCACGGCGGTCGAGCAGGTCGCCAAGCAGGTCAGCTCGCACAAGCCCGGCGAGCCGGTGGTCTTCACCGTGGTGCCGCGGGCCAAGGACTCGGGCACGGCCGACCCGGCCAAGGAGAGCCAGGTCACCGTCACCACCGTCAAGGCGGCCGACTCCGACCGGGCGATCGTGGGCATCGGCCCCGACACCCGCCACACCTTCCCGTTCCAGGTCGACATCGGCCTTCAGGACGTCGGCGGCCCCAGTGCGGGCCTGATGTTCTCGCTCGGCATCATCGAGAAGCTGACGCCCGAGGACCTCACCGGCGGCAAGTTCATCGCCGGCACCGGCACCATCACCGACGAGGGCAAGGTCGGCCCGATCGGCGGGATAGCGATGAAGCTGATCGCGGCCCGGGACGCGGGCGCCGAGTACTTCTTCACCCCGGCCGACAACTGCGCCGAGGCTGTCAAGGACACCCCCAGCGGCCTGACCCTGATCAAGGCGGACACCCTGGACGGCGCGCTGAAGTCGCTGGAGCAGGTCCGCTCCGGGCAGACCTCGGCGCTGCCGTCCTGCGCTCGGGGCTGATCCCGCTCAACCCGAGCCCGACCGACGCGAGCCCGAGCCCGCTCAACCCGAGCCCGAGCGGACCCGGGCCCGGCACGCGCCGGGCCCGGGGCGGCCCGAGGGCTCAGGCGAAGGTCGCCAGCAGTGCGTCGGTCAGACCGGGCACCAGGTCGGGGCCGGTCAGCACCTCACGCGCGACGTCCTTGGAGCGCAGCCGCAGCGCGGTCTCCCGCTTGCCGCCCCGCAGGACGGCGGCGGTGATCCGCACCTCCTCGCGCTTGGGGTGGGCGGCCACCCACTCCGCGAGCTGGGCCTCGGTCGCGTTCTTCGGCCGGGACTGCTCGGCACCCGGCGGCAGCATCAGCCGCTCGACCACCAGCGCGCAGCCGGCGATCATGTCGGGCCAGGCGATCGTGCCGAGGAACTTGTCCAGTTCCATTCCGGCCGGCAGCTCGTCCTGCTCGATCGGGGTGAGGCCGGGCTCCTCGGAGTCCGCGAGACCGAGCTGCTTGGCGAGCTTGGGGTCGGCCTTGCGCAGCTGGGCGCTGTCCACCAGGGCGAACAGCCGGGCCGGCTGGTCCCAGCCCAGGGTGGCGGAGTACTCGTCGATCTCCAGCGCGGCACGGGTCAGCGGGGTCGCGGCCGGGAGGCTGGAGACGTCGGACGGGGTGTTGGGGGAATCGGACATGCCTCAATCCTCACACGGCCCGTGCCAGCTGCCGCCCCACCCCGGCCGGGGAAGGGGACCGAACCGGCAGAACCGGTCGAACCCACCACCGGGCCCGGGAACTCAGGTAAAGACTGATTAAGTTGCATTGACGACCGAACGACTCCAGACGACACAGCCGAGGTGCCACCGTGGTATTCCAGATGCCGGACCGCTCAGGACCGGGGTTCCGGCCAAGAGTGGGCCCGCCCTCGCGGCGGACGCGGGTGCTCCTGCTGACCGTGGGCGTGCTCGCGGTGCTCTTCCTGCTGTTCGTCATGTTCGCCGGGTTCTGGACGGACTGGCTCTGGTTCAAGTCCGTCCACTACTCCTCGGTCTTCACCACCCAGCTCTGGACCAAGATCGGTCTCTTCGCGGTCACCGGCCTGCTGATGGCGCTCTTCGTCGGTGCCAACATCTGGCTCGCCCACCGGCTGCGGCCGCCGCTGTCGGCGATGTCGGTCGAGCAGCAGAGCCTGGACCGCTACCGGGCGGGCATCGCGCCGTTCAAGCGCTGGGTGCTGATCGGCGTCTCGGTGGTGATCGGCCTGGTGTCCGGCGCGGCGGCGGCCGGCCAGTGGCGGACCTGGCTGCTCTGGGTCAACGGGACGCCCTTCGGGGTGAAGGACAGCCAGTTCAATCTGGACGTCTCCTTCTATGCCTTCGACCTGCCCTTCTACGAGTTCCTGCTGGGCTTCGCGTTCAGCGCGGTGATCGTCGCGCTGCTCATCTCGATCCTGGTGCACTACCTCTACGGCGGCCTGCGGTTGCAGGGCCCGGGCCGGCGCGCCAGCGCCGGGGCGCAGGGTCACCTTGCCGTGCTGCTCGGTGTCTTCGTCCTGCTCAAGGCCGTCGCGTACTGGCTGGACCGGTACGCGCTGGCGGTGAAGTCCGGCACCTACAAGGGCGTTGAGGGCTGGACGGGCCTGCGCTACGTGGACGCCAACGCCTTCCTGCCGGCCAAGACCATCCTGTTCTTCGTCGCGGTCATCTGCGCGGTGCTCTTCTTCCTCACGCCGGTGCGCCGCACCTGGGCCCCGGCGCTGATCGGCTTCGGCCTGATGGCGCTCTCGGCGGTGCTGATCGGTGGGGTCTACCCGGCGATCGTGCAGCAGTTCCAGGTCAAGCCGAACGAGCAGGCCAAGGAGACGCCGTACATCCAGAAGAACATCGACGCCACCAGGCAGGCGTACGGCATCGCGGACAGCGAGACCCAGCAGTACGACCCCAAGAACGCCACCAGTGCCGAGGCGCTGAAGCCGGACGCCCAGACCATCGCCGACATCCGGCTGCTGGACCCGAACGTGGTGGCGCCGACCTTCCAGCAGAACGAGGCGCTGCGTAAGTACTACGCGTTCCCCAAGTCCCTGGACGTCGACCGGTACGGCGCCCAGGACACCGTGCTCGGTGTCCGTGAGCTCGACCTGAACGGCATCCAGCGGAACTGGATCAACGACCACTTCAAGTACACCCACGGCTACGGCGCCGTCGCCGCCAAGGGCAACCAGGTCGACGTCAACGGCAACCCGGTCTACACCGAGTCCGCGCTGCCGACCAAGGGCGCCTTCGGCCCGTACCAGCAGCGGGTCTACTACGGCGAGAAGACCAGCACGTACTCGATCGTCGGCGGCGGCAACAAGGAGATCGACTACACCTCGGAGTCGGGCGCTCCCGAGACCTTCACCTACGACGGCGGCAGCGGCGTCTCGCTGGACAACCCGCTGACGCGGGCGGCGTACGCGGTGAAGTTCGCGGAGCCGCAGATGCTGTACTCGGGCGCGATCACCGGCGGTGCCAAGGTGATCTACGACCGGACGCCCAAGGAGCGGGTGGAGAAGGTCGCGCCCTGGCTCTCCATCGACGCCGACCCGTACCCGGTGGTGCAGGACGGCAAGCTGGTCTGGGTGCTGGACGGCTACACCACCTCGGACGGCTACCCGTTCGCGTCCAAGACGGCCCTGGGCGATGTCACCAAGGACTCGCTCACCGACCAGCGCGGGCGCACGCTCACCCCGGTGAACAAGGTCAACTACATCCGCAACTCGGTGAAGGCGACGGTCGACGCCTACACCGGCGAGGTGACGCTGTACCAGTGGGACGAGGTCGACCCGGTACTGAAGACCTGGATGAAGGCCTTCCCCGGATCGGTGCAGCCCAAGGCCGACATCCCGGCCGCGTTGATGCCGCACCTGCGCTACCCGCAGGACCTCTTCAAGGTGCAGCGCGACCTGCTCGCCGAGTACCACATGACCGATGCCAACGGGTTCTTCAACGGCACCGACATCTGGCAGGTGCCGGCCGACCCGACCACCAACACGGGCGAGGTGCAGCCGCCGTACTACCTGACGGTCCGGATGCCCGACGCCAAGGCCGCGAGCTTCTCGCTGACCACCAGCTTCGTCCCGAGCGGACGCGACAACCTGGCCGCCTTCATGGCGGTCAGCGCGGACCCGGGGCCGGACTACGGGAAGATCCGGATCACCAAGGTGCCGAGCGGCTCCGGGGCGCTGGGGCCGAAGCAGACCCAGGCGAAGTTCAACTCGGACCCGACCGTCGCCAACCAGCTCACCCTGCTGAAGACCGGTACGGACTCCGACATCGAGTACGGCAACCTGCTGACCCTGCCGGTCGGCGGCGGCCTGCTCAACGTCGAGCCGGTCTACCTGATCGGGCGAAGCGCCAAGGTCCCGGTGCTGAAGCGGGTGCTGGCGACGTACGGCAACGAGCACGCCGTCGTCGCGGTGGAGGAGAACCTGGAGAAGGCGCTGGCGAAGGTGCTGGGCGCGGCCGCGGCCGGTGCGCAGGTCACGCCGCCGGCGCCCGGCACCTCCTCGCCCGGGACGCCGACGACGCCGACCACGCCCACCACCCCGGCCACGCCGACGCCTTCGCCCACCACGCCGCCCACCGGCGGTGGCGACCCGGCCGTCCAGCAGGCGTTGCAGGACCTGCAGAAGGCGTTCAAGGACGCACAGGACGCGCAGCGGGCGGGCGACTGGGCCAAGTACGGCGAGGCCCAGAAGGCGGCTCAGGTCGCACTGGACGCGGCGATCGCCGCCGAGCAGAAGGCCGCTGGTTCGCCCTCGGCCTCGCCCTCGGCTGCTCCCTCCGGAAGCCCGGCGCCCGCGCCGAGCGGCACTCCCTAGCCGGCCGCCCCGCACCGTGCCGGGCCCACCCGGCCCGGCACGGTGCACGGGCGCTGCGCTGATCGTGTTATGGTTGGTTCACCGACGCGGGGTGGAGCAGCTCGGTAGCTCGCTGGGCTCATAACCCAGAGGTCGCAGGTTCAAATCCTGTCCCCGCTACAAAGGCCAGAGGCCCGGAGGATTCTTCCTCCGGGCCTCTGGTGTTTGTCCCCGGGGCGTCACCCCGCCTCCGGTAGGATCGAACGTCGTCAATGACGCCGACGCCGGCTCTTTCGCTTCCGCCCCGCCACAGGGGTTTGTGAGGCCTGAGTGTCGGGAAATCGACAAAGCGCTGAAGCAATCTCGCCGGCTTCGGCCCGCTCCACCAAAATTGGCCGGGGCAGGTGTACGCGGGTTGCGGGTGATGCGACGATGGAACACATGGGGGACGCCGCACGGCGGTTGACTCTCTCGCGAGCCGGAGGGCGTGCCGTCGTCGGGGGCGGGGAGTGCCGACGGCGGGTCAAGAACGCTCGGAGGCGAGCGGGGATCGGCAGTCGCCGAGTCCGGCGCGTCCCCGGCGGATGCCGCGACACTCTGGGGGAGCGGGAGTCGGCATGAAGCTGATCGGCAAGAACGGACCAGGAGCGAAGCCCGTAGTCACCGAGGCGGACACCGACGCCTGGGCGGAGAGCCAGGACGAGCGGCCGGGTGCCCTGCCGGCCCAGCGCACCAGCGGGCTGGCCGACCGCCGTCCCACCGGCGGCACCGGCCCGGACAGCCTGGTGCACGTCTCGGCGCGTCAGTTCGCCGTCGCCGTCGGCCCGTACGCGGTGGCCGCCGCCGCGGCCCCCGAGCCCGACCAGGAAGGCGCCAGCTTCGAGACCGCGCTCGCCGCCCGGGAGCAGGCCGCGCTGGAGTCCAGGCACCGCCAGGCCGCCGACGAGGGGGACACCGACGCCGCCAGCCGGCTCGGTGCCCTGCTGCTGCGCCGGGGTGACCTGGAGGACGCCGAACCGTACCTGCGCAGCGCCGCCGCCACCGGGCTGCGCGCCGCCGCCAACAACCTGGGCGTCCTGCTGCACCAGCAGGGCCACCGGGCCGAGGCCGCGCACTGGTGGCGCCAGGCCGCCGTGGCCGGCAGCGCGCCCGCCGCCCACGCCCTGGGCCTGCAAATGCGCGACCAGGGCGAGGAGGAGGCCGCCGAGTACTGGCTGCACTTCGCCGCCGACCACGGCCACCCGCTCGGGGCGTACGCGCTGGGCGATCTGATGGAGCACCGGCGCGACGTGCGCGCCGAGCGCTGGTTCAAGGTGTCCGCCGACGCGGGGCACCGCGAGGCCGCGTACCGCCTGGCGCGGATGCGCGAGGCCGCCGGGGACAAGGACACCGCCGAGACCTGGTACCGCACCGCCGCCGCCCGCAGCCACGCCCGCGCGGCGCTGCGGCTCGGCGTGCTGCTGGAGGAGCGCGGCGAGCCGGAGGAGGCCGCCCGCTGGTACCGCCAGTCGGCGCAGAACGGCGAGCCCCGGGCGGCGTGCGCCCTGGGCTTCCTGCTGCGCGACTCCGGGGACCTCGACGCGGCCGCCGAGTGGTGGCAGGAGGCCGCCGAGGCCGGTGACGGCAACGCCGCCAACGCGCTCGGCGCGCTGCACGCCGGCCGGGGCGAGGCCGCCACCGCCGAGCACTGGTACCGCACCGCGCTGGACGCGGGCGATCAGAACGGCGCCTTCAACCTCGGCCTGCTCTGCGCGGGCGCCGGCCGGGACCAGCAGGCCGAGCAGTGGTACCGGCGGGCGGCGTACGCCGGGCACCGGGAGGCCTGCAACGCGCTGGCCGTGGTGCTGCTCCAGCGCGGGGACGAGTCCGGCGCGGAGCCGTGGTTCTCCAAGGCCGCGGAGGCCGGCAGCGTGGACGGCGCCTTCAACCTGGGCGTCCTGCACGCCGGGCGCGGCGAGCAGCGGCAGGCGCACGAGTGGTACGCGCGCGCCGCCGCCGAGGGGCACGGTGAGGCGGCGCTTCAGCTGGCCGTCGCGCAGGAGCAGCGCGGCAGCCTGCCGGGCGCACTGGAGCGCTACCGCCAGGCCGCGGCCGGCGGCTCCATCGAGGGCGCGTTCCGGCTGGCCTCGGTGCTGGACCGCCGGGGTGACGCGGACGCGGAGGCCGAGCACTGGTACGCCGTCGCGGCCGACGCCGGCCACCGCCGGGCGCAGGTGCGGATGGGAGTCCGGGCGGCCGAGCGTGGGGCGCTGGAGATCGCGGAGAGCTGGTACCGGCGGGCGGCGGAGGCCGGCAGCCGCAGCGCCGCCTTCAACCTCGGCCTGCTGCTGGCCCGTCAGGACAGCGAGGCGGAGGCGATGCTCTGGTACACCCGCGCGGCCGACGCCGGTCACGGGCGGGCCGCCCTGCGGCTGGCCCTGCTGGCGCTGCGCCGGGGCGAGCCCGTCCAGGCGGAGAACTGGTGCCGGCGGGCCGCCGACTACGGCCCCGCGGAGGTCGCGGAGCGGGCCGGGCGGCTGCTGGGCGCGCTGCACGCGGAGCTGAGCGCCTGAGCCGACGGCGGCGCGGCCGAGCGGCAGCCTGACGGCCGGTGGTCCGGCCTGACGGGCCGTGGAGTGCGGCGGGCGGGTGCCGGCGATTGCGGCGGCGGGGTACGACGGGGGAGTGGAAAGTCGGCCGGGCCGACTTCTGGTGCGGCCGGGGCGGGCCGGGCGGCCGCGCCGGGCGGTGGTGGGCTCAGGCGCAGTCGGGGCAGAGGCCGCGGTAGGTGACCTCGGCGCCGGAGACGGCGAAGCCGAAGCGCTGGTCGGCGGGGAGGGCGGCGACCGGGTCACCCTCGGGGTGCACGTCGCGGATGGCGCCGCAGCCGGAGCAGATCAGGTGCTGGTGGGCGTGGTGTGCGTTGGGGTCGTACCGCTTGGCGCGGCCGTCCGTGGAGACCTCCATGATCTCGCCCAGGCCGACCAGCTCGCCGAGGGTGTTGTAGACCGTCGCCCGGCTGATCTCGGGCAGCCGCGCGGCGGCGCGCGCGTGCACCTCGTCGGCCGTCAGATGGACGTGGTCACCGTCGAGTACCTCGGCCACGACCCGTCTCTGGGCGGTCAGGCGCCAGCCGCGTCCTCGGAGTCGTTCCAGCAGGTCACTCATGGGGCAAGGGTAGCAAAGGGCCCGCTCACTCCGGAACGCATCCGAGCTTGGTCACGGTATTGACTTAGACAAAGTCCAAGCTAGGCTGAAGGTCATCACGACCGGATAACGCGGAGGTCTCCCCGATGACTGCACAGGACGAGCTGCGGCCCACGCTCACCACGGAGGCGGGCGCGCCCGTTGCCGACAACCAGAACACCGAGACCGCGGGCATAGGCGGCCCCGCGCTCATCCAGGACCAGCAGCTCTTCGAGAAGCTCGCGCACTTCAACCGGGAGCGGATCCCGGAGCGCGTGGTGCACGCCCGCGGCGCCGCCGCGTACGGCACCTTCACCGTGACGGCGGACCTGACCCCGTACACCCGGGCGAAGTTCCTCTCCGAGGTGGGCAAGCAGACCGAAACGTTCCTGCGCTTCTCGACCGTGGCCGGCAACCTCGGTTCGGCCGACGCCGTTCGTGACCCGCGCGGCTTCGCGCTGAAGTTCTACACCGAGGACGGCAACTACGACCTCGTCGGCAACAACACCCCGGTGTTCTTCATCAAGGACGCCGTCAAGTTCCCGGACTTCATCCACACCCAGAAGCGTGACCCCTACACCGGCTCCCAGGAGGCGGACAACGTCTGGGACTTCTGGGGTCTGTCGCCCGAGTCGACCCACCAGGTGACCTGGCTCTTCGGCGACCGCGGCATCCCGGCCAGCTACCGCCACCTCAACGGCTACGGCTCGCACACCTACCAGTGGCAGAACGAGGCCGGCGAGTACTTCTGGGTGAAGTACCACTTCAAGACGGACCAGGGCATCAAGAACCTGACCGCCGACGAGGCCGCGGCCCTGGCCGGCGCCGACCCCGACTCGCACCAGCGCGACCTGCGTGAGTCGATCGAGCGCGGCGAGTTCCCGAGCTGGACGGTGCAGGTGCAGATCATGCCCGCCGCCGACGCCGCGCAGTACCGCTTCAACCCGTTCGACCTGACCAAGGTGTGGCCGCACGCGGACTACCCGCCGATCGAGATCGGCAAGCTGGAGCTCAACCGCAACCCCGACAACGTCTTCGCCGAGGTCGAGCAGTCGATCTTCTCCCCGGCGCACTTCGTGCCGGGCATCGGCCCCTCCCCGGACAAGATGCTCCAGGGCCGCCTGTTCGCCTACGCGGACGCCCACCGCTACCGCGTCGGCATCAACGCCGACCACCTGCCGGTGAACCGCCCGCACGCCACCGAGGCGCGCACCAACAGCCGCGACGGCCACCTCTACGACGGCCGTCACGGCCGCCAGAAGAACTACGAGCCGAACAGCTTCGGCGGCCCGGTGCAGAGCGGCCGCCCGCTGTGGGCGGCCACCCCGGTCACCGGCGCGACCGGCACCCACGAGGCCCCGCTGCACAGCGAGGACAACGACTTCGTCCAGGCCGGCAACCTCTACCGCCTCTTCGGCGAGGACGAGAAGGCCCGCCTGATCGCCAACCTGGCCGGCTTCATCGCCAAGGTCTCCGCCGACCGCGACGACATCGTCGAGCGGGCGATCGAGAACTTCCGCCGGGCCGACGCCGACTACGGCCGGCGCCTGGAGGCGGCGGTGCGCGAGCTGCGCAAGCAGGCGCAGCAGTAGCGGCACTCCCAAGAGCAGCGGGCCCGCCGCGACCGGACCGCCGGTCGCAGCGGGCCCGCACCCATGTCCGGGGGCTCGCGGCTCAGACGGTCAGGCGGCGCAGGGCCTCCTCGTGCAGGATGCCGTTGGAGGCGACCGCGTCGGCACCCCCGGGGCCCGGAATGCCGTCCAGGCCGGTGAAGCGGCCGCCGGCCTCCTGGACGATGACGGCGTTGGCGGCCATGTCCCACAGGCTCAGCTCGGGCTCGGCCGCGATGTCCACCGCACCCTCGGCGACCATCATGTACGACCAGAAGTCCCCGTAGGCGCGGGTGCGCCAGCACGACCGGGTGAGGTCGAGGAAGGCGTCCAGGCGTCCGCGCTCCTCCCAGCCGGAGAGCGAGGAGTAGGAGAACGAGGCGTCCTCGATCCGGGACACCCGGGAGACCTGGATCCGGTTCGCCTTGGCCAGGCTGCGCCCGGCGTACGCGCCGAGGTCCTTGGCCGCCCACCAGCGGCGGTTGAGCGCGGGGGCCGAGACGATGCCGACCACCGGCTCCTCGACGCCGTCGGGCCCGACCTCCAGCAGCGCGATCAGGGTCGCCCAGACGGGCACGCCGCGGATGTAGTTCTTGGTGCCGTCGATCGGGTCGATCACCCAGCGGCGCGGGCCGGTGCCCTGGAGGCCGAACTCCTCACCCATCACCGCGTCCCGGGGGCGGGCACGCTGGAGGACACCGCGCACATGCTCCTCGGCGGCCTTGTCGGCGTCGCTGACCGGGGTGAGGTCGGGCTTGGTCTCGATCTTGAGATCCAGCGCCTTGAAGCGCTCCAGGGTGACCGAGTCCGCGGAGTCGGCGAGGACGTGGGCGAGTCGGAGATCGTCGTGGTAGTCGGCCATGGTCGAACAGTAGCGAGCGACCCCCGATCCCGACAGTCGGGCTCGCCTGCCGGAACAGGGTGGAATCCGGGAGTGGTCAGTGCCCGCTGCCGCTCAGCTGGAGCCCGACGACGCCCGCGATGACCAGGGTGATCGAGACCAGCTTGAGCGTCGAGGAGGACTCCTCCAGGAAGACCATGCCGTAGATCGCGGTGCCGGCCGCGCCGATGCCGGTCCAGACCGCGTAGGCGCTGCCCACCGGCAGGGTCCTGAGGGAGAGGGTGAGCAGGCCGAAGCTGCCGAGGGCGAACGCGCAGAACCCGATGGTCGGCCAGAGCTTGGTGAAACCCTCGCTGAGTTTGAGGTTGATCGCGAAGCCGGTCTCCAGCAGGCCGGCGAGGATCACCAGGGCCCATGCCATCGGGCTGCCTCCCTGTCGTGTCGTCGGCCGGTCGGGCGTTGTCGGCCGACTTTCCTATGATCGCCAGGGCGGGGTGCTCCAACACCTCGACGCACCGAACTACCGGTCAGTCACCTTCCCGGGCCTCCCGGCTGGAGAGCAGCCGGCGCAGCGAGTACAGCCGGGCCTGCTCGGCGTGGCCGTCCGCGACCCAGGCGTCCAGCGCGCAGTCCTTCTCGTCGTGGCTGCAGGCGCGCGGGCAGTCGACGGTGCCCGGCTCCAGGTCGGGGAACGCGAGGATCACCCGGGACGGGTCGATGTGAGAGAGACCGAAGGAGCGGAACCCCGGCGTGTCGATCACCCAGCCCGGGTCGAGCGCCTTCTTCGAGCCGGGCTTGGCGCCCGGGGGCGGCGGCAGCCGCAGGGCGAGCGCCGAGACGGTGGTGTGCCGGCCCCGGCCGGTGACGGCGTTGACCACGCCGGTGGTCCGCTGGTGCTGCGGCACCAGCGCGTTGACCAGGGTGGTCTTGCCCACCCCGGAGTGCCCGATGAAGACGGTCGAGCGCCCGCGCAGGTACGCCCGGACGGCCTCGGCGCCCTCGGTGGCCAGCTCGTCCCGCCTGGTCACCACGTGGCTCATGCCCAGCGGCGCGTACGCCTCCAGCAGCGGTTCGGCCGGTGCGAGGTCGGACTTGGTGAGCACCAGCAGCGGCTCCATGCCGGCGTCGTACGCCGCGACCAGGCAGCGGTCGATCAGCCGGGGCCGGGGCTCCGGGTCGGCCAGGGCCGTGACGATCGCCAGCTGCTGGGCGTTGGCGACGACGATCCGCTCGTACGGGTCGTCGTCGTCCGCGGTGCGGCGCAGTACCGAGGTGCGCTCCTCCACCCGCACGATCCGGGCCAGGGTGTCCGGCTCACCGGTGAGGTCGCCGACGACGTGCACGACGTCGCCGACCACCACGCCCTTGCGGCCCAGCTCGCGGGACTTCATCGCGAGGACCTCGCGTTCGTGCTTCGTCCCGGCGTCGACCAGGCAGGTCAGCCGGCCCCGGTCGACGGTGAGGATCATCGCCTCGGCGGCGTCCTCGTGCTTGGGGCGGATCCGGGTCCGTGGCCGGGAGCCCTTGCGGCCCGGGCGGTTGCGGATGTCGTCCTCGTCGGCGTCCTTGCCGTAGCGGCGCATGTGCTCAACTCTCCGCTCAGGCGTCCGCCGCCGCCCCCGTGAGGAGGTCGTCCCACATCAGCGGGAAGTCCGGGAGGGTCTTGGCGGTGGTGGCGACGTTCTCCACCTGAACGCCCTCGACGGCCAGGCCGAGGACGGCGGCGGCGGTGGCGAGGCGGTGGTCCTCGTAGGTGTGGAAGATCCCGCCGTGCAGGGTGCGTGGGCGGATCCGCAGGCCGTCCTCGGTCTCGGTGACGTCGCCGCCGAGGTCGTTGATCTCCTTGGCGAGCGCGGCCAGCCGGTCCGTCTCGTGCATCCGCAGGTGGGCGATGCCGTACAGGTGGGACTCGGAGTCCGCGAGGGCGGCGACCGCCGCGATCACGGGCGTCAGCTCGCCCACGTCGTGCAGGTCGGCCTCGATGCCGTGGATCCGGCCGGTGCCGGTGAACTCCAGGCCCTCGTCGGTGAAGCGGCAGGAGCCGCCCATCCGGGTGTAGATCTCGCGCAGCTGGTCGCCGGGCTGGTAGGTGTGCTTGGGCCAGTCGCGGACGGTCACCCGGCCGCCGGTGACCAGCGCGGCGGCGAAGAACGGCGCGGCGTTGGAGAGGTCGGGCTCGACCACCATGTCCCGGCCGAGCAGCGCCCCGGGGGTGACCCGCCAGACGTCCTTCTCGCCGCCGTCCTCGGGGGCGTCGACCTGGACGCCGGCCAGGCGCAGCATGTCGACCGTCATCCGGATGTGCGGCAGCGAGGGCACCGGGCCGCCGACGTGCCGGACCTCGACGCCCTGGTTGTAGCGGGCGCCCGAGAGCAGCAGCGCCGAGACGAACTGGGAGGAGGACGAGGCGTCGAGCTCGACCGGCCCGCCGTCCAGCGCGCCGGTGCCGTGCACGGTGAGCGGGAAGGAGCCGCGCCCGCCGTCGTCGATCCGGGCGCCCAGCGTGCGCAGGGCGTTGATCACGCCGTGCTGGGGGCGCTCGTACGAGCGGGGGTCGCCGTCGAAGTGGACCGGCCCGTCGGCCAGCACCGCGAGCGGCGGCAGGAAGCGCATGACCGTGCCGGCGTTGCCCACGTCGATCCGGGCCGGGCCGCGCAGGGCGGGGGCCGGGATGACCCGCCAGGCCTCGCCGCCGCCGGTGCCGCCGGTGGCGTTGTTGACCGTCTCCTCGATGCCGACGCCCAGCGCCCGCAGTCCGTCGGCCATCAGCTGGGAGTCGCGGCTGCGCAGCGGCCGGCGTACCCAGCCGGGCTCGCCGGCGAGCGCGGCCAGCAGCAGGGCTCGGTTGGTGACCGACTTGGAGCCGGGGATGGTGACGGTCGCGTCAACGGCGGTGGTCGCGACGGGGGCGGGCCACAGGGTCTCGGTCATAGGGGCCAGTTTAGGGGCCGGACGGGAAGGGCCCTCGCGCCTACTCGAATGGTGGGACCGGCGTGAGCAGCCAGCTGGCACCGAGCAGCAGGCTGACGATCGCCACCAGCAGGAACACCGTCACCCAGACCAGGGCGCCGATTCCGGTCAGCCGGGCCAGCTGGTCGGCGTCGGAGTCGCGCGCGCCGCCGTGCCGCCGCTTGCGTTGCAGCTCGGCGACCGGGCGCACGCCCCCGAGCAGCAGGAACCAGACGCCGAGGTAGGCGAAGGCGGCCTGCAGTTCGCTGCCGCCGTACCAGGAGATCAGGAAGAACGCGGCGCCGGTGACCACCACCGAGAGCAGCCCGAAGGCGTTCCGGATCATGATCAGCATCGCGGCCAGCAGGGCGATCGAGATCCACAGCAGCGCGGTGATGTGGCCCGCCGCCAGCAGGGCCGCCCCGCCCAGGCCCAGCAGGGAGGGCGCGGTGTAGCCGGCGGCGGCGGTGAGGATCATGCCGGGGCCGGTCGGCCGGCCGGAGGAGACGGTCAGCCCCGAGGTGTCCGAGTGGAGCCTGATGCCGGACAGCCGGCGGCCGGTCAGCAGCGCGACCAGGCCGTGGCCGCCCTCGTGCGCGATCGTCACCACGTTGCGGCTGAGCCGCCAGACGGGGTGCGGCAGCACCACCAGCAGCGCGACGGCGGCGGCGCCCAGGGCGATCCAGGTGGGCGGGTCGGGCTGGGTCCCCAGGACGCGGTCCCAGACCTCGCCGATGCTGTGTCCGTCCATGCCTGCGGGTCTCGCCTCCGGTCGGTCTCGCGGTCGGCCCGCCGCCTCCCCGCCGGGCCGGTGGCGGGCGCGGTGGCAGCGTGCGGCTGGCAGCCTCCCACGGGAGGACGGCCCCGCGGTAGCGCCCGGTTCTGTTCGTGAGATGAGGAAGTGCCGACCGGGGTGCCCGTGGCAAGCTGACGGTATGTGCGGTCGCTTCGCCTCCACCAACAAGCCCGAGGACCTGGTCGAGCTCTTCGACGTGGCGCAGTGGGACCCGGCCGAGACGCTGGCGCCCAGCTGGAACGTCGCCCCCACCGACGGCGCCTTCGCGGTGCTGGAGCGGCAGCCCAAGGACGGCTCGCGGCCGGTGCGCCAGCTGCGGGTGCTGCGCTGGGGCCTGGTGCCGGCCTGGTCGAAGTCCCCGGAGTCGGCGGTCAAGATGATCAATGCCAGGGCCGAGACCGTCCACGAGAAGCCCTCCTACCGGCAGGCCTTCGCCTCCCGGCGCTGCGTCCTCCCGGTGGACGGCTACTACGAGTGGCAGACCTCGCCCGGGCCCGGGGGCAAGCCGCGCAAGCAGCCGTACTTCGTCAGCCGGACGGACGGCGGGGTGCTCGCCCTCGCCGGCCTGTACGAGTTCTGGCGCGACCGCACCCGCCCGGCCGACCACCCGCGGGCCTGGCTGGTGACGTGCAGCGTCATCACCACCGCCGCCGAGCCCGCGCTCGCCCCGATCCACGAGCGGATGCCGCTGTTCCTGGACCGCGCCACCGTCGGCGACTGGCTCGACCCGGCCCTCAGCGACCCGGACGAGCTGCGCCCGCTGCTGGTGGCGCCCGCACCCGGCGCGCTGAACGCCAGGCCGGTCGGGCCCGCGGTCGGCAGCATCCGCAACAACGGGCCCGAGCTGCTGCTCCCGGCCGAGGAGGAGCGCGAGAGCACGCTGTTCTGAAGCCGCCACCCTGCCCTGGGCCCCCGCCCTCGCAAGCCCCGCCCCTGGAGTTCGCCGTCATGCAGAGTCTCGTCCCCACCCCGGCCGGCGACGCCCGGATCAGCTACGCCCCCGCCGCCGGCACCGCCAGGGCGGTGCTCGCGCTGGGCCACGGCGCCGGCGGCGGCATCGAGGCCCGGGACCTGCGGGCGCTGGCCGAGGCGCTGCCGCCGCTGGGGATCACCGTCGCGCTGGTCGAGCAGCCCTGGCGGGTGGCCGGGAAGAAGGTCGCACCGGCCCCCAGGACGCTGGACACCGGCTGGGTGCCGGTCGCCGAGCGGCTGCGTGAGGAGGGCCTGCCGCTGGTGGTGGGCGGACGCAGCGCCGGGGCCCGGGTGGCCTGCCGCACGGGTGCGGCGACCGGCGCGGTCGGGGTCCTCGCGCTGGCCTTCCCGCTGCACCCGCCGGGCCGGCCGGAGAGGAGCCGGGCCGCGGAGCTGCTGGAGAGCGGCCTGCCGACCCTGGTGGTGCAGGGCGCGGCCGACCCCTTCGGCGGGCCGCAGGAGTTCCCCGAGCTGCCCGGGAGCCACGAGTTGGTCGCCCTGCCGTACGGCGGCCACGGCTTCGACGTGCCCAAACGCGCGTCCATGGGGCAGGCGGAGGTGCTGGAGCTGATCACCGGGGCGGTCGGCCGCTGGGTGCTCGCACTGCTGTGACCGGGCCGGGAATGTGTGCGGCGACGGCGTGGTTAACACCCTCGTCAGCTTGAATCCCGGTGGAAGGCAGGTCAGATGGGTTCGATCGCGTGCCCCGAGCGGCCGGAGGAGCGCGAGGCCGGAAGCAGCCTCACCCCTTCATGGTCGGACTGGCTTGTCGCGGGCGAGAAGCCCGTCAGCCCTATATCCTCCATCTCGGGGCGGCCCGCTGTGGACCGGCCCCGGAGTGCCAAGGAGGTGGGTCCGGTCGTCGGGACCGAGGACGAGGCCGAGCCGGGTACGGGCCTGAGCGGCGGGGTGCCCGCGGGCGAGGCGCTCTCCGGTGAGGAGCTGGCCGAGGCGATCGGCGAGGACACCTTCAGGGTGTCCGCGGCCGAGAGCGAGGAGGCCCGGCGGGAGCGCTTCGAGCGCGATGCCCTGGGCTTCCTGGACCCGATGTACTCGGCCGCGCTGCGGATGACCCGCAACCCGGCCGACGCGGAGGACCTGCTCCAGGAGGCGTTCGCCAAGGCGTACGCGTCGTTCCACCAGTTCCGCGAGGGCACCAACCTCAAGGCCTGGCTGTACCGCATCCTCACCAACACCTTCATCAACTCGTACCGCAAGAAGCAGCGGGAGCCCCAGCGGACGGCGGCCGAGGAGATCGAGGACTGGCAGCTGGCCCGGGCCGAGTCGCACATGTCGACCGGCCTGCGCTCCGCGGAGACCCAGGCGTTGGACCACCTCCCCGACAGCGATGTGAAGGACGCCCTCCAGGCCATCCCGGAGGAGTTCCGGATCGCGGTGTATCTGGCTGATGTAGAGGGCTTTGCGTACAAGGAGATCGCGGACATCATGGGTACACCCATCGGTACGGTGATGTCCCGGCTGCACCGTGGCCGCCGTCAGTTGCGCGGCATGCTGGAGGACTACGCCCGCGAGCGCGGGCTCGTCCCGGCCGGCAGCGGGGCAGCG
The DNA here is from genome assembly GCF_044457565.1 of Kitasatospora sp. NPDC050543. Lineage (NCBI taxonomy): Bacteria > Bacillati > Actinomycetota > Actinomycetes > Kitasatosporales > Streptomycetaceae > Kitasatospora > Kitasatospora sp. NPDC050543. The sequence goes on along the minus strand of NZ_JBITGZ010000001.1, from coordinate 180,651 downwards.
CAGGAAGTGAAGGGCGCGGGTTCATGAGCTGCGGCGATCCGCACGACACCGATTGCGGCGAGGTGCTCGACCACCTCTATGAATTCCTCGACAACGAGATGGCGGAAGGCGACTGCGCCAAGCTGCGCGAGCACTTCGAGGAGTGCTCGCCCTGCCTGGAGAAGTACGGCCTGGAGCAGGCCATCAAGGCGCTGATCAAGCGCTCCTGCGGATGCGACGACACCCCGTCCGACCTGCGCGGCAAGGTGCTGGCCAGGATCGACTCGATCCGGGCCGGGCAGCGGCCGGGCGAGGCGCTGGTGGTGTCCGTCGACTCCGGCGCGGAGGGCCACCGGGCCCCGGTGCCCTACGTCGCCGCGGTGGAGCTGACCAGCTCGGCCGAATGACCGGTCGGACGTGACATCGGCAGGGCCCCGGGAGAGTGCTCCCGGGGCCCTGTCTGCGTTTCACGTCTGCGGGCCGTGCGCTCCCGAGGTGACCTTTGCTCACTCTTTCGAGTGAGTTGGCGGTGTGCCAGCTGCGGCATTACGCGATCATGCGTCCCCGCGCCGGGGCTGAGCCCTATCCTCCTGACGAACGCTCACTGCGGGCCGCCCCGGCGCGCCGGCGCGGTGCGGGCCGAGAGGGCGGGGAGGTCGAGATCGCTACCGACAGCGCAGGCGCGGACCTGCCCGCCGGCGCGGTGCGGTACCTGGTCGCGGTACCGGTCGCCGCGCTCTGCTGCCTGCTGCCGCTGCTGCCCGGGGCCACCCCGGACTGGCTGCCACCCTGGCTGGGCACACCGGTGGACTGGCCCAAGGTCGGTCTGCTCGCCTTCCTGCACGCGTGCTGGGAGGCGCTCTCCCAGGGACTGCCCACCCCCTGCCGGCGGCTGGGCCGCAGACTGCTGCGCCGCCCTGCGCTGCGCGAGCGGCCGCCGGTGCACCCGGATGTCAACGCCTTCTTCCCGGTGCTCTTCGCCGGGATCCTGATGCTCCCCGCGGCCGCCGCCGCGCTGGTCGCGCTGCCGGCCGCACTCTGCAACCCGCAGGGGCCGGGCGCCGCGCGCAGCCGGCTGCGCGCGCGCTGGAACGCCGCCCAGCTCGCGGTCTGCGCCTTCACCGCCGCCGCGGTGTTCCACCTGCTGGCCGGGCCGCGGCTGCTGCTCGGTTCGAGCTTCCCCGGCGCGCTGCTGCCCGCGCTCGCCGCCGTCGCCGCGTTCTGCCTGGTCAACGGCGTCCTGGTGGGCGGCATGCTGATGCTGGCCGAACACCGCCCGCCCGGCGTCCTGCTGGGCGGCCTGACCACCGCCGTCGGGCCGCCGGTGCTGGTGCACGCGGCCGGCGGGCTGATGCTGGCCGTGCTCTGGCAGGGCCCGTACGGGGCCTTCGCGGCGCTGCTCGCGCTGCTCCCACTGTCGATCTCGGCCTGGGTGTTCTCCCAGGGCCACCGTGAGGGGGACGCGCACCAGGCGACCGTCCAGGCACTGGTGCAGGCCGTGGAGATCAAGGACGCGTACACCCGGGGGCACAGCGAACGGGTCGGCAAGGCCGCCGTACTGATCGCGCGCCAGCTGGGGATGGAGCCCGAGCGGCTGCGGACACTGCGGTTCGCTGGCGTCCTGCACGACGTCGGCAAGCTCGGGGTCGCCACCGAGCTGCTGCGAAGAAACGGTCCCCTGACGGAGGAGGAGCGGCACGCCGTCGAGGTCCACCCGGTGTACGGGCACGAGCTGGTACGCGGCATCGCCTTCCTCGGCGAGGCGCACGCGGGCATCCTGCACCACCACGAGCGGATGGACGGGCGCGGGTACCCGGCCGGGCTGGCCGGGGCGCAGATCCCGGAGTTCGCCCGGATCATCGCGGTCGCCGACGCCTTCGACTCGATGACCTCCACCCGCTCCTACCGGCGCGGCCGCCCGGTCGCCGAGGCCGTCGCCGAGCTGGAGCGGTGCGCGGGCAGCCAGTTCGACCCGGTGATGGTCCGGGCGCTGGTCGCCGCCGTCGCCCGGCACGGCTGGCAGCCCGCGCTGCCACCGCCCGGCGGCTGGGCGGGCGAGGTGCCGGACATCCCGCTCGGCGTGCCCGAGCCCGCCCGTGCGGCACCGCCCCGGATCTCCTCGCAGGGCGGCACCGCGGCGACGGCCGGGCCGACATGAGACCCCGGGTCCGGCGCCCGGCCGGCCCTCCCCGCCCGCCCGGCTCCGGCGGCCGCTGGCCGGTGCGCGCGGTGTACGGCGCGGCGGGCGCACTGCTGTTGGCCGGGGTCGGCGCGACGCTGCTCCAGGGGATCGCCGAGCCGGACGTGGCGCTGGTCTTCCTGGCACTGATCGCCCTCGGCGAGAGCGTGCGGATCACCCTGCCGGGCGATCGTGAGCAGGCGCCGATCGGGGCCGCCGCCTCGCTCGCGTACGCCCTGCTGGGGCCGCTGCGCGGACTGCCGACCTCGCACGGGGTGCTCCAGGTGGTGGCCGTCACCGCGGCCGGCACGGCGATCGCCCAGCTGGGGCAGGTGACGCGCCGGCGCCGCGGCCGGCCGCGGGCCGACGCCGTCCGGTGGGACACCGCCGCCCGCCGGCTGCTCACCGTCGGCTTCGCCGCCAGCGTCTTCCAGCCGCTGTACAACGGCGGGATCATCGACCGGCTGGCGCTCGGCGGCCCCGCGTACGGGGTCCTGCTGACCGTCGTCGCGGCGCTGTCCGCGCTCTGCGACGCCACCCTCGCCGCCGTCCTGCACCGGGCCCGGACGGGCCTTCGGCTGCCGGCCTCGCTGGAGGACGAGCTGCGGGCGCTGCCCGGGATCGGCTCGGCGATCATGGCGACCGGCATGCTGGTCAGCCTGGCGGCCGGCGAGGTGGGCCTGTGGGCGCTGCCGCTGTTCTGCGCCCCGCTGCTGCTGGCCCAGGTGTCCTTCCGGCGGGCGGCCGCCGCCCGGGCCACCACCGGCCAGACCATCGCCAGCCTTTCCAGGGCCACCGAGGTGGCCGGCTACACCCCGCCCGGGCATGCCCGCCGGGTCGCCGACACCGCCTGCGAGCTGGGCCGCGAGCTGGGCCTGGGCACCCGCGACCTCGCCCTGCTGGAGTACGCCGCGCTGATGCACGACATCGGCCAGCTCTCCCTGGTCGAGCCCGTCCCGGACGGCGCGACGGCGCTGCTGCCGGCCGCCGAGCAGCAGCGGATCGCCCGGCTGGGCAGCGAGGTCATCCGCCGTACCGGGGTGCCCCGCCAGGTCGCCGAGCAGGTCGCCCGGCTGGCCGATCCCTGTCACGGCCCGGACGGCGGGTACGACCGGACGCTGCCGCTGGCGGCCCGGATCATCCGGGTGGCCAACGCCCACGACGACCTGCTCACCGCCGCCCGCAGCCGCGGCCTGCCCGACCCGGCAGGCCGGCTGGAGGCGCTGGAGCGCCTGAGGCTGGAACGCGGCCGGGTGTACGACCCGAGGGTGGTCGAGGCGCTGGCCCGGGTCGGCAGCAGGGCCAGGGAACCCGGCTGAACCCCGCCTGCGGGGAGCGCGCTCCGTGGCGGCCGTGGTTGGATGCGGTCGTAGCGTGGAACACCCGATCCGGGGCTCCGACAGCCGCCGCGGGGTGTGAGGCGCACGATGTGAGGCGCAGGGCTTGCGGTCCGGGTCCTGTGGTGCGGGACTGGTGCTGCGGTGCGGGACCGTTCCTGCAACTGCGGGACGACGGTGCGGGACTTAGCGGACGACAACGGCAGGGACGAACGTGAGGATCTTCCACCGGACACGGCACCGGCCCTCCGCCACCTGGCGGCAGACGACCGACCGGGCCTTCACGCTGATCGGCGACGGCCGCTACGAGGACGCCGGCGCGCTGCTCGTGATGGCCGCGGACCTGGAACCGTGGCTGTCCGACTCCTGGTTCAACCTGGCTCTGCTGCACAAGTTCCGCCGCGACTGGGAGCAGGCCAGAGCCGCCGGCCTGAGAGCGGTCGCGCTGCTCGACCGCGAGCACGGCGCCCCCGACTGGTGGAACCTCGGCATCACCGCCACCGCGTTGCAGGACTGGCCGCTGGCCCGCCGCGCCTGGCAGGCGTACGGCCTGCGGCTGCCCGGCGGTACGGGCGGGCCGGTTGACGGCCCGGTCAGCCTGGACCTGGGCACCACCCCGGTGCGGCTCTCCCCCGAGGGCGAGTCCGAGGTGGTGTGGGGCCGCCGGCTGGACCCGGCCCGGATCGAGGTGCTGTCCATCCCGCTGCCCTCCTCCGGCCGGCGCTGGGGGGAGGTGGTGCTGCACGACGGCGCCCCGCACGGCGAGCGGGTCGCGGACGGCGTGGCCTACCCCGTCTTCGACGAGATCGAGCTGTGGGCGCCGTCCCCGGTGCCGACCTACGTGGTGCTGCTCCAGGCCGCCACGGCGGGGGACCGGGACGCGCTGGAGCGGCTGGTGGCGGACGCCGGCTACGCGGCCGAGGACTGGACGTCCTCCGTGCGGCTGCTGTGCCGCGCCTGCTCGGAGAGCCGGATGGCGGCCGACGACGGCCACACCGCCCACCACGATCCGCACGACGACGGTGACGCCGCCCACCCGGGCCACCTGAGCCACCTCAGCCAGGGCGCCGGAGGGATGTCCTGGCTGACCGAGCGGGAGTGCGGGATCGCCGCTCCGGCCGCGCTGGTGCGCGGACTGCTGGAGCGCTGGGTGATCGCGAGCCCGGGCACCCGCGCCTACCGGGACCTCGAAGAGGTCTGCTAGCGGGAGCGCCGCGGGCCCGGCCCCCGAGAGTAAGGATCGGCGGCCTCGCCGGGGCCGTACCCTTGATCGGTATACCTCGGTAGACCCACGGAAGCGGAAGCAGCGATGGCGGACCAGCACGGCCACGACCACGGCCACGAGCACGACCACGAGCACGACGAGACCCCGCAGGCCCCGCTGAAGGTGGTCGGTGAGGAGCCCGACCTCTCCAGGGGTACGGCCCGTCCGATCACCGTGGTCGGCAACCCCGTTCTGCACCACGAGTGCAAGGACGTCACCTCCTTCGACGCCGACCTCGCCGCGCTGATCGACGACATGTTCGTGTCGATGTACGCGGCCGAGGGTGTGGGCCTGGCGGCCAATCAGATCGGCGTCGACGCCAAGGTCTTCGTCTACGACTGCCCGGACGACGACGGCGTGCGCCACATCGGCCATGTGATCAACCCGGTTCTGGAGGAGCTCCCGGCCGGGCGCCGGGTGCTGGACGACAGCAACGAGGGCTGCCTCTCCGTGCCGACCGCGTACGCCGAGCTGGCCCGGCCCGACTACGCGGCGGTGACCGGCCAGGACAAGGACGGCAACGCGATCCGGGTCGAGGGCACCGGCTTCTTCGCCCGCTGCCTCCAGCACGAGACCGACCACCTGTACGGCTACCTGTACATCGACCGGCTCTCCAAGCGCGACCGCAAGGACGCGCTGCGGCAGATGGCCGAGGGCACCGCGCGCTACGCGACCGTCCCCAACGACTGACGCACCGCACGACGAAGGGCCCGGCACCGCATCGCGGTGCCGGGCCCTTGGCACATCCGGTCCCGAAGGCGCCGGGTCCGGAGCGGGTCGGGTCTAGAAGTCGTCGTCGAAGGCGACCGTGCCCTCGACCGCGACCTGGTACGCCGAGACCCGGCGCTCGAAGAAGTTGGTCAGCTCCTGCACGTTCTGCAGCTCCATGAACCCGAACGGGTTGCTGGAGCCGTAGCGGATCGGCATCCCGAGCCGGGCCAGGCGCTGGTCGGCGACGGCCTGCAGGTACTCCCGCATCGACTCGGTGTTCATCCCGGGCAGGCCCTCGCCGCACAGGTCACGGGCGAACTGGAGCTCGGCCTCGACGGCCTCCTCCAGCATCGCGGTGACCTGCTTGGCCATCTCGTCGTCGAAGAGGTCGGGCTCCTCCTCGCGGACGGTGTCCACCACGGAGAACGCGAAGTCCATGTGCATCGACTCGTCGCGGAACACCCAGTTGGTGCCGGTGGCCAGGCCGTGCAGCAGACCGCGGGAGCGGAACCAGTACACGTACGCGAAGGCGCCGTAGAAGAACAGGCCCTCGACGCAGGCCGCGAAGCAGATCAGGTTGAGGAGGAACGCGCGGCGGTCCTCCTTGGTCTGCAGCGAGTCCAGGTGGTCGACCGCGTTCATGTACTTGAAGCAGAACTGCGCCTTCTGGTGGATGGAGGGGATGTTCTCCACCGCGTCGAAGGCCGCCGCGCGGTCGTCCGGGTCGGGCAGGTAGGTGTCGAGCAGCGTCAGGTAGAACTGGACGTGCACGGCCTCCTCGAACAGCTGCCGGGACAGGTAGAGCCGGGCCTCGGGGGAGTTGATGTGCTTGTAGAGGCTCAGCACCACGTTGTTGGCGACGATCGAGTCACCGGTGGCGAAGAAGGCGACCAGCCGGCCGATCATGTGCCGCTCGCCCTCGCTGAGCTTGGCGAGGTCGGCGACGTCGGAGTGCAGGTCCACCTCCTCGACGGTCCAGGTGTTCTTGATCGCGTCCCGGTACCGGTCGTAGAACGACGGGTAGCGCATCGGACGCAGCGTCAGCTCGAAGCCGGGGTCGAGCAGCATCTTCTGACGGTCTTCGGAACTCACTGGCAGGCCTCGCAGGACTCGGGGTTCTCCAGGGAGCAGGCGAGCGCGGCTTCCTGCTCCGGGGTGAGGGTCGGGGTGGCCACCGGCACGGGCGCCGGGGCGGCCGTACGGGCGGCACCGGAGGCGGCCTGGGCGATCCGGGTGGCCGGGCGCGAACGCAGGTAGTAGGTGGTCTTCAGGCCGACCTTCCAGGCGTAGGCGTACATCGAGCTGAGCTTGCCGATGGTCGGCGCGGCCATGAAGAGGTTCAGCGACTGGCTCTGGTCGATGTACGGCTGCCGGGCGGCGGCCAGGTCGATCAGGGCACGCTGCGGCAGCTCCCACGCGGTGCGGTAGAGCGAGCGGACCTCGCCGGGCAGCCAGCCCAGCTCCTGGACGGAGCCGTTGGCCTCGCGCAGCGCGTCCCGGGTCTGCTGGTCCCAGACGCCCAGCTCCTTGAGCTCGCGCACCAGGTACGGGTTGACCTGGAGGAACTCGCCGGAGAGGGTCTCGCGCTTGAACAGGTTGGACACCTGCGGCTCGATGCACTCGTACACGCCGGCGATCGAGGCGATGGTCGCGGTCGGGGCGATGGCGAGCAGCAGCGAGTTGCGCAGGCCGGTCTCGGCGATCCGCGCGCGCAGCGCGTCCCAGCGCTCGGTCCACTGCGGGGCCGTCTCGAAGTGGTCGATGTGCAGCTGGCCGCGGGCGGCGCGGGTCTCCTCGTACGCCTCGTGGCGGCCCAGGCGCTCGGCCAGCTCGCTGGAGCGCTCGTAGGCGACCAGCATGATGCGCTCGGCGATCAGCGTGGAGAGCTGCTTGGCCTCGGCGGAGTCGAAGTCGATCCGCAGCTTGAAGAAGACGTCCTGGAGGCCCATCACGCCCAGGCCCACCGGGCGCCAGCGCGAGTTGGAGGCGCCGGCCTCGGGGGTCGGGTAGAAGTTGATGTCCACCACGCGGTCGAGGAAGGTGACGGCGGTGCGCACGGTGGCGTCCAGCCGGTCCCAGTCCATCGCGCCCAGCAGGTCGGCGGGGGTGGCGCCGGGGGCCACGTGGGCGCCCAGGTTCACCGAGCCGAGGTTGCAGACCGCGGTCTCGGAGTCGTCCGTGACCTCCAGGATCTCCGTGCAGAGGTTGGAGGAGTGGACGGTCCGGCCGGGGACGGCGGTCTGGTTGGCGGCGCGGTTGGAGGCGTCCTTGAAGGTCATCCAGCCGTTGCCGGTCTGCGCCAGGGTGCGCATCATCCGGGCGTACAGGGTCTGCGCGGGGATGGTGCGCACGGCCTTGCCCTCGGCCTCGGCCTTCAGGTACGCGGCGTCGAAGTCGGCGCCCCACAGGTCGACCAGCTCGGGCACGTCGGCGGGGGAGAACAGCGACCAGTCGGTGCCCGCGTTGACGCGGCGCATGAACTCGTCCGGGATCCAGTGCGCGAGGTTCAGGTTGTGGGTACGCCGCGCCTCCTCACCGGTGTTGTCGCGCAGCTCCAGGAACTCCTCGACGTCCGCGTGCCAGGTCTCCAGGTAGACGCAGGCCGCGCCCTTGCGCCGGCCGCCCTGGTTGACGGCGGCGACCGAGGAGTCCAGGGTGCGCAGGAACGGCACGATGCCGTTGGACTTGCCGTTGGTGCCGCGGATCAGCGAGCCGCGCGAGCGGATGCGCGAGTAGGACAGGCCGATGCCGCCGGCGTGCTTGGAGAGCCGGGCGATCTGCGCGTAGCGCGAGTAGATCGAGTCCAGGTTGTCCAGCGGGGAGTCCAGCAGGTAGCAGCTGGACATCTGCGGGTGCTTGGTGCCCGAGTTGAAGAGCGTCGGCGAGGACGGCAGGTAGGAGAGCGCGCTCATCAGCGCGTACAGCTCGGCCACCTCGCGCACCGACTGCTCGTTGTCGCCGACCGCCAGGCCGGCTGCGACGCGGAGCAGGAAGTGCTGCGGGGTCTCGATGACCTTGCGGGTGATCGGGTGGCGCAGCAGGTAGCGGGACTGCACGGTGCGCAGGCCGAAGTACTCGAAGCGGTCGTCGCCGCGCTGGTCGATCAGCGCGTCCAGGGCGTCGGCGTGCTTGGCGACGAACGCGGCGGTGGTGTCGCCGATCAGGCCCTCGGCGTGGCCGACCGCGATCGAGGCGGCGAAGGACACCGCGCCCTGGCCGATCGCCTCGTCCGAGATCTCCAGTGCGAGCAGGCGGGCGGCCAGCTTGGAGTACTGCGGGTCCTCGGCGATCATCGAGGCCGCGGCCTCCACGGCGAGTCCGCGCAGCTCGGCGAAGTCGGAGCCGGCGTGCCGGCCGCGCAGTGCGGCGGCGGCGACGTGGCCGGGGTCGACCTCGGGGAGGTCGACGCTGCGGTCGGTGAGCAGCCGGAGGAGCGCCGCACCGGGGTCGGGCCGGTCGGCGGGGGCGGTGCTGGTGCCCTGGTTGGGCAGGGCGACTGAGGCAGCGATGGTCAAGGCGCTCTCTCCTGGCGGCGATCGGGCGGCGGACGACTCAAGATCACCGGACCGGTGCGGGCAGGGGAGCACGGCGCGTACGCCGGGAGGCGTCGCGCAACGGTGTCATCCCCCGGCCCGCCCGCGAGGTCCGGAAGTGTTTCCGTGCTTCAAGGCCTCTGCGGGGAAGCCGTGTGGCACGCCGTCGGCAGGTATTCGGACTCGCGGGGACGGCATCGGCCCCCCGCACACCGCTGCGGGGCAGTCCCGGACTCCCACCGGGTTCCCCTGCGTTCGACAGCAGGAGTGAGCATACATCTAGTGGTGCCACCCCGATGTTGCACCCACATGTTGTGCAGCGTGGCGTGTCGGGGTGATAACCGGCGGTGTGGGGGCGCGGGCCCGGCGGCCCCGGCGGGTCCGGATTTGGGAACGGATTGGTTACCGGTTGGGCCGCTCCCGATGGGCATGCCATACGATCTCGCCTCATGAGCGAGGGAACGGGCGTACCGGCCGAGTGGACGCGTCAGCCCGCACAGCCGGTGCAGGGTCAGCAGCCGGGGGCGGCGGGGCCGCTGCCGCAGGGTCAGCCGCCGCAGGGGCAGCCTCCCGTACCCCAGGCGCCGCAGCCCGCCCCTCCGGTGGCCGGGCAGGGCGGTCAGCAGCCTGCGCCGCCGCCGGTCGGGGGCTTCGGGCCGCCGCCGGTGCCGTACGGGCAGACGGCGCCGGGGCAGCAGGTCCCGCCGCAGCAGCAGATCCCGCCGACGGTGCCGCAGCCCGTCCAGCCGCAGCCGCAGCAGTGGCAGCCGGGCCCGCCCGCGCCGGCGCTGGGCGAGCCGGACTGGGCCGCGCTGGCGGACCGGCACGAGAGCGAGTCCCGTAAGCGCCGCAAGCTCTGGATCGGCGCCACGGCGCTGGCTCTGGTGCTGGTCGGCGGCGGGGTGGCGGCCGGCCTGATGATGACCGACAAGGGCGACAAGGGCGGCGACACCAAGCCGACCACCGCGGCCAGCAGCCCGGGCACGCCGTCCGCCGACCCGGTGACGTTCATCTCGGACGCCGGCACCGACAAGGCGCCGGTCGACCCCGCGGTGCTCTTCGCGGACCAGACCCGCACCATCGACGGGAAGGTCTGGACCCGCAAGGGCACCGGCATCACCACGCCGTGCTCCAAGGCCACCACCGGCGGTCTGGGCAAGGCGATCAGCGACGAGGCCTGCCGCTCACTCGTCCGGGCGACGTACGTCTCGGGCGACAGCGCCGTCACCATCGGGATCGCCGTCTTCGACAACAAGGCGACCGCCGACGTGGCCCTCGCCAAGCACATCGGTGCCATCCAGGGCCTGCCCGGTCAGGGCGTGGGCCCGTTCTGCACCGAGTCCGGCTGTTCGGAGACGCACGGCTACGTCGGGCGGTACGGCTACTTCACGGTGGCCGGCACGCTCAAGCAGGGCGCGGGCCTGGCGGACCCGCTGGCGGCGGCGGCCGCGCCCGCGCTCTCCGACTACGCCAAGGACGCCCTGCTGTCGAGGGCGAAGGGCACCGGCGCCGGACACTGAGCCGGTGTCATCCGGGGTGGGCGGTGGCGGTCCTGCCGGGCCGTCGGCCCGCCCGGCCCCGGGCCTGCCCGGTCCGGCTTCCAGGCGCCTCAGCGCGCAAGTAAGCGTCCGATAAGATGGCCGACCCGGGGGCGGCTCTGGCTTGCCAGTTCACCCCTGAAGGCCGTGAACGACCCCATTCAGGAGGTGCCGCGCCGTGAGCGCTGCCACCAGTGCCACCGGCCGACGGCGCAGGGCGGCGGGGCGGCGGCGCAGCAACCCGGTCGAGGACACCCACACCCTGCTGCTGCCGGCTCCGCCCAACGCCCAGGAGAAGTACAGCTACACGATCCGCCGTCAGTGGATCCTGACCCTCTGCTCGGTCGTCAGCTTCGGATGCCTGGTCGTCAGTCAGATCCAGCTGTACCGCGCGTCCCCCTGGTTCTGGGCCTGCCTGCCGTTCCTGCTCTTCACCGTGATCTACTACCTCGTCTCACTTCGGGTGAACAGCTTCACGCCCAACTTCGACGTCAAGGCGCACCGCCGGCTCGTGCGGCAGTGGCAGCCCGGCCGCTACCCGACCGTGGACGTCTTCCTGCCCGTCTGCGGTGAGCCGATCGAGGTCCTGCACAACACCTGGACGCATGTGCGCAGGCTGACCGAGCACTATCCGGGCCTGGTCATGCCGTACGTCCTGGACGACGCGGCCTCTCCCGAGGTCGAAGCGATGGCCGGGGACTTCGGCTTTCGCTACGGCGTACGGGAGAACCGCGGGTGGTTCAAGAAGGCCGGCAATCTTCACTACGGATTCAGCCGCTCCGACGGTTCATACATCCTGATCCTGGACGCAGACTTCGCACCACGCCACGACCTGCTGGACGAGGTACTGCCGTACCTGGAGCAGGACCCGAAGCTGGGCATCGTGCAGTCCCCGCAGTTCTTCCGGGTGCTGGACTCGCAGAACTGGATCGAGCGTGGCGCGGGCGCCATCCAGGAGCTGTTCTACCGCTCGGTCCAGGTCGCCCGGCAGCGCAACGACGGGGCGATCTGTGTCGGCAGCTGCGCGGTCTACCGGCGCGCGGCGCTGGAGGAGAACGGCGGCACCACGCTGATCGCGCACTCCGAGGACGTGCACACCGGCTTCGACCTGCGCTCGCTCGGCTGGAACCTGCAGTACGTGCCGGTCGCGCTCTCCACGGGTGTCTGCCCGGACACCGCCGCGGCCTTCCAGAACCAGCAGTACCGCTGGTGCATGGGCTCGATGTCGCTGCTGACCAGCAAGAAGTTCTGGCAGGCGAAGCTGCCGTTCGTGACCAGGCTCTGCTACGTCTCCGGCTTCCTCTACTACGTCCACACCGCGCTGATGACCTTCGCGCTGCCGGTGCTGCCGATCATGCTGCTGCTGGCCGAGCCGGACCTGCTCCAGGTCAAGCACCTCGTCCTGGTGGTGCCCAGCATCCTCTACGCGACCGTCATCTTCCCGCTCTGGCACCGGGCGCCGTACCGCCTGGAGGCGTGGGCCGGGCGGATGATGTACGGCTGGGCGCACTTCTTCGCCGTCTGGGACCTGCTGCGAGGCAGGCAGCAGACCTGGCAGCCGACCGGGTCGAGCAGCGCGCGCAACAAGCAGCGCCGGTTCTGGATCGGGGTCGTCGTCTGGGGCGGCGGCACCGCGCTGCTCTGGGTCTTCGCCGCGGTGTACCGGATGTTCACCCTGCACCCGCCGGACTTCGCGCTGGTGCTCTCGTCCGGCCTGTTCTACGCCGTCACCGTCGGCCGCATCCTCATCCAACCCCGAACCCAGGACGTCGCACCATGATCCGATCGAACCCGCGGACCGGCCCCGGGCGGGCCCGGGCGGGCGCGGTGGGCCGGCTGCTGGCGGCGGTCGCGCTGGTGCTGCCCCTGACGGGCTGCGCCGCGCTGCTGGGCGAACAGCGGATCGGCCCCGGGGTGGCGCTGCCCTCGGCCTCCTCCTCCACAAAGCCCTCCACGGCCGCCAGGCCGGCCGCCGCGGGCACCTCCGACGCCTTCAGCCCGTACGACGTGCGGCCGCTGCTCCGGCCGGCGAAGAAGATCCTCGGGATCGCGGCCGAGGGCGCGCCCAACTCGATGACGGCGGTGGCGGACTTCACCGCCAAGGCGGGCAAGACGCCCAACCTGATCGAGTACTACTCGGGCTGGGGCGACGACTTCGACACCAAGGGCGCCCGCAACGCCTGGGAGTCCGGCGCGATCCCGCTGGTCGCCTGGGAGCCGTACACCATGACGCTGGCCGACATCGCGGCCGGCAAGGGCGACGACTACATCAAGCGCTACGCCTGGGCCGTCCGGGACTTCAACGCCCCGGTGGCGATCAGCTTCGCGCACGAGATGAACGGCTTCTGGTACGAGTGGGGCACCAAGCACGCCACCGCCGAGGAGTTCGTGGCGGCGTACCGCCACATCCACGACCTCTTCTCCGAGATCGGCGCCGCGTCGGTGATCTGGGTGTGGAGTCCGAACAGCGTCAACCCGACCAAGGGCGTGCAGCTCCAGCCCTACTACCCGGGTGACAACTACGTGGACTGGGTCGGCATCGTGGCGTACTACACGCATCTTGAGGCCGGCACCTTCGACACCCTCTACACCCCGACGCTGACCCAGATCCGCGCCTTCACCGACAAGCCGTTCCTGATCGCCGAGACCGGCGCCGAGCCGGGCGCGCGCAAGCGCAACGACATCCTCAACCTCGCCGGCGGTGTCCTCGCGCGCCCCGACTGTCTGGGCTTCGTCTGGTTCAACATCAGGAAGGAGGCCGACTGGCGGATCGACAGTGACCCGCAGGCGCTGGCCGCCTTCAAGCAAATCGCGGCCGACAGCCGCTTCGGCTTCGATGTGAAGAGCCCCTGATGACCTCCTCCCCCGCGCACAGCGGCCGTCGCCGTGGCCGTATCCCCGCGCCGCGTCCGGAAGAACCGGCCGAGCTCGTCGGCACCCTCCCCGGCCCGGAGCCGGACCCGGCCGAACAGCCGAGGCCGTTCCGGGAGCCGGACGAGGCCGAGGCTCCGCACCGGGCGGTGGCCCCGCACCCGGCCGAGGACCCGGACCCGATCGAGGACCCGGACCCGATCGATGCTCCGGTGCGCAACCCCGACCCGGGCGGCTCCTGGTTCGCGGCCCGGACGGCGCCCGCCGCCGAGGACCCGGCGGACACGTCCCCCGGCTACACCCTCGCGCCCACCCCGGAGGCCAGCTGGACGCTGGACCCGGGCCGCCGCCGGGCCTGGCTCAGCCGCGCCCTGCTGCTGCTGATCCTCGGGCTCCAGGCAGCGCTGTCCCTGCGGCTGTCCAACAGCGCGTTCCAGGACGAGGCGCTCTACATGTACGCCGGGCACGCGGAGCTGGCGCACTTCCTGTGGGACATCCCGCTGCCCAAGGACTACAACAGCTACTTCTCCGGCTCCCCGCTGCTCTACCCGATCGCCGCGGCCGTGCTGGAGAACCACTTCGGCGTGCTCGGGGTACGGGTCTTCAGCCTGCTCTGCATGCTCGGCGCGACCTCGCTGCTGTACGCCTTCAGCCGCCGGCTGTTCAACGAGCGGGTGGCCCTGGGCGCTGCCGCGATATTCGCCGTCACCCAGTCCACCGTGGTGCTCGGCTTCTTCGCGACCTACGACGCACCGGCCGTCCTGCTGCTGGCCCTCGCGGCCTGGATCGTGGTCCGCACCGACCGCGCGCCCGCCGCGGTGGTGCTGCTGGCCGCGCCGGTCGGCGTGCTGGCCGTCGGGCTCAAGTACGCGGCCGCGCTCTACCTGCCCACCCTCGTCCTGCTGGCCGTCCTCACCGGGCGCCGCAACCGGCTCCGGCAACCGCTGCTTCGCGGTGTCCTGCTGGGCGGCGCGATGGGCGGGCTGCTCTGGGCGGGGCTGAGCTTCACCAGCGTCCTCGCGGGGGTCCGGGCCACCACCACCGCGCGCGCCCACGGCAGCGAGCCGGCGCTGGACCTGCTGCGCGAGTGCGTCGAGTACGGCGGGCTGGTGTTCGTCACCGCCTGCGGCGGCGCGGTGGCGTACGCGATGCGCGGGCGGATGAACGAGTCGCCGCTGGTGCGCTCGATGACCGGCCCCGGCCGCCGGCGCCGGGTCCTGCTCGGGCTGCTGCTGGTGGGGACGGCGTCGCTGGCGCCGGCGTACCAGATGCACCTGAACACCTCGGTGGCGCTCTACAAGCACGTCGGCTTCGGGCTGCTCTTCGCGGCGCCGATGGCGGGCATCGGGATGGCCCGGCTGATCGGTCCGCACTTCCGCCACCCCCAGCTGGGCATCCTGCTCTGGGTGGTGATGCTGTCCTTCGGGCTCTCCCAGTCCGCCTGGCGCTTCGAGACCTGGCCCGATTCCACGCGGCTGATCGGCGCCCTGCGGCCGTACGTCAACGACCACGGCCGGTACCTGGCCTCGGCCTCCAACGTGCCGAGCTACTACCTGCGCGACCTCACCCGCCAGGACCAGTGGACCTCGACGTACGGGATCGGCTACCTGGACAAGGCGGGGACGCTGCACTCGGCGGAGGACGGCTACCGCACCGCCATCGCCGACGGCTGGTTCGACATGATCGTGTTGGACGGTGTCGCCACGCCGGACATGGACAGGGTGGTCGCCGCGGCCGTCGCCCAGAGCCCGCGCTACCGCCTCCTCGGCACCGTGCCGTTCACCACCACGGGTGGGACCGGCCACTACCGGATTTGGGTGAAGCAGTGACGACCTCCGCGAACGACCTGCACTCGCCGGCGCCCTGGCCGCCCGGACCGCCGCCGCAGCCCGTCCAGCAGCCCGCCCAGGCTCCGGTCCAGCCGGCCTTCCAGCTGCCCGCCCAGCCGCTCGGGGCCCGGGGCGCGGTGCCGCCGCCGCCTCCGGCCGGGCCGCCCGCGATGCCGACCGCCGGGATGCCGCCCACGGGGATGCCGCCCGGCGCGCTGTCGCCGACCACACTGCCGTTCGCCGGTCCGCCGCCCGTCCGCCCGCTGCCCGCCGAGCCCGAGCCGCCCACCCGGGCCCTGCTCGCCACCCTCGCGGTCGCGCTGCCCCCGGCCGCGCTGACCCTGGTGCTCTGCCTGTACGGCATAGGCAGGCGCCAGCTCTGGCGGGACGAGCACGCGACCTGGTGGGCCTCCGAGCTCAGCTGGAGCCAGCTCGGTGACCTGATCGGCCACATGGACCTGGTGCTGGCGCCCTACTACGTGCTGATGCACCTCTGGATCGACCTGTTCGGCGACTCGGAGGCCGCCCTCCGGGTGCCCACCGCGCTGGCCATGACCGGTGCCGCCGCCGCCGTCGCCCTGCTCGGCCGCCGGCTGCTGACGCCCCGCCTGGGCGTCCTGGCCGGCCTCCTGTTCGCGATCTGCCCGGCCATCACCTGGTACGGCCAGGACGCCCGGCCCTACGCCTTCGCCGTCCTCGCCGCCGTGGTCAGCACCCTCGTACTGACCCGGATCCTCCAGCGGGCCGAGCCCGTGCGCCGGCACGCGGTGGCCGCGGCGAGCGCCCGGCGGGTGCGGTGGAACGGCCCGCTGGTGCTCTCCTGGGCGGGCTACGCGGCGACCGTCGTGGCGATGGGCCTCACCCACCTGGTGACGCTCTCGATCCTCGCCGGACACCTGTTGATGATCGCGCACACCGCCCGGCGCACCGGCCCGCTGCTGCGCTTCCCGGCCCCGCTCGGACGGTGGTCGCTGGCCACCGCAGGCGCGCTGCTGCTGCTCGCCCCCGTGGTGGTGCTGGGGGCCGGCCAGAGCGACCAGATCGGCTGGAACCACAAGGACTGGAAGGACCTCGGCGAGCTCCCGTCCAAGCTCGCCGGCTCGGAGTCGCTCGGCTGGGTGCTGCTGGTACTCGGCGTCCTCGGTATCGCGGCCCTGCTGTCGCTGCGCCAGCCGGTGGGCCTGCTGGCCTGCTGGGCCCTGCTGCCGGTCGCCGCGACCGCAACGACGGCGCCGTGGCTGCACCTGTTCCTCGACCGGTACCTGCTCTTCACGGTGCCCGCCTGGACGCTGCTGGTGGCGGCCGCGATCGGCCGGGTGCCGGGCCTGGCCTCGCTGACGACCGTCTCCCGGACGCCGCCCCGCTGGGTGGTCGGTCCCGTTCCGCTGCTGCTGGTCTTCCTGCTGGCCGTCGGGGTGGCCTGGCCGGACCAGGGCGAGGTCAGGAAGGACCTGAACTGGGAGATGGACAGCCGCGCCGCAGCCCGGGTGATCGACGCCGGTCAGCGCCCCGGCGACGCCATGGTGTTCGAGCCCGGCACCTCGCTGCGCCGGGCGATGGCCTACGAGTTCAGGGGAAGGACGGCCCCGCTGGACGCCCTGATGTCCCGTACGCCGCAGGAGGCCAAGGGCTTCGGTGCGATCGAGTGCTTCGAGCCGGCGCCCTGCCTGGCGAAGGTCCAGCGGGTCTGGCTGCTGCTGGGCACCGGGGACAAGCGGCCGTACGGCGCCGTCTCCGACAAGGTGTCCAAGGAGCTGAAGCAGTTCAAGACGGTCCGCACCGACCGGCTGCCCAACCTGCGGCTGGTCCTGCTGGAGCGCACCCCCGCCAAGCCGAAGGGCTGAGGGCGGCCGGGCGGCGGCTGAGCCGCGGCCGGGCGGGCCCGGGTCAGAGCTCCATGGCGTAGACCAGCAGGTCGATCCCCGGGCGGGGGGCCCAGTCCCGCTCGGGGGCCCGGCTGAAGCCCACCCGCTCGTAGATGCGGTGAGCGGCCTTCATGGCCGGGCGGGTGGAGAACGCCATCCCCGTCAGGCCGAGTTCGCGGCTGCGGGCGACCGAGGCCCGGACCAGCGCCTCGCCGACGCCGCGGCCGCGGGCCGTGGCGCCGGCCGCGAGCATCCGTATCTCGCTCTCGTGCGGCAGGGCTATGTCGGCCCACTCGGTACCCCCGACGGCGAGGGTCACGCAGCCGAGGACCGATTCGTCTCCCGCGTCCACCGCGACGAGGAGTTCGGCTTCCCTGGCCCGGCGGGCGGCATCGCGCAGGAGGGTGATGTACGCGGCGCCCGGTGCGGTGTGGCCGTCCCCGACGAAGGCTTCGACGGTGACTTCACCTGCGGCTTCGAGGTCCTCCTCGCGGGCCCGGCGAATGATGATGTCCATCCGCCAAGTGTGCCGGACGGCCCGGCGGAGGCGGCCGGAAGGGTGCCGTAGAGGCGGTCGGCCGCGGGGAGGGACGTGGGGAGGGCCGCGGGGTCGGGCCGGTCGGGGTGGCGGTGCAAGCGGTCCGCGGTGTCGGGGTCGGCGGGGTACCCGGTCGGGCGGTGCCAGTTGTCCCGGCCGTGGCCACGGGTGCGGGAGAGGTCGCGGCCGATCAGCAGACCGAGCAGACCGAAGCCGGCGACGGTACCGAGCACGCCCAGCGCGCCGGAGAAGGCGGAGATGGTGGAGGAGTTCATGCCTCCACTCTCGTCCGGCCGCGACGGCCGGACGAGTGGCAGGAATGCCCTCTTGCATCGAAATGCTGCCACTGGGGCTCTGGCGGTCCGTCGGGCGGCGCGCCATGCTGGTGGGCATGCTGAAGAACGTCGTGACGATCGTGCTGGAGGAGGTCCACCCGTTCGAACTCGGCGTGGCCTGCGAGGTGTTCGGCCTCGACCGCAGTGAGGAGGGGCTGCCGGTCTACGACTTCGCCATCGCCGGCGCCGCCCCGGGCCCGCACCGCACCCACGCTGGCTTCACCGTCGACGTCCCGCACGGCCCCGAGCGGCTCGCCGAGGCGGACCTGGTGATCGCCACCGCCACCGACATCCGCGACGAGTACCCGCCGCGGATCATCGAGGCGCTTCGCGCCGCCGCCGAGCGGGGCGCCCGGGTGCTCTCCATCTGCAGCGGCGCGTTCCTGCTGGGCGCGGCAGGTCTGCTGGACGGGCGCCGCTCCAGCACCCACTGGCGGCACGCCGCCGAACTCGCCCGCCGCTTCCCGCTCACCAGCGTCGAGCCGGACGTGCTCTACGTGGACGAGGACCCGGTGATCACCTCGGCCGGCACGGCGGCCGGCATCGACGCCTGCCTGCACCTCGTCCGCAAGCTCCAGGGCGCCGAGGTGGCCCGCGGGATCGCCCGGCGGATGGTGGTCGCCCCGCACCGGGAGGGCGGGCAGGCCCAGTTCGTCGCCCGGCCGCTGCCGCAGGAGGGCGGGGACTCGCTCGCCGGCCTCCTCGACTGGATGCGCCACCACCTGGACCAGGAGTTGACGGTCGAGCAGCTCGCCGCCCGGGTGCACATGGCGCCGCGTACCTTCGCCCGCCGCTTCCAGCAGGAGACCGGCACCACCCCGCACCGCTGGCTCACCGGCCAACGGCTGCTCTTCGCCCAGCGCCTGCTGGAGGGCACCACCGAGCCGGTCGACGTCATCGCCGCCCGCTGCGGCTTCGGCAACGCGGCCACCCTGCGCCACCACTTCGGCAGATGGCTGGGTACCACCCCGCAGGCCTACCGCCGCTGCTTCGCCGGCACCTGACGGACTTCGGCGGGCGCCTCACGGGCCTCACTTGCCTCACGGGCCTTGTGGGCCCCACCCGGCGCGTTCCTACCCGGACACCTGACGCGGCCGGCGGCGTGTTCAGCCGCCCGTCGTGAGGTGGCCGACGTCGTTCCACCGCTCGCTCCGCAGCCGTCCGTCGGCCGCCCGCCAGACACTGGCCGCGCAGTTGCGGACCGGCTCCAGCGCCGTCAGCTGCTGCTCCGTCAGCCGCTCCAGCGCGTAGCGGAGCATCAGCACCGTGCAGTCGTGCGCGACCAGCAGCACCGGGCGCCCGGCCTCCTCCGCGCACAGGTCGCGCAGCAGGCTGCGCACCCGCAGCGCGACATCCGACCAGGACTCCCCGCCGGGTGGCCGGTAGTACAGCTCGCCCATCTTGCGGCGTCTGGCCGCCTCCTCCGGGTGCTTGGCCTCGATCGCCGCCTTGGGCAGCATCTCCAGGATGCCGAGCTCGCGGTCGCGCAGCCGTTCGTCGTAGCGCACCGGGAGCGAGACGGGTACGGCGCCGAGTCCGGCGGCCTGGGCGAGCGCGATCCGGGCCGTCTCGGCGGTGCGGACGTACGGGGAGCACCAGACGCTGCGCGGGCGGTCGGCCGCCGGCAGGCCGGCCCACCAGCGGCCCAGTGCGTGCGCCTGCTGCCGGCCGTGCAGCGAGAGCGGGATGTCGGCGTCCCGGCAGTTGATCGGCACGCTCAGCGCGCCCGCCGCCTCGGCCAGCTGGAACTCCACGTTGGCGGTGGACTCGCCGTGCCGGGTGGCGATAAGCAGGGACGGCAGCCGGGTGGCGGCGGTCCGGTGGTGCTGGCCGTTGAGGGTGGTGCCGAGTTCTGCCATGGCCGCTTCTCCCCGTCGTCGCTGTCCTGATCGTTCGACTGATCCGATCGATGATCGATGCTGGCCGATCCGGGCGGCGGTCGTTCTCTGGATGAACGCTTCATACATATGATCGCGCCGCCCCCTCCAGTGTTCACGGAGAGGACGGCGCGATCACAGGGCGCGCGCAGGGCGTATCAGTGCGCCGCCACCGGCACCGGCGCGTTCTCCAGCTCCTGGTCGCCCGCCTCGGCGCTGTAGTCGCCGGGCCGGGTCTCGTCCGGGTTCTCCGGCGCCTTCACGGCCCGCAGGACCAGCGTCAGCAGGACGGACACACCCAGGTTCAGCACGAACGCGGTCAGGCCGATGTAGCCGATCTCGCCGATCCAGGGGATCTCGGCCGCGTTGCCGCCGAAGTGCTTGGTGGCGGGGCTCGCGATGCCGTACGCCTGCCAGGTGCCGTAGATCATCCCGGCCGCCCAGCCTGCGAACAGCGCCCAGTGGTGGAACCAGCGGGTGAACAGGCCGCCGACGATCGACACGAAGGTCTGCAGGATCCACAGGCCGCCGAGCAGCTGGAGGTTGATCGCCGCCTGCTTGTCCATCTTGAGCACGAACAGCAGGGCGCCGACCTTCACCAGCAGCGAGGCGATCTTGGCGACCCTGGTCTCGTCCGCCGGGGTCGCCGCCGGCTTGATGAACTCCTTGTAGACGTTGCGGGTGAACAGGTTGGCCGCCGCGATCGACATGATCGCGGCCGGTACCAGCGCACCGATCCCGATCGCGGCGAACGCCACCCCGGTGAACCAGTCCGGGAACATGTCCTCGAACAGCTGCGGCACGGACAGCTGCGCGTTGAACCCCTTGACCCCGCTGCCGACCCCGGCCGCGATCGCCATGAAGCCGAGCAGCGCCAGCAGCCCCAGCATCAGCGAGTACGCCGGCATGATCGCCATGTTGCGGCGCACGGTGTTGCGGGACTTGGAGGCCAGCACGCCCGTCACCGAGTGCGGGTACATGAACAGCGCCATCGCCGAGCCGAGCGCCAGCGTGGCGTACGTCCAGTGCTTGCTCTCCGGGCTGACCAGCGCCCCGGCCGACTTGGGCGCGCTGAACTTCTGCGCCGCCGCGTCGAAGATGTGCCCGTAGCCGCCGAGCCGCAGCGGGATGTAGATCACCGCGACGATGATCACGATGTAGATCAGGGTGTCCTTGACGAAGGCGATCAGCGCCGGCGCCCGCAGCCCGGAGGAGTAGGTGTACGCGGCCAGCACGCCGAAGGCCAGGAACAGCGGCAGGTCCTTGACGAACCAGTTGGAGTCCGCCCCGCCGCCGATCCCCAGCACGTCCAGCACCGCCTGGATGCCGACCAGCTGGAGCGCGATGTACGGCATGGTGGCCAGGATGCCGGTCAGCGCGACCACCAGCGACAGCGCCTTGGAGCCGTACCGCCCGCGCACGAAGTCCGCCGGGGTGACGTACCCGTGCACCCGGGAGACCGACCAGAGCCGCGGCAGGAAGAGGAAGACCAGCGGGTACGCGATGATCGTGTACGGCACCGCGAAGAAGCCCGCCGCGCCGGTGGCGTACACCGCCGCGGGAACGGCGACGAAGGTGTACGCGGTGTAGAGGTCCCCGCCGAGCAGGAACCACGTCACCCAGGTGCCGAAGCTGCGCCCGCCCAGGCCCCACTCGTCCAGGTGCAGCGCGTTCTCCGCCCGCCGCCAGCGGGAGGCGAGGAAGCCCATCACGGTGACCAGGACGAAGAAGAGCACGAAGACCGTCAGGGCCGGTACGTTCACGCCGTGGTTCATCGCGGCCCACCCGCCTTCGCGGCCCGGCGGGCCTTCTCGTCACGGTTGATCAGCAGGTACGCGGCGACGGTGAAGACGGCCGAGACCGGCACCCAGAGCAGCTGGTACCAGTAGAAGAACGGCACTCCGCCGACCTCGGGGCCGGCCTTGGCGTAGGAGGAGACCCAGATCATGGCGACGATCGGCACGACGAGGGCGAGCACGGCCAGTACCCGCTCCGGGGTCACCGTGGGGAGCGGGCCCGGTGGTTGCTCGCCCGCCTGTTCTGACACTGCGACATCTGAGGACATTGCGGCTCCGGCTGAAGTGGGGTCACCCCGTCGGCGCCGCAGCCCGCGAGGGGTCGGCCCCGCGCGAGCCCGCCGAGCAGCACCACTGGTGATCGGCAGTCACTACGGCTGCGAAATGTAGTGCGCCGTGTGGCCCGTGTCACTAGGTAGCGCGCAACGTCCCGGATATCGGACGCCTGCGGGTGAACTACTCGGGCCGCTGGAGGCGGGTGATGAACTTGTACCGGTCGCCGCGGTAGATCGAGCGGACCCACTCCACCGGGTTGCCCTCGGCGTCGAAGGAGTGCCGGGAGAGCTGGAGCATCGGCAGGCCGAGGTCCGAGCCGAGCAGGCCGGCCTCCCGCGGGTCGGCCAGGGTGGTCTCGATGGTCTCCTCGGCCTCGGCCACGGTGACCCCGTACACCTCGCGCAGCGCGGTGTAGAGCGAGTTGTGCTTGACCAGGTTGCGGCGCAGCGCGGGGAAGCGCTTGGCGGAGAGGTGGGCGACCTCGATGGCCATCGGGTCGCCGTTGGCCAGCCGCAGGCGCTCGATACGCAGCACCCGCCCGCCGGGCTTGATGTCCAGCAGCGGGGCGAGGTGGTCGTCGGCGGTGATGTAGCCGACCTCGATCAGCCGCGAGGTGGGCTCCAGCCCCTGGGCGCGCATGTCCTCGGTGTAGGAGGTGAGTTGGAGGGCCTGGGCGACCTTGGGCTTGGCCACGAAGGTGCCCTTGCCCTGGATGCGCTCCAAACGGCCCTCGACCACCAGCTCCTGCAGGGCCTGGCGGACGGTGGTGCGGGAGGTGTCGAACTGGGCGGCGAGCGCCCGCTCGGGCGGCACCGGGGTGCCGGCCGGCTGGGTCTCGGTGAGCTGGAGCAGATGGCGCTTGAGGCCGTAGTACTTCGGGACGCGGGCGCCCGCCCCGCCCGCCGCGGCCGGACCGGTCTGCACCGCCGTGGTGCCCTCCCCAATGGCCGCCGTGCCCCTGTCGCCGCTCATGGCCGCTCTCACTCCTCGCCGTGCAGCCGTCACCGGCTCCTCCGTCTTGTATCAGCACATGGTTGCATGCGCGGGCCCGCAGGTGTGAGCGCCGGCCGTGATGCGGCAGGTGCCGGGCGGGCCGGGCTCGCGGCCCGCGCCGCGGGGGTGTGGCGGCGGCCGGGGCGGCCCGTGGAATCCGGGCGGCCCCGGCCGCCTGCTTCAGCCGACCCTGGCCGCGCCCCGGCGCAGCCCGGCCAGCGCCTCGGCGGCGGCGATGCCGCAGACCCGGGCTCCACCGTGGGTGGCGAGGACGGTGACCCCGCGGGAGTGGAAGGTCTCGGCGACGGCGTGGGCCGTGCCGATCTCCACCAGCACCGCGTCCGGGCGTGCCGTGACCAGTGCCAGCGCGGCGCGCTTCATCCACGCGTGGCGGTGCGGGTCGCGGACCACGATCACCAGCGGGCGGCCGACCGCGGCGCCGAGCACCGGGGCGACGTCCACCTCGGCGCCGTCGGCGGCGACCTCGATGTGCAGCAGGCCGGAGCCCTCGCGGCGGGTGGCGGGGGCGCCGATCCGGGTCAGCGTGGTGCCGGGGACGAGTTCGGCGAGCGGCCCGGCGACACCCCACGGGGTCTCCTCGCCGACCGCGATGTTCGCGCCGGGGGAGAACTCGACCACGTGCGGCACCCCGGTGACGGGCACCAGCTCGCCGTGCACCCGCAGGGCTCGCCGGGCGGCGGTGAGGCCGATGCCCACCTCGCCGTGTGCGCCGACCTGGGACCGGCGTACGCCGGCGGACCAGCGGGCGACGGCGCGGTTGCGCTCGGCGGCCTCGTGCAGCCGCTCGGCGGGCAGCCGGCCCTCGCGCACGGCCCAGACCAGGGCGTCGCGCAGGTAGAGGAAGGCCGCTTCGTCCTGGAGTCCGCCGCCGACACAGATGGTGTCGGCGCCGGCCGCGATCGCCTTGACCGAGCCGGCGGCGACGCCGTGGGTGCCGGAGATGGCGCCCATCTCGATGCCGTCGGTGACGATCAGGCCCTGGAAGCCGAGCTCCTCGCGCAGCAGGCCGGTCAGGATCCGCTGCGACATGGTGGCGGGCAGCTCGCGGTCGTACGCGGAGAAGAGGATGTGGGCCGTCATGACGGCCTTGGCCCCGGCGGCGACGGCGGCCCGGAAGGGCTTGAGGTGCTCGGCGAACTGCTCGGGCGTCAGGTCGATCCGGGGCAGTCCGAGGTGGGAGTCGCCGGCGGTGTCGCCGTGGCCGGGGAAGTGCTTGGCGCAGGCGGCGACGCCGGCCGACTGCAGGCCCCGGACGTACGCGGCGGTGTGCCGGGCGGCGAGTTCGCCGTCGCCGCCGAAGGAGCGCACCCCGATGACCGGGTTGTCGGGGTTGGAGTTGACGTCCGCGTCGGGCGCGTAGTTGAGGTTGATCCCGACACTGGCGAGGTCGAAGCCGATCGAGCGGGCGACCCGCTCGGTGAGGTCGAGGTCGTCCACCTCGCCGAGGGCGAGGTTGCCGGGGTAGGAGGACCCGCTGACGACCTCCAGGCGGGTGACGTCGCCGCCCTCCTCGTCGGTGGCGATCAGCAGCTCGGGGTTGAGCGCGTACATCTGCCCGGTCAGCTCGGCGACCTGCTGCGGCGTGCGGATGTTGCGGCCGAACAGCGCGACCCCGCCGAGTTCGCCCGAGCCGAGTCTGCGGCGCAGCCAGTCGGGAGGCGTCAGACCGCCGAAACCGGGCTGGAGGACCGCTCCGGCGTCGCTGAGGAGTTCGACGCTTTCCGTGCCGGGAGTCGCCATGGTTCCTTCCCTGGGGTGTGGTGCTGGAGGTGGGTCTGGGGTACGGAGGGTGTCAGCCCTTGACCGCACCTGCGGTGAGACCCGCCGACACCTTCTTCTGGAAGATCACGAACAGGATGATCACGGGCAGCGAGACGAGCAGCGCGCCGGCCATCTGGGCGCCGTAGTCGGCGCCCCGGGTCGGGGTGGTGGAGTAGAAGGTCAGCCAGATCATCGAGGTCTGCTTGCCGCCGCTGCTGAGCAGGGTGTTGGCGACGATGAACTCGTTCCAGGCCTGGATCCAGGTGTAGACGCCGGTGGTGACCAGGCCGGGCATGGTCAGCGGCAGGATGATCCGGAAGAACGCGCCCCACTTGGTGCAGCCGTCGACCATCGCGGCCTCGTCCAGCTCGGCCGGGATGTTGACGATGAACGAGCGCAGCGTCCAGACCACGTACGGGATGGTGAAGACCAGGTAGGCCAGGATCACGCCGAAGACGGTGCCGGTCATGTTGGCGTTGTTCATCACGATGAACAGCGGGATGATGATCGCCAGCAGCGGCACCATCTGGATGATCAGCATGGTGACGATGAAGAAGTTCCGGCCGCGGAAGTTGAAGCGGGCGACGGCGACGGCGGCGAGGAAGCCGACGATCAGGCCGAGGATGACCGCGCCGACGGTGATCAGCAGGGTGTTCCGGAGGGCCGGCACGAACGCGGGGTCGTCGAAGACGACCTTGTAGCTCTCGAAGGAGAAGGTGCTCGGCCAGAAGGTCGGGTCCTTGCTGAGCAGGTCCTTGTTGGTCTTGAAGGTGGTGATGACCATCCAGTAGACCGGGAAGCCCATCACGGCGGCGAAGAGCAGCGCGACGGTGTTCCAGACCCAGGTCATCACCGGGTTGCGGCCGGCGGCCCGGGCCTTCTTCCTGACCTTGGGGACGCCGGGGGCGGCGCTGGTGCGGGGGGCGGTGTCGACGGCAGTCATCAGTCCTGCGCTCCGATCTTGATGACCTGGCGGATGTAGAAGACCAGCACCGCCAGCATGAGGACGATCATCGAGATCGAGATCACGGCACTGTTGCTGTAGTGCGAGGAGACGACACCGTTCTGGTAGAGGTAGGTGCCGATGGTCCAGTACTCCGGCTCGGGGGCGCTGTTGCGCAGCGAGTAGATCTGCGCGAACACCTGGAAGTCCCAGATGAAGCTGAGTGAGGCGGAGACCAGCAGGAACGGCTTGATGACCGGGATCACCACGTGCCAGAAGGTCTGCAGGACGTTGGCGCCGTCCAGCTTTGACGCCTCGACGAGCTCCTTGGGCACCTGGGTCAGCGCGGCGTGCAGGCCGATCACCAGGAACGGCAGCGCGCCCCAGACGATGACGGCGGCGCCCACCACGTACAGCCCGACGGCCGGGTGCGCGACCCACTCGTAGTTCTTCATGCCGTCGGCGCCGAACAGGTAGAGCACGTAGTCGGCGATGCCGCCGCGGCCGGCGAAGATCCACCGGAAGATCGTGCCGGAGACCAGCGCGGGGACGGCCCAGACGAACATCAGCACCGTGACGACGACGATCTTCACCCAGGCGGAGACCCGGCCCAGGATCAGCGCGAAGGTCATGCCCAGGCCCATCGACAGGGCGACGAGCTCGCCGGTGAAGACGAAGCTGCGGAGTACGACCTCCCAGAACTGGTCGTCGGAGAAGACCTTGGTGAAGCCCTCCAGGCCGATGTACCGGGCCAGGTCGGGGTTGACCAACGCGGCGTACCGGTTGATGTTCTGGAGCGCCAGGTCGAGCAGCTTGAACAGCGGGTAGCCCATGACGGCGACCAGGGCGGCCGCCGCCGGAAGGATCATGACGTACGGGATGTAGCGGTCGCCGGCGCTCAGGCCTCGGCGCCGGGGCGGCGCGGGGGCGGGCGCGGGCGCGGCCGCCTCGGCCAACGTGTCGTTGGTTGTCACACTCATCAGGGTCCTTCCCGGGCCCGCGGAACTGGTCGGTGGCCGGCGCGTGCGGGTGGGCAGTCCGCGCTGTGCGGACTGCCCACCGGCGCGTGCACTCGGTGCCGGCGGGCCCGCTGCGGGCGGGCCGGCGCGCTCGGCCTGATCAGCCGTTCAGGTCCTTGACCACGAGGTCCTGGGCCTTCTTCAGCTCGGCGGCCGGGTCGCCGCCCGCCGCGATGGCGCCGAAGGCGGTCTTCAGCGTGGTCTCGTCGGCGCCGGACCACATCGGCGAGTTCGGGATGTACCAGGTCTCGCCCTCGGCGGCGTCGCCGGCGGCCTTGTTCTCCGGCTTGGCGGCCTTGTAGGCGCTGACCAGGGCCTTGTTGTTCGGGATGGCGAACTTGGCCAGTTCGGTCTGCTGCTTGGAGTTGGTGTAGATCTGCACGAAGGTCGCGCCGAGGCCCGCGTTGGCGGCCTTGCTCGGCACGGCCAGGTTGGAGCCGCCGAGGAACGCCGGGGTGGGCTTGCCGGCCGTGGTGCCGGGGACGGCGATGGTGGCGAGCTTGTCGGCGAGCGCCGGGTTGCCCAGCTTGGGGTCGATGACCGAGGCGAGCTCCCAGCCGGCGCCGATGACGGCGGCGATGTTGCCCTTGGCCATCTGGGCGTCCTGGGTGGCCTCGTCGGTGGTGGTGGCGCCGACGGAGAAGTTCTTCTGGAGCTCGTTCCAGGTCTTGACGCCCTCGATGAACTTCGGGTCGGTCAGCGTGCCCGTCCACTTGTCGCCGCTCTTGGCGGCGAAGACGTTCTTCACGCCGTAGGTGCCGGCGCCGAAGGAGGCGGCGGTGTACCAGTTCTGGCCCGGGAGGTAGAGCGCGGAGAAGTCCGGGGTGGCGGCGTTGGCGGCCTTGACCTTGGTCAGCGCGTCGTTCAGCTCGGCGAGGGTGGTCGGCGGGGTGGTCACACCGGCCGCGGCGAAGAGGTCCTTGCGGTAGATCAGGACGCGGGCGCCGGCGTAGTACGGGATGGCGTAGGTCTTGCTGCCGTCGCCGGTCATGCCGGAGGCGGCGAGCGAGTCCAGGTACTTGTCCGAGTTGTCGAACCGGGCCTTGACCGGGGTGAGGTCGACGAAGGAGCCGGCGTCGATGTACTTGGCGGACTGGGTGTTGCCGACCTCGAGAGCGTCGGGGGCGTTGCCGGAGAGCAGCGCGGTGTCGAGCTTGGTGGTGTAGTTGGTCCAGGTCTGCCACTCGATCTTCAGGGTGGCGCCGGTCTCCTCCTCGAACTGCTTCTTGGCAGCGTCGACCACGCCCGGCCAGCCCTTCTGCGCGTCGTCCATCAGCCAGACGGTGACGGTCTTGCCCTTGCCGTCCTTGCTGAGGGTGGCGGCCTTGGCGCTGTCACCGCCGGAGGAGCCGGACGAGGAACAGGCCGAGGCGACGAGCACGGTGGCGACGGCGGCCACGGCGGCGATCTTGCGGTTCAAACCATCCTCCAGAGGGATGAGCAAGGTGTGGCACCGGGCTGCTGGGCCGAGGCCCTGAGCGTCGTTGTGCCTGGGGGGAATGTCACCGGAAAAGGCGGGGTTGCGAGGTGTCCCTGGGTGCTGCCGCAACCTGCCGTGTGCCCCTCCTGCCGGGCGGGGGCCAGGAGGGCGGATTAGACCATTGGTGTAGACCAACGGTTGGAGATTGGCATGGACCAATGAAGAGCGTCAAGGGTTCTCGGCCGGTCTGCACAAGCCGTTATCAACGCTTGACACGAACGTGTACTACAGGCCGCGACTGGGCTTCTGACCAGCCGAAACCGCCCTCCGGCGGGTGGAGCAACCCCAGCAATACCGGACATTCGCCGCGCTGTCCGCACCGAGGCCTAACGGACCCTCAAGTCGGTCTGAACAGGGCCTTAAATGCACCAGGGGTGATCGCCCGGCGACACTCCGAAGTCGCCTGACAACGGGTCTGCAACGACTGGCGGGTAGCCGTCGCCCGCTCGTTGACAGCCGATTTGGTCTGGGCCACGCTCCGGGAGTCTGGTCTGGACCACTTCTGGTCTGAACCACTCATGGCCCCAGCAGCGCCCGCTGGAGACCCTCAGGCACCCCTCGGGAGGATGGCGTGAAGCGCAAGCTGATGGCGGCGGTCGGGATCGCGGCACTGGCCGCGGCGCTGTCGGGGTGCGGATCCGGCGCCCCCGGGCACGGCGGTGAATCCGCCACCGCCGACCCCCGATCCGTCAGCGGTACCGTCACCGTCTGGCTGATGCGGGACGCCCAGGCCAACTGGCCGGAGCTGGTGCAGCGGGTGAACGACGAGTTCGCGGCCAAGTACCCGAAGGTCACGCTGAAGCTCGCCTACCGGGACTGGTCCGACAAGATCACCAAACTGGACACCGCACTCGAACAGGGCGGCGCCCCGGACGTGGTCGAGCTCGGCAACAGCGAGACGATGAAGTACATCCTCAACGGCGCGCTCGCGCCGGTGGACCGCACCACCTTCGACAACTCCGACAGTTGGATCCGCGGCCTGGTCAACACCTGCAGCTACCAGGACACGATGTACTGCGTCCCCTACTACGCGGGCGCCCGGGTCGGCATCTACAACTCGGCGGTGCTCCGGCAGGCCACCGGCAGTGCCGACTTCCCGAAGACCGAGGACGAGCTGCGCGCGGCCCTCGACAAGGTCCAGGACAAGTACAGGGCGGACAAGACCTTCTCGCCCTTCTACCTGCCCGGCCCGTACTGGTACGCGGCGATGTCCTACGTCCACGCGTACGGCGGCAACATCGCCAGGTTCGACGGCTCCGGCAACTGGCACGGCGCGCTGAGCGATCCCAAGTCCGTCCAGGGCATCACGCACTTCGCCGAGCTGGTGCGCAGGTACAACCGGGGCGACCTCTCGGTCAACGAGAAGGACCAGGCCGCCGTGCTGGCCGGGCAGAGGGCGGCGATGGTCTACGGCAACGGCTGGGAGGCCGCCGGGATCGTCGCCCCGGTCACCGGCGACCCGGGCCTGAAGGACGTCGTCAAGGTCGCCACCATGCCCGGCCCCGGCGGCAAGCCGCTGCCCTCCTTCATCGGCGGCTCGGACCTCGCCGTCACCGCGAAGTCGCAGGTCACCGGGCTGGCCACGGACTGGATCCGGATGTTCACCAGCAGCAGGTCGGAGCAGTACCTGGCCGACCGGGACATCCTGCCGAACAACCTGGCCCAGCTGAACCCGCTCAAGTCCAAGCCCGCCACCGCGGCCGCCGCCAACGCCGTCCCCGACGCCTGGTTCACCCCGCTGGCTCCCGGCTGGGGCGCGGTGGAGAAGCAGAACGTCCTGGCCGACATGCTGACGGCGGTCTTCAAGGGCGAGCCGGTGGAGCAGGCGGCCAAGGAGGCGGACGCCCGGATCGATCAGTTGATCAACAGGCCGTCCTGACGAACGGATGTGCCCGGCCGGGGCGCCCCGCTTAGGATTGCCGCAGGAATCACCGCAGCGAGTGTGCGGACTCGCCGCCGTAGAGGTCCCCGCCGGGCAGCCGCCCGCGCGCGGGTGGAACCATCTCATCGGAGGCACATTCAGATGTCCGACACTCAGACCGGTTCCGTGCCCGGCCGGATCATGGCGGCGGAGATGGCCGAGCAGCCGGCCGTCCTGCAGCGGATCCTCGACGAGGGCGCCCCGAGGATCCGTGACATCGCGGCCGAGATCGCCTCCCGCAAGCCGCGCTTCGTCCTGCTCACCGCGCGCGGCACATCGGACAACGCGGCGCTGTACGCCAAGTACCTGGTCGAGATCCTGCTCGGCAAGCCGGCCGGCCTGACCTCGATGTCGACCACCACGGCCTACGGCGCCAAGCCGGACCTGACCGACGTGCTGGTGATCACCGTCAGCCAGTCCGGCGGCTCGCCCGACCTGGTGGCCTCCACCAAGGCGGCCCGGGAGGCCGGCGCCATCACGCTGTCGGTGACCAACAACGCGGACTCCCCGCTGGCCGAGGTCTCCGAGTTCCACATCGACGTCCTGGCCGGCGCGGAGAAGGCGCTGCCCGCCACCAAGACCTACACCGCCGAGCTGCTGGCGCTGTACCTGCTGGTCGAGGGCCTGCGCGGGGGCGACGGCGCGGCCGCCAAGGGGCTGCCCGAGCTGGCGGCCGGGGTGCTCGCCCGCCGGGACGAGGTCAGGGTGCTGGCCGAGCGCTACCGCTTTGCCCAGCGTCTGGTGATCACCTCGCGCGGCTACGGCTACCCGACCGCCCGCGAGGCGGCGCTCAAGCTGATGGAGACCACCTACATCCCGGCCTCGCCGTTCTCCGGCGCCGACCTGCTGCACGGCCCGCTGGCCATGGTGGACAACGTCTCCCCGGTCATCGCGATCGTGCCCGAGGGCAAGGGCGGCGAAGCCCTCCAGCCCGTGCTGGACCGGCTGCGCGGGCGTGGCGCGGACCTGGTGGTGATCGGCCAGCAGGAGCAGGTCGACGCTGCCTCGGCGGGCTTCGCGCTGCCGGCCGGCGTGCCCGAGGAGGTCCAGCCGATCCTGGAGATCCTGCCGCTCCAGCTGCTGGCGTACGAGGTCACCATCGCCCGCGGCCAGGACCCGGACGCGCCGCGCGCGCTGGCGAAGGTCACCGAGACGCATTGAGCTCGCCGCCCGCCGCTCCGGCCCGCCGCCCGTCGGCGGACGGAGCGGCGAACCCCCGTCCACAGGCTGTGGACGGGGGTTCGCGGTTCTCTGAGCGGCTGGTTCCGGGGAGCCGCGCTCGCGGCCCGGAGAGCACTACGGGCCACGGCGCCGGCACGGGACCCTCAACCCGTGCGGCACCGCAGCCCGGAGCTGTCGTCGGACGCCTTGCCCGGCCGAGGACTGTGCGGGGTCCTCGCCCGGTGGTGCCCGACCGCGGAGTGCCCGCGCGCGGTCAGGGCAGTTGCGCGGAGGCTTCTCCTTGGTGCTCCTTCATTGTGGACTAGACCAATCTGGGCTGTCCAGGGGTGTCCGAGAATTGGTCTGGACAATCTGACGGGCGCCGCTCGGTTGCCCGGCGCAGGCCCCTCCGGCAGGCCCACCGGCCGGTGCTGCGGATACGCTCGCCCTGTGCCCTCGCTGAACGAACTCGTCCGCCGCCACACCACCCTGACCGGTGCCGATGTGGAGTGGCTCCACATGCTGGTCTCGGAGTGGCAGCTGCTCTCCGACCTCTCCTTCGCCGACCTGGTGCTCTGGATCCCCACCTGGGACGGCATCCGCTACGTCTCGGTGGCCCAGATGCGGCCCAACACCGGCCCCACCTCCTACCAGGACGACATGGTCGGCCACCTCGTCCCGCGCGGCCGCCGGCCGCTGCTGGACGCGGCCTTCGACGAGGGCCGGATCGTGCGCGAGGGCGACCCGGAGTGGCGCGAGGAGGTGCCGGTACGGGTCGAGTCGATCCCCGTCCGGAGGGAGGGCCGGGTGCTCGGAGTCATCGCCCGCAACACCAACCTGCTCACCGTGCGCACCCCCAGCAGGCTGGAGCTGACCTACCTGCAGAGCGCCTCCGACCTGGCCCAGATGATCGCTGCCGGAACGTTTCCCTACCCGGGCGTCGAGCAGACCGACATGGACGCCGCGCCCCGGGTGGGCGACGGCCTGATCCGCCTCGACGCGGACGGCATCGTCACCTACGCCAGCCCCAACGCGCTCTCCGCCTACCACCGCCTGGGCCTCACCACCGACCTGGTCGGCAGCCACCTCGGCCGGAGCACCGCCGAGCTGGCCCCGCCCTCGCGCGGCGCCGTCCACGAGGCTCTGGTGAAGCTGGCCAGCGGGTGGGCCCCGCGGCAGACCGAGGTCGAGGCGCAGGGCGGGGTGGTGACCCTGCGGGCCATCCCGCTCAAGCCCAAGGGCGTGCTCACCGGCTCGCTGGTGCTGGCCCGCGACGTCACCGAGCTGCGCCGGCGGGACCGCGAGCTGATGACCAAGGACGCCACCATCCGGGAGATCCACCACCGGGTGAAGAACAACCTGCAGACCGTCGCCGCGCTGCTGCGTCTTCAGGCGCGGCGGATGGAGTCGGAGTCCGGGCGGGCCGCGCTGGACGAGGCCGTCCGCCGGGTCGGCTCGATCGCGATCGTGCACGAGACGCTGTCGCAGACGCTGGACGAGCAGGTGGCCTTCGACGAGATCGCCGACCGGGTGCTGGCGATGGTGATGGAGCTGTCCCAGGACGGCCGGGTGGCGACCCGGCGCAGCGGCAGCTTCGGCATCCTCTCGGCGGAGGTGGCGACACCGCTGGCGATGGTGCTGACCGAACTGCTGCAGAACGCGCTGGAGCACGCGTTCGGCGGCAAGGACGCCGGAAACCTGGAGGTCAGCGCGCTGCGCGGGCGGGCGCCGGCCACCGGCATCGGCTGGTCGGACAGCTGGAACGGCGGGGCCAAGCCGGAGGAGTACCTGCTGATCACCGTTCAGGACGACGGCCGTGGCATGCCCGAGGGGTTCGACCCCCAGCAGGCCGGCAATCTGGGGCTGCAGATCGTCCGGACCCTGGCCACGGGGGAGCTGGGCGGGACCTTCGACATGGTGGCCGCGCCGGACGGCGGTACGAAGGTCGTCCTGGAGATCCCGGTGCGCTAGCACCGGGGCGTCCGGCCCTGACCCGGCGGCCGGCGGCCGGGGGACGGGGGCGGAAAGTACGCGGGCAAAGAAACGAGGCCCTGTCGACCGGGGGGGTGGGTCGACAGGGCCTCTCAACCCGCTCCGGCCGTCGGGGGGAGTCGGCCGGAACGGGGGCTCTGGGTGGTGCGACGCCCCACCGATGTGTTGCACACGGTGAGCGCCCTAGGACCACAATATTGCTCTAAGTGAACAGTATCAAGTGCCTGGGCCGGTCGGCGTCGCTGAACCGTACTGAGCGCGGTCCGTCATACGGAAGGCTTCACCAGGAGTGGCAGGGAAGCCCTTGATCATGTGTTGATCGGATGTAGCGGATGCTGCTGCCTGTACTGCGTACTGCGGAAGATCAGGCGGTGCGGGCGCGGTTGCGGGCAGCACGGCGCTTCATCGCGCGACGCTCGTCCTCACTCATACCGCCCCAGACGCCGGCGTCCTGGCCGGTCTCGAGTGCCCACTGGAGGCACTGCTCCATGACGGGGCAGCGGCGGCACACGGCCTTGGCTTCCTCGATCTGCAGCAGAGCAGGACCGGTGTTCCCGATCGGGAAGAACAGCTCGGGGTCCTCTTCGCGGCAGACAGCGCGGTGGCGCCAGTCCATGGTCGTCCAACTCCTCCTGCCGGCAGGTGGTGACCCGATCGGCATAATCGATGGCTTGTGAATGTGAACGCTTTCACGAATCCCGCAACAGCAAAAGGGACCAAAGGCCCATCGGGCCCGGGTGGTCTGTGCTGGGGTGGGGTTCGGGCGACTCAGGGGAAGCGCCACGGCCACGCTTGTCAGGTTCTGACGTTGTTGCCGCTGCGATGCGTCCCGATCGCCATGTAGAGGTTCGCAAACCTCGGGCTCGGATACAACCCCCTTCGGCGAGGAATTTTTGATTCTTCGGTGTCGCCTAGCTCACAGCCCGTACTTCTATGGAGTGAAGGGGGCTTGTGCGTTCGAGAAGAAGGGCAAGACCCCCTTCTGGTCACACAATCACACGCAGTGCCCGCCGTACGCCTGTGAAACTGACGCGACTCCTGTCTCCAAGGTGGTCCCCATCGACCTGAAACGGGGCCGGTTCCTGTGAAACCAAGGTGAAGTGGCGGAGGTCGTGGTAGGAGACGACGTGCTTGCCGCCCGGGCCGGTGGCCGGGGCATCCTCGCTCGAAGGGGTGTGCGACCGCAGGATCTGACGGACCGTTCGAGCCGTGCCGAACGCCGTCATCCGGGTGACGCCGAAGATGTCAAGGTCCGTCTCGAAGGAAGCGAGCGGCGAGGGGTACACCGGGCGGTTGCCCAGGAACGTCCACGGCGAGGTGTTGCTGACTATGGTCAGCACCAGGCCCGAAACCGGTGCGCGGCCCGGAATTTCCAGGGTCACCTGCCCGCTCCGGCGGTGCTCACGCTCGGTGACGTAGTGCCGGAGCGCCTGGTTGACGTACAGCGCGTGGGTCGACTTGCGCCCCGCTCTGCGCTGCTCCTCCACCCGGCCCACCACGCCGGCGTCGAAGCCGAGGCCCGCGGTGAAGGTGAACCAGCGGTCCGGCAGCCCCTCCGTCATCGCCTTTCCCAGGCCGACCGGGCGCTCACTGCGGCGATCCAGCGCGTCCAGCAGGGCGCCGGTGGCCTCCACCGGGTCGTTGGGAAGGCCCAGTGCGCGGGCGAAGACGTTGGTGCTGCCGCCGGGCACCACGGCCAGCCGGGGCACCTTCTCGCCCGGGCCGTGCGCCAGCAGACCGTTCACGACCTCGTTCACCGTGCCGTCGCCGCCCAGGGCCACCACGAGGTCCACCGAGCCGTCGTCGGCGGCCTGCCGGGCCAGATCGCGGGCATGGCCCCGGTATTCGGTGTGGGCGACCTCCAGCTTGAGGTCGCTGCGCAGGGCGTGGGTGAGCACGTCCCTGGTGCGGCCACTGGTGGTGGTCGCCTTCGGGTTCACGACCAGGAGAGCGCGCATGGGCTCAGCCTACGGGTCGGTACAGGGGGAGCGGCGGCTACCCTGCTTGAGTGACCGCAGAATCCCGCCCGAAGCCCGCCGCCGCCCGCCGCGCAGGCGCAGTGCGCACCACCGCCGACGACACCGACTCCGCCGCCGGGCCCGCCGGGGCCGCCGCCGGACGGCCCACCGCGCTGCTCGTCGGCGCCGCGATCACGGCCCTGGAGGGTGCCGCGCTGGTCGCCTGGGGCCTCTACGACATGGTCGCCGGTCTGGTGGGCGATCCGATCGACCGCGGGCTGACGGAGTTCGGCGGGCTGCTCATCGTGCTGCTGGGCGTGCTGCCGCTGCTGGCCGGCCGGGCCCTGCTCGGGCTGCGCCGGTGGGGCCGCAGCCCCGCCGTGCTGACCAACTCGATCTGCCTGCCGGTCGCGTACTACATGTGGCCGGGCGGGGGCGCGCTGGCCGCCGCCGCGGTGGCCGTCGCGCTGCTCGGCCTCGCCGGTATCGGCGCCCTGCTCAACCCGAGGGTGACGGCCGCGCTCTACGCGCCGGCCGAGGGCTGAGGAAGCCGGACCCGGGGTGCCGGTACCGGCGCAGGTGGCGCCGTCGACCCGGGGGGCCTGAGGCCACGAGGAAACAACATTGAGGGGCTCGCAGCCAAGGCTGCGCGCCCCTCAATGCTTCAGAAGCACCTGACGGCGCCTCAGCGCTACTCCTCCACCAGCAGCTTCTCCCGCAGCTGTGCCAGCGTGCGGGCGAGCAGCCGTGAGACGTGCATCTGTGAGATCCCCACCTCGGCGGCGATCTGCGACTGGGTCATGTTCCGGAAGAACCGCAGGACCAGGATCTTCTGCTCGCGCGGCGGGAGCTGGGCGAGCAGCGGCTTGAGCGACTCGCGGTACTCCACGCCCTCCAGCGCCTCGTCCGTGGTGCCAAGGGTGTCCGCCACGGCCGGCGACTCGTCGTCGCTGTCCGGGACGTCCAGCGAGAGCGTGCTGTACGCGTTGGCGGACTCCAGGCCCTCCAGCACGTCCTCCTCGGAGATCCCGAGATGCTCCGCCAGCTCGTGCACGGTTGGGGAGCGGCCGTGCCGCTGGGAGAGCTCGCTGGTCGCCGTGGTCAGCGACAGCCGCAGCTCCTGGAGCCGGCGCGGCACCCGCACCGCCCAGCCCTTGTCCCGGAAGTGCCGCTTGATCTCACCGACGATGGTGGGCGTGGCATAGGTGGAGAACTCGACCCCGCGCTCGTGGTCGAAGCGGTCCACCGACTTGATCAGGCCGATGGTGGCGACCTGGGTCAGGTCGTCCAGCGGCTCGCCGCGGTTGCGGAAGCGCCGGGCGAGGTGCTCGACCAGCGGGATGTGCATCCGTACCAGCTGGTTGCGCAGCTCGACGCGCTCGGCCGAGCCCTCGGGCAGCGCCGAGAGCCGGACGAACAGCGCTCGCGCCGCCTCCCGGTCCGGCGCCCCCGAGCGGTGCGGTGCCTGGGCCGGCACCACACCGCGTACCGCCTCGGCGGCGGCCTCCTCCGCCGGGGCGGCGGGCGGATCCGAGGGCGGCTGCACGGGCGACGGATCAGACGTCGGCTCGGTCGGCTGGCTCATCCGGTGGGCGTCCTTCGGGTGCGCGTCGTCGTGGGCGGCGAGGCCGGGAACGCTCGCCTGGGGCGGTACGGCCGGTGCGGTTGTCGCGAGGCCCGCCGCCCCCGCGCCCGCGGTGGCGGGCACGTCGGCAGAGCCGGCCGGGCGTCGGTCGGCACCGGTACGGTCCAGATCACTCACGGCCATTCCCCCGTTCCGTTCCGGGAGCACCGGAGCCGCGGGCACGGCCCCGGAGTCATCTCGTTGGTCGTACCGCGGTGGGCGGTACCGGGAGCCGTACGCTCGGCCCGGTCGTGCCGGGCGTACGGCCCTTGCTCGGTGGTGCTGCGTCCTCGTCCGCGGCTACGGCTGGGCCGGGGACCCGCCACGCTTCTTGTGCAGGCTGATCGAGACCGTGCGGTCCGCGCCGACCGAGGAGTCCACCTCGCCGGCCAGTGCGGAGAGCACCGTCCAGGCGAAGGTGTCCCGCTCGGGGGCCCGGCCGTCGGTGGTCGGCGCCGAGACGGTGACCCTGAGCGAGTCGCCGACCAGACGGAACTCGCAGGACAGGATCGAACCCGGCACGGCCTGCTGGAGCAGGATGGCGCAGGCCTCGTCCACCGCGATCCGCAGGTCCTCGATCTCGTCCAGAGTGAAGTCCAGCCGGGCCGCGAGGCCGGCCGTCGCTGTTCGCAGCACCGAGAGGTAGGCTCCCGCCGCGGGCAGCCGGACTTCGACGAAGTCCTTCACTTCGGGCTCGCCGTCGATCTGGGACACCCTCACCTCCTGGGTGACGCGCTGTGCTTCCGGCCCCGGGGCCGCGGCACTGTCTGTTGCTTGGCTCAACTGCTTCGCCCCAACTGTCCAGAGGGGTGGTGCGGTACGTACCGGTCATACCCCGCCGGGGGTGGCCGAACGCCGCGCATCCGCCCGAGACGTTACCGCGATCAGCGGGCGGATGTCGCGATCTCCGTCCGTCGTCACGGGAACGAGCGACTGCGGTACCGGGGGTCACTCATGGTAGGTCCTCGCGACGCAGGGTGGCAGAGGCCCGACCGAAGTTACCCGGTGGTCGTCAGCGGGTGCCGGCGGTGGTCAGCGCCTCGCCGGTGAGCCGGTACACCGTCCACTCGTCCATCGGGACCGCGCCCAGCGCCTTGTAGAAGTTGATCGAGGGCTCGTTCCAGTCCAGCACCGACCACTCGACCCGCGAGTAGCCGCGCTCGACCGCGATCCGCGCCAGCTCCAGTAGCAGCGCCTTGCCGTGGCCGCCGCCGCGGGCCTCCGGGCGGACGTACAGGTCCTCCAGGTAGATCCCGTGAGTGCCGCGCCAGGTGGAGAAGTTGAGGAACCAGAGCGCGAAACCGACCACCTCACCGGTGCTGTCGTCCTGCGCGATCAGCCCGAACAGGGCTGGGTTCGCCCCGAACAGCGCCGCCCGCAGCTGCTCCTCGGTCGCCTGGGCCTCGTGCAGCGCCTTCTCGTAGTCCGCCAGTTCGCGGATCAACGCGTGGATGACCGGGACATCGGTGATTTCGGCTGTACGGATCATGTGTCGAGCGTACTCGGAGGCGCCGACCGGGCGGAAAGGCGATTTCGCCACCGGCGCCGGCGGGGCCGCCGGGCCGGTGCCAGGGTCACTGTTCGTCCCACGCCTGGATGGACGTCTGGCCGACGATCCGGCCGTCCCGCAGATCCGCGATCGAGGTGCAGAGCACCTTGACCCCGTCCGGGTACACGCAGGACTCCATGAAGGCCACATGATCGCCCTGGACCACGACCTGCTCCAGCTTGTGGGTCATCTCCCGGCCGTAGACGTCGTTCAGCATCGCGCTGATCTCCGGCCGCCCGTGCATCACCAACGGGTGGCTCGGCTGCGTCTTGTGGTCGACCATGCGGATCTCGGCGTCGTCCGCGTAGAGCGCGAGCAGGGCATCGGCGTCGCGGTGCTCGATCCCCTCGCGCAGCGTCTTGGTGTCGAAGGCGGACGGTGCCGCCATGGTGGTCATGATGCGTCTCCCTCGATGGTGCGGTCCGTACCTTCGAGCCTACGCCCGCCGGGTCGGCCGGTCGCCGCCGAATCCGCGGTCCCGCGCACCCCCGGACCCTCGGCGCTCACAGCCCGCTCCGCCTGTGCTCGCCCCGCCGGCCCACCGGCCGCCCGCCCGGGCCACGGGGCGGCGGGCCGACCGGAACTCAGGGCGCACATGATGGACGTGACCGACCGCCAG
The DNA here is from genome assembly GCF_044457565.1 of Kitasatospora sp. NPDC050543. Taxonomy (NCBI): domain Bacteria; kingdom Bacillati; phylum Actinomycetota; class Actinomycetes; order Kitasatosporales; family Streptomycetaceae; genus Kitasatospora; species Kitasatospora sp. NPDC050543. Next base: position 141,682 of record NZ_JBITGZ010000001.1, on the reverse strand, counting down.
GCGCTTGCGGGCGACGGCGCCGCCGGCCCGGCCCGCGGAGCGCACGATGCCCCCCGCTCGGGCTGAGCGGGGGGCATCGGGGCCGTCCGGCCGGAGCCGGAGCGGGAGGAGACCGGCGATCAGGCCGCCTTGGTCTCCCAGAAGATCTTGTCGACCTCGGCGATCAGGTCGAGCAGGGCCTGGCCGGTGGCCGGGTCGGTCGACGCCTTGGCGGCCGAGGCGGCCTTCAGGGTGTCGTTGATCAGCTGGTGCAGCTGCGGGTACTTCTCGAAGTGCGGGGCCTTGAAGTAGTCGCTCCAGAGCACCGAGATGTGGTGCTTGACGGCCTCGGCGCGCTGCTCCTTGATGATCAGGGCGCGAGTACGGAAGGCCGGGTCCTCGTTGGCCTGGTACTTCTCCTGAGTGCCCTTCACGGACTCGGCCTCGATGCGGGCCTGAGCGGGGTCGTAGACACCACAGGGCAGGTCGCAGTGGGCGTGGGCGGTGGCGCGCGGTGCAAACAGACGAGAGAACATGGGAGTCCTTCCTTAGATCGTCTTCCCGCGGCTGAGGTTACCTCGCCGGGCGCCGGGTTTCGCGGTTGGGCCGGGCGCCTAGGACAAAAGGTGGAGCCGGAACCACCCGAATCCGGACACGGTCGGTCGGGCGCCCGTACGCGACACTGGACGCGGCGACTTTCAGGAGGCAGCGGTGGCTCGGACGGTGGAGCCGGAGGGCGGTACCCCTGGTGGCGGGGTACTTCCGTTCGGTCTGATCGATGTGGCGGGCGCCTCGATGGTGCCGACGCTGGCGGAGGGCGACCGGCTGGTCGTCCGGTACGGCGCTCGCATCCGGCCCGGGGCGGTGGTGGTGGTCCGGCACCCGTTCCAGCAGGACCTGCTGGTGGTGAAGCGGGCCGACGGGCGCCGCCCGGGCGGCTGGTGGCTGCTGTCGGACAACAGGCTGGTGGACAGCGACAGCCGTCAGTTCGGTGTGGTCCCGGACGATCTGGTACTCGGCCGGGTGCTGTTGCGGCTGCGGCCCCGCCCGGCCTGGCTGGCGCCGGCGCGCGCGCTGGAGCGCGCGCTGCTCGCCACGCCGCTGGCCCGGGTGCCCGGGCTGGCCCGCAGGCTGGGGGTCTGGCTCAGCCCTGAGCGGTAGCGGCGGCGCTCAGCGCCTCCTGCCGCTTGCGGGCCCGGTACGCGGCGACGTTGGCGCGGGTGGCGCAGCGGTCGGAGCAGTAGCGGCGGGATCGGTTGGTGGAGGTGTCCAGGTAGGCGTTGCGGCAGGGCGCGGCCTGGCAGATGCCGAGCCGGTCGGCGCCCAGCTCGGTGAGGTGGATGGCCAGGCCCATGCAGGCGACGGCGGTGTAGTTGGCCGTGGCGGTGGGCGCGTTGTCGGCGAGGTGCATGTGCCAGCGCGGGCGGCCGTGCTCGTCGAGGTCGTCGTGCCCGGAGACCAGCGGGCTGACCGGGTACTCGATCATCAGGCTGTTGAGCAGGTCGATGCCGCGGACCTCGTCGCCCTCGGCGGCGGCCTCGAAGACCCCGCGCAGCCGGGTGCGTACGGCCCGCAGTCGCGGCAGGTCGGACTCGTCGGCGAGCGACGCGGCCCGGGTGGAGGCGCCGAACAGGCCCCGTACGGCCTCGACCGAGGTCAGGGCGTCGGTGCCGCGCTCGGGCTCCTCGCTGTTCACCAGGCGAACGGCGAAGTCGGCGTACAGGGCGAGCTCCACGAAGGTCCTTCCGAAGGGCCGGTAACGAGACGAGCTGCCCCCAGGGTATTACCTCCGGCCGCCCTCCCGCTGCGGTCGGCCGGGTGGGCCCGCCTGGGCGCACACGCGCGGGCTCCCGGCACACACCGGGTCGGTGTGCCGGGAGCCCGCGCGGGTCCTGCCGTGCCTCAGAGCACCTTGCCGTGCCTCAGAGCACCTTGGAGAGGAACGCCCTGGTGCGTTCGTGCTGCGGGTTGGTGAGCACCTCGCGCGGGTTGCCGGACTCGACGACCACGCCGCCGTCCATGAACACCAGCGCGTCGCCGACCTCGCGGGCGAAGCCCATCTCGTGGGTGACCACGACCATCGTCATGCCGTCCTCGGCCAGGCCGCGCATGACGTCCAGCACGTCGCCGACCAGCTCGGGGTCCAGCGCCGAGGTGGGCTCGTCGAAGAGCATCAGCTTGGGCTTCATGGCCAGTGCCCGGGCGATCGCCACGCGCTGCTGCTGGCCGCCGGAGAGCTGTGAGGGGTAGTTCTTGGCCTTGTCGGCCAGCCCGACGCGCTCCAGCAGGGCCATCGCCCGCTCCCGGGCGTCGCCCTTGCTCTCGCCCTTGACCTGCACCGGGGCCTCGACCACGTTCTCCAGTGCGGTCATGTGCGGGAAGAGGTTGAAGCGCTGGAACACCATGCCGATGTCGCGGCGCTTGAGCGCGACCTCGCGGTCCTTGAGCTCGTAGAGCCGGTCGCCCTTCTGGCGGTAGCCGACCAGCTCGCCGTCGACCCACAGGCGGCCGGCGTTGATCTTCTCCAGGTGGTTGATGCAGCGCAGGAAGGTCGACTTGCCGGAGCCGGACGGGCCGATCAGGCAGAACACCTCGCCCTGCTTGACCTCCAGGTCGATGCCCTTGAGCACCTGGAGCAGGCCGAAGGACTTGTGGACGCCCTCGGCCTTGACCATCGGGTGTTCGCCGGTGGGGGTCTGGTCGGCCGGGGTCTTGGTCAGATCGCTCATGAGTGGGTGCCTCCCGTGTCTCCAGTATTGGGCGCACCGGGGATGACGACGGGCGCGGCCGGCGGAGTGGGGTTGCCCCGGAAGAGGCCTCGGATCCGCTGCAGCGGGGTGGGCGGCAGGGCGCGGTTGGAGCCGCGGGCGTAGTACCGCTCGACGTAGTACTGGCCGATGGTGAGGATCGAGGTCAGGAACAGGTACCAGAGGCTCACCACGATCAGCAGCGGGATGCTCTGGAAGTTGCGGGAGTAGATGTTCTGCCCGGCCCGGAAGAGTTCCTCCAGGGCGATGACGCTGACCAGCGAGGTGGTCTTGAGCATCGAGATGGTCTCGTTGCCGGTCGGCGGGATGATCACCCGCATCGCCTGCGGCAGGATGATCCGCCGCATGGTCGCGAACCGGCTCATGCCCAGCGCGTGCGAGGCCTCCTGCTGGCCCTCGTCCACCGACTGGATGCCGCCGCGGACGATCTCCGCCATGTAGGCGGCCTCGTTGAGGCCCAGGCCCAGCAGCGCCGCCACGAAGGTGGGGATCAGGACGTTGGTCTGCTCGGACCAGAACTCCGGGCCGAACGGGATGCCGATCGAGAGCTTGGCCCAGAGCACGCCGAGGAAGTTCCAGAACACCAGCTGCACCAGGACCGGCGTACCGCGGAAGACCCAGATGTAGACCCAGGCGGTGCCGGAGAGCAGCGGGTTGGGGGACAGCCGCATCACCGCGAGCAGGATGCCGCCGGCCACACCCATGACCATGGCCAGCGCGGTCAGCTCGAGCGTGACCACCAGACCGTGGGTGATGCGGTCGTCGAAGAGGTATTGGCCGACGACGTCCCACTTGAAGGCGGGATTGGTGAAGACGGCGTGGATCAGCATGGCCGCGAGCACGCCGATGACGGCGGCTCCGACCCAGCGTCCGGGGTGGCGGACCGGGACGGCCTTGATGGCTTCAGGCCGTCCCGTGGTCGCCGGCCCCTTGTGGAGAGAGTTCACTTTGTGGCCTCAGAACGGGGTCGCTGCAGGACGAGGGCGAGGATCAGCTGGTGGCGCCGTTGAGCTGCGCCTTGTCGATCGCGCCCGCCTCGACACCCCACTTCTGCAGGATCTGCTTGTAGGTGCCGTCGTCCATCAGCGACTGCACCGCGCCCTGGACCGCCGGGGTGAGCGCCGAGCCCTTGGCCAGCGCGATGCCGTACGGGGCCGAGTCGGTGGTGGCGCCGAGCTTCTCCAGCTGGCCGCCGGTCTGCTTCAGCGCGTAGTCGATGACCGGGGAGTCGGCCAGCATCACCTGGTCGCGGCCGGAGACCACGGCGTTGGTGACGTCCGTCTGGAGGTCGAACTTGTCGCCGTCGTTGGGGACGGGCGGCTTGCCGGCCTTGGCGCAGGCCGGGTTGATCACCTCGGTGATCTGGGTGGCCTGGGTGGTGCCGGTCTGCACGGCGACCTTCTTGCCGCACAGGTCGTCCGCGGAGATCTTGTCCGGGTTGCCCTTCTTGACGGCGGCACCGGTGCCCGCGATGAAGTAGGTGACCATGTCGACCTGCTGCTCGCGCTCCTTGGTGTCCGTGAAGGAGCTCATGCCGAGCTGGTACTTGTTGGCGCCGATGCCGGGGATGATCGCGGTGAAGCCGGCGTTCTGGACCTCGGCCTTGAGGCCGAGCTTGGCCGCGACGGCGTTGGCCAGGTCGACGTCCATGCCGACGATGTTGCCCTTGTCGTCCTGGAACTCGTTGGGCGCGTACGAGGCGTCAGAGCCGATGATCACCTTGCCGCTCGACTTCACGTCGGCCGGTACGAGCGAGGTGAGCTTCTCGTCGGCCTTGACCGAGGCCACCGAGGTGCTCGGGTTCGGGGCGCTGCTGGAGGTGGAGCCGCCGCTGCTGCCGCACGCGGTCAGGGCCAGGGAAGCGGTCGCGAGGACGGCACAGGCTGCGAGGAGGCGGGTGCGCGGGGTGCGAGACGTCATGAGGGGGTTCTCCTCCTGGAGGGAGAGCATCGGGCGGAGCACGCCGCCGGGGGAGCGGCGCACCGGGTCCGGCAGCCCGTACAGCGCTGTACGGGCTGTGTCGTACGGGCCGAGCGGGTCGTGCAGGGGTCTGCAGGTGCAGGGGGTGGTGCCTGGTAGTGCGTCCTCCACCCTCCGCCGAGGTGGGCCTGGACCGGACCGCACCGACCGGTGGCCGAGTCGTTCCGAGTTGGGGGGAATCCTGCCATCTGATGACGGTCGGATGGCCCCTATCCAGATCAAAATCGGATAACGGGGGGCCTAGCTATCCGCTATTCGGACGAATTCCGTTCCCCTGTCACCCTTTGTATAAGTATGCAGACCCTCTGCCGTCGCGCCCGGAGGCATGCCCGCGCGGATGCCTCAGATGCCCCCGTTGATCACCGCCGCCTGGGCCGCGCCGGCGCTGACGTTCCACTTGGCCAGGATCTTGTCGTACTCGCCGCTGCGGATGAGCTGGTCGACGGCCTTGGCCATCATGTCCCGGACCTCGGTGTTGGTCTTGGAGACGGCGATCCCGTACGGGCTGGACGCCGACTGCGAGCCGGTCACCTGGAACCGGTTGCCGTTCTCGACGGTCTTGGCGGCGTACGCGGCCACCGGGAAGTCGTTGAACACGGCCACGGCGGCGCCGGAGACGACATCGGCCATCGCCTTGCCGTCGCTGTCGAACTTGTGCACCTGGAGCGGCTTGCCGAGCCGGGTGCAGGCGCCGACCTGGCGGTCGATGATCTCGTCCTGGGTGGTGCCCTGCTGGAGCGAGACGGTCATCCCGCAGAGGTCGTCCAGGGTCCTGATGTTCTTGGGGTTGCCCTTCTGCACCAGCATCGAGGTGCCGGCGATGAAGTAGTCCACGAAGTCGACGCCCTTGGTGACCGGCTTGCCCTTGTCGTCGGTGCCCTCGCGGCGCTGGCGGGTGTCGCTGATGGCCGACATCGCGACGTCGAACTGCTTGTTCTCCAGGCTCGGGAGCAGCTTGTCGAAGGGCGTGTCGACGATCTCGATGCGCAGGTTCAGGACCTTGCCGAGCGCCTCGGCGATGTCCGGGTCCAGGCCCTGCGGCTTGCCGTCGGAGCCGCGGAACTCCACGGGCGCGTAGTTGAGGTCCGAGCCGATCTTCAGTACTCCGGCGGCGCGCATGGCCTGCGGCACCTTGCCGCGGACCTCCTCGGCCGGGTCCTTCTTGGCCTCGCCGCCGTTGCCGCCGCAGGCGCTCAGGAGCAGGGCGGTTGCGGTGGTGAGTGCGGCGACGGTGGGCATGCTGCGGTGCCCGCGACGGTGCCCGGAGGCCTGCGGGGTGGTACGGCGGTGCATGGTGGTGCTCCTCCTGTGGGAGAGGTCGTGCCACCTGGCCGACGCGTGGTTGGGTGGGCGGTGGCGAAGTTGGATCCTCCCATCCCGCTCTGATGGGCCGGGCGGCGGGTGTGTCAGAATCTGGTAGCGGGTGACCCCCGATGCCGAACACAGACCGCCGGATCCCCCCTTCCACCGTGCGCAGGGGTCGGACCCGGGGTGCGTATGGACCGGAAGTCCGAACGCCGACTCCGTAGCCGAAGCACCAGCTCCCCTTCGGGTCTGCGTTCACTCCTGCGAGTACGTGTGCTCGCATCCCCTCGCCGGCGCCGGACCTGGGTGTTTCCAAAACCTGGAGCTTTCGTCAAGTGGCCGACAAAGGGATGAAGAGTGCGCGACGAGGACAAAAAGGCATAGGTGCGATGCCTTCGTCCGACCTACGCTCGGCCCGGAAGCACAGCGCAGACAGAACTCAACTACCCTCACCCCGAGGGCGCCGCCCGACGGCAGCGCCCCGATCCCGCCCCGGGTCCGCTCGCGCGTACCCGGCTTCTGCATCCCCGGCGGGGTCGTCCGCCCGTCGGCCGCGCGCTCTCGCTGATCATGACGAAGAGGTCATCGTGGCAGCGGAGATCATCCAGACCAACACCCAGGACACCGACGACCCCGTCGACGCCGTGTTCGCGCTCCACCGCGGCGGCAAGATGGAGGTCCGGGCCACGGTGCCGGTCCGCGACGCGGACGACCTGTCCCTCGCCTACACGCCCGGCGTGGCCCGGGTCTGCACCGCGATCGCCGAGCAGCCCGAGCTGGTGAACGACTACACCTGGAAGTCCAACGTGGTGGCGGTCGTCACCGACGGCACCGCGGTGCTGGGCCTCGGCGACATCGGCCCGGAGGCCTCGCTGCCCGTGATGGAGGGCAAGGCGATCCTGTTCAAGCAGTTCGGCGGCGTCGACGCCGTGCCGATCGCGCTGGCCTGCACCGACGTGGACGAGATCGTCGAGACCGTGGTCCGGATGGCGCCCTCCTTCGGCGGCGTCAACCTGGAGGACATCTCCGCCCCGCGCTGCTTCGAGATCGAGCGCCGGCTCCAGGACGCCCTGGACATCCCGATCTTCCACGACGACCAGCACGGCACCGCGATCGTCTCCACCGCCGCGCTGTGGAACGCCGCCAAGGTCACCGGCCGGGAGATCGGCGACCTGCGCGCCGTCATCTCCGGCGCCGGCGCCGCCGGCATCGCCATCGCCAAGATGCTGGTCGCCGCCGGCATCGGCGACGTGGCCGTCTGCGACCGCCGCGGCGTGGTGTACGAGGGCCGGGGCGACCTCACCGACGTCAAGGCCGAGATCGCCGCGATCACCAACCGGGCCGGCCTCAAGGGCTCGCTGGCCGACGCCCTGAACGGCGCCGACGTCTTCATCGGCGTCTCGGGCGGCACCGTGCCCGAGGAGGCCGTCGCCACCATGGCCGAGGGCTGCTTCATCTTCGCGATGGCCAACCCCAACCCGGAGATCCACCCCGAGGTCGCGCACAAGTACGCCGCCGTGGTCGCCACCGGGCGCAGCGACTTCCCGAACCAGATCAACAACGTGCTGGCGTTCCCCGGCATCTTCGCCGGCGCGCTCCAGGTCCGGGCCACCCGGATCACCGAGGGCATGAAGCTGGCCGCCGCCCAGGCGCTGGCCGGCGTCGTCGCCGACGAGCTGACGGCGCAGAAGGTCATCCCCTCGCCGTTCGACGAGCGCGTCGCCCCGGCCGTGACCAAGGCCGTCGCCGAGGCCGCCCGCGCCGAGGGCGTCGCCCGGCGGTAGTACCCGCGTTCGTACGCGGTCGCACGCGTGCGGGCAGGCGGGCCGTGGCCCGGACACGCGGTGGAGGTCACACCGCCGCGTGGTTCCGGGCCGCGGCCCGCGCCGCTATCGTCCGGACCATGTTTGCTGCCTATGCCGCCCGCATCGACGCCACCGACCCGCTGAGCGCGCTGGAGCTGGGCGAGCTCCCCGAGCCGCAGGCCCGCCCCGGCTGGAGCGTGGTCACCGTCCGGGCCGCCAGCCTCAACCACCACGACCTGTGGTCCCTGCGCGGCGTCGGGCTGCCCGCGGAGCGGCTGCCGATGATCCTCGGCTGCGACGCCGCCGGCATCGACGAGCACGGCAACGAGGTGGTCATCCACTCGGTGATCGGCCAGAGCGGGCACGGCGTGGGCCCCGACGAGCCGCGCTCCATCCTGACCGAGCGTTACCAGGGCACCTTCGCCGAGCGCGTCGCCGTGCCGACCTGGAACCTGCTGCCCAAGCCCGCCGAACTCTCCTTCGCCGAGGCCGCCTGCCTGCCCACCGCCTGGCTGACGGCGTACCGGATGCTCTTCACCAACGCCGGGGTGCGCCCGGGTGACACCGTGCTGGTGCAGGGCGCCGGCGGCGGGGTGTCGACCGCGCTGGTGGTGCTCGCCAAGGCCGCCGGGCTGCGGGTGTGGGTCACCGGCCGGGACGAGGTCAAGCGGGCCCGGGCCGTCGAGCTCGGCGCCGACGCGGCCTTCGAGAGCGGCGCCCGGCTGCCCGAACGGGTGGACGCGGTGATGGAGACCGTCGGCGCCGCCACCTGGTCCCACTCCGTCAAGTCGCTGCGCCCCGGCGGGACGATCGTCATCTCCGGCGCCACCTCGGGTGCCAACCCGAGCGCCACCGAGCTCAACCGGATCTTCTTCCTGGAGCTCAAGGTGGTCGGCTCGACCATGGGCAGCAAGGACGAGCTGGCCGGGCTGCTCGCGCTCTGCGCCAACAGCGGCATCCGGCCGGTGATCGACTCCGTGCTGCCGCTGACCGAGGCGAGGGAGGGCTTCGCACGGCTGGCCAAGGGCGACGTCTTCGGGAAGATCGTCCTGACCCCGTGACCCCGTGACCCCGTGACCCCGTGGCTCCCTGACCTCCGGACCTCCGGACCTCCTGACCTCCGGAATCCCCGGGACACACTTCCGGGCCCGCCGCCCCGAGGGGAGCGACGGGCCCGGAAGTGCGCCCGGCCGGGCGGCTAGCCCAGCAGGCCGCGCAGCCGCTCGGCGGCGGTGCCCAGCACCGACCGGGACTGCGCCAGCTGAGCGGCCGTCACGCCGCCGTCCCGGGCCGCGTCCCTGACCTGGTCGCGGAAGCGGTCCAGCAGCCGCTCCAGCTCGCGGGCCGGGTCGCCCGCGGGGTCGGTGGCCGTCCACGCCGGAAGGTCGGCGGGCGCCGGACTCTCGTCCTTGTCCAGGTCGATCCGGGTGACCGTGATCTCCTCGCCCGCGGCGGCGGATCCGGCCGGGGCCGCACCCGGCTCGGCCGGAGCCTGCGGGTGGTGGCCCCACCTGGCGGCGTCCGCGAGGCCCGACAGCCCCTTGGTCAGCTCCGACAGGCCCTCGGCCAGACCCGTCGGCCAGTCGCCCTTCGCGGCGTGCTCGCGTACCTGCTGCTCCACCCGGCGCTTGATCCGCAGCGCCTCGGCCTGCGCCGCGGTACGCGCCGCCCGGGACTGCTCGCGCAGCCGGCGGGCCTCCTCCTCGGCGGCCTTCGCCTTGGCCTTGGCGGCCTTCTCTTGCTCCTTGGCCCGCTTGGCCTGCTCCTTGGCCTGCGCCTTGAACTGGGCGAACTCCTCCTTGGCCCGCTGCCAGGCGTCCTTGTCGCCCCACGGCCCGGCCCAGGGATCCCCGCCGCCGGCGGGCTCGGCCCGCGGGGCCTGCCTGGCCGCGCCCCAGAGCTCCTCGCGCAGGTCCTTGGCGCTGTCCCGGACGTCCTCGCGGATCGCCCCGGCCAGCTGGGCCACCGAGTCCCGGATCTCCACCTCCAGCTCGGCGATCTCACCCTGACGCTCGGCCAGTTCGGTGCGCCCGGCGTCGGTGAGCCGGTAGATCTTGCGCCCGCCCTCGGTGCTGTGCGTGACCAGGCCCTCCTTCTCCAGCTTGGCGAGCCGCGGGTACACGGTGCCGGCGGACGGCGCGTACAGGCCCTCGAAGCGCTCCTCCAGCAGGCGGATCACCTCGTAGCCGTGCCGGGGTGCCTCGTCCAGCAGCTTCAGCAGGTAGAGGCGCAGCCGGCCGTGACCGAAGACGGGGCTCATGTCAGGCCTCCTTGGTGAGGTCGGGGCCGGCCGGGAGCTCCTTGACGACGGCCGGGCCGTCCTCGTCGGTGTCCGGGCGGCGCAGCACCGTGATGGCGCCGGAGACGGTGGTGACGACCAGGCTGCCCTTGCCGGAGCCGAGCTGGCCGGAGAGCCGCTTGGATCCCCAGCTGCCGCCGACCGCGAGCTCCTCGAAGGTGCTGGACACGTCGCCGCTGTTGGTACCCGCCTCGACCTTGGCGTCGGCGAGGGAGGGCAGCCGGATGCCGACCGCGCCGCTGACGGTGTTGACCTTGATGTCCGTCGGGGTCTCGACGTCGAGGTCCAGGGTGATGGCCCCGCTGACGGTGTGGGCCTGCACCTTGTCGGCGGTGCCGGCGACGACGGTGAGCGGCCCGGAGACGGTCTTGACCCGCAGTTCGCCGGAGACGGACTGGGCGTCGATGTCGCCGGAGACGGTGTGGGCCTCGATCCGGCCGGAGAGGCCGACCAGGGTCGCCCCGCCGCTCGCGCCGTGCACGGAGACGGGACCGGCGATCCCGGAGATGGTGGTGCCCGCCGAGACGGTGCCGACCTTGACCTCGGAGCCGGCCGGGACGGCCAGCGAGACCACCGCGCGGTGCTTGCGCCGCAGCGAGGAGAAGAGCGACTTGACCGACTCCACGGACTTCACCGACTCGGTGAACTCGCCCCAGCTGAAGTCCTTGTAGGTGACCGTCAGAACGCCGTCCACCAGGGTCACGTGCAGCGGCTCGCCCTCCAGCTCGGTGACCTCCAGCCGGGCCGGGCCCTCGGCGGCGACCACGTTCACGGCGCCGGCGACGACTCGCACGTGCAGCGCGCTGACCGGTTCGTCGATGGTGATCCTGTCGGGCCCGCTGATCGTCCACTGGCTCATGGTGTGCCGCCTCCCGTTGGAATTCGCGATGTATCGCGTTCTCTCGATTAACACGATATATCGCGTGCCGGGGAAGTCAAGCGGTCGCGTGGGCCCGGTACGCACCGGCGTCGGGTACCGCACCGGCCGCCGGGTACGCGAAAGGTCCGGGAGGCGGTTGCCTCCCGGACCTTTCGGCTCGGCTGCGGCCCAGCTGTGGCCCGGTCGCCTACTCGTCGTCCTCGTCGTCGAGCCTGGCCAGCCAGGTGGCCAGCCGCTCGACCGGGATCTCGAAGTCCGGGTTGAGGTCGACGAACTCACGCAGACGCTCGGCCAGCCACTCGAAGGTGACCTCCTCGTCGCCGCGCCGGCTCTCCAGCTCCTCGATGCCGCGGTCGGTGAAGTACACGGTGCGCTCCGGTCCGAAGGGATTTCGACCAGGTCAGGATAGACCGGAAGGATCAGCCGTCGTTGCGGTAGTAGGTCAGGGAGACCTTCACCTCGCCGGTGCTGGTGTTGCCCCGCTCGACGATCTTGCCGATCAGCACTCCGAGGTTGGCGCGGTTGCGCAGGCAGAACGGCTTGCCGGGCGGCAGGTTGGCGTACTTCAGATCGGCCACCGGCTCGGTGTCGATGGCCGCGGAGCACTGCTCGGGGGTGAGCGTGGTGTCGTGGCTGATGAAGGCGTCCGAGGCGCCGTCCCAGTCGAACCCGCTGTAGCCGGGGTTCAGCGACCACGGCGGGTTGATCGAGTTCGACACGACCTTCCCGGCCATCAGGTCGAAGTTGTAGCTGGTGCTGGGGGCGAAGAGCTCCACGTCGGCGTAGACCTTGGTGTAGACCGCGGTCCGGGGCGTGCTCGCGGTCGCACTCGGCGAGTGCGAGGCGGTGGCCTTCGGGCTGGACCCGGTCTTGCCGGTGCTCGCCGAAGGACTGCTGCTCGGGGAGGGGCTGCTCGGTGCGGGGCCGTCGGCGGCCTGGCTCTGGGTGGGGGCGGCCTGGGGGTTGGACGTGTTGGCGGCCGGGGTGCCCGCGGAGGCGGAGGAGGAGCTGTCCTTCTTGTCGTCCAGCTTCTTGACCAGCACCACGCCACCGGCCGTGCCGCCGACCGCCATCACCAGGGCGACGGTCAGCAGTACCTTCCAGGAGACGCCCTTGCGCCTCGGCTCCGGCGCCGCGGCGGGCACGGTGGCGACCACCGGGCCGGGCGGCGGGGTGTCGAAGTTCGGCGGGTCCTGGCGCAGCTGCACGGTGGGCGGCGCCGACAGCACCGGGCCGGTCGGGGCCTCGTTGGCGGGCTGCGGCACGCCGTACGCGCCGAGCGGCGGGGGGACGAAACCGGCCGGGGGCTGCCCGGGGTGCTGCGGCGGGGCCGCGAACGACGGCGCGGTGGCCGGTGCGGTCGGCGGGCCGGCCGGTGCCGGCGGGGTGGTCGGCGGGCCGGCCGGGGGCACCGGCAGCGGGGTCGGCGGGGTCTTGGGGAGGTCCGAGCGGCGGGTGATCTCGGTGTTGATCTGCCGCGGCAGCCAGTCGTCGCCGAACCGCAGCTGGCCGCCGACCGAGGGGTGGTTGCGGGCGATCTCGATGATCTCGGCGGGCTTGGGCCGGTCCTCCGGGGACTTGGCCAGGCAGCGCAGCAGCAGTTCGCGCAGGTCGGCCGGGACACCGTCGAGCTCCGGCGGCTCGTGCACCACCCGGTAGAGCACGGCCGTCTCCGGCCCCTCACCGAACGGCGGGGCGCCGCCCGCGACGTACGCCGCCAGCGCGCCGAGCGCGAAGACGTCGGTGGCCGGGGTGACCGACCGGCCCTGGGCCTGCTCGGGGGCCATGAAGGCGGGCGAGCCGATCCGGAACCCGGTGCCGGTCAGGGCGGTGGCGTCGGCGGCCCTGGCGATGCCGAAGTCGATCACGCGCGGGCCGTCGCCGGCCACCAGGACGTTGGCGGGCTTGAGGTCTCGGTGCACCACCTCGACGCTGTGGATGGCCTGGAGCGCCTCGGCGATACCGCCCATCAACAGCAGCACGGTACGGATCGGCAGCGCGCCGTGCTCCCGGATCACCTGCTGCAGGGAGGGGCCCGGTACGTACGCGGTGACCAGCCAGGGCGCGTCCGCGTCCAGCCCGGAGTCGATCACCTGCGCGGTGTACAGCCCGTGGATACGCTGGGCGTTCCTGACCTCCTGGCCGAAGCGCCGCCGGAACTCCGGGTCCTCGGCGAACTCCGGACGCACCACCTTGAGCGCCACCGGGCGCCCGCCCGGCGTGTACGAGAGATAGACCCGGCCCATCCCGCCCGCACCCAGCCGGGCGAACAGCCGGTACCCGCCCACCTCGCGCGGATCCTCGGGCAGCAGGGGCTGGAATACGGGAGGCAGCGGCGGGGAGGCGGAGTCCCTGGGCGTGTCGGCGGTCATGCGGGTGTTCCCCCTGGATGTGGTGAGGTACGGCCACCGGCGAGCGGGTGAGCGCACGTCAGCAGCGGTGTGACGCCCCATAACCTATCGATCCGTCGTGCGTCGCCGCATGCCGCCGGTCATTTGGTTGCAGAGCTGCGACCTTGCCGGCCGCCGCGGCCGGATCCGTGCGCCCGGAAGCGCCCGGAAGCGCCCGGGAGCACCTGGGGGCACCTGGGGCACGCGGGCGCCGGGGGGCGGGGGAGGGGCGAAACGAAACGCCCCGGCCCGGGCTCCGCTGAGCGGAACCCGGGCCGGGGGCCGAGATGACTGACGGAACGTCAGAGGGTGAAGATCTCCTCCAGCAGCGCCTGCTGCTCGGCGGCGTGCCGCTTGGCCGAGCCGACCGCCGGGGCGGAGGACGCGGTGCGGGCCACCCGGCGCAGCCGGGACTCGCCGCCGGCGCGGCCGACGACGACCTGGAGGTGGTCGACCAGGTTCATCGCGATGAACGGCCAGGCACCCTGGTTGGCCGGCTCCTCCTGCGCCCAGACGAACTGGACGTCGTTGCCGTACTTGGCCAGCTCCTCCTGGAGCTCGGCCACCGGCAGCGGGTAGAGCCGCTCGACCCGGACGATCGCCGTGTCGGTGACACCGCGCTCGGCGCGGGCCGCCGCCACGTCGTAGTAGAACTTGCCGGCGGTGATGACCACCTTGCGCACGTTCGCCGGGTCGACGGTGGTGTCACCGATGACCGGGCGGAACGAGCCGGAGGTGAACTCCTCCGTGGCACTCGCCGCGGCCTTCAGACGCAGCATCGACTTCGGGGTGAAGACGATCAGCGGCTTGTGGTGCGGGTTGTGCGTCTGCCAGCGCAGCAGGTGGAAGTAGTTCGACGGCAGGGTCGGCATCGCGACCGTCATGTTGTTCTGCGCGCACAGCTGCAGGAAGCGCTCGGGGCGGGCGGACGAGTGGTCCGGCCCCTGGCCCTCGTAGCCGTGCGGCAGCAGCAGGGTGACGCCGGAGTGCTGGCCCCACTTCTGCTCGGCGGAGGCGATGTACTCGTCGACGACGGTCTGCGCGCCGTTGACGAAGTCACCGAACTGCGCCTCCCACATGACCAGCGCGTTCGGCCGGGTCAGCGAGTAGCCGTACTCGAAGCCCATCGCCGCGTACTCCGACAGCAGGCTGTCGTAGACGGTGTAGCGGGCCTGGTCCTCGGTCAGGTACAGCAGCGGGGTGTAGTCCTCGCCGGTGACCCGGTCGATCAGCACCGCGTGGCGCTGGCCGAAGGTGCCGCGGCGGCTGTCCTGGCCGGCCAGCCGGACGGGGTGGCCCTCCATCAGCAGCGAGCCGATGGCGAGCGTCTCGCCCATGGCCCAGTCGATGGTGTTGTCCTCGACCGAGGCCGAGCGGCGCTGGAGCTGCGGCAGCAGACGCGGGTGGACGGTCAGCCAGTCCGGCAGGTTGACCTGCGAGGCGGCGATCCGCTTGACCATCTCCTGGGAGATGCCGGTCTGGATGTTGACCGGGAAGTCCGCCTGCGGCTTGCCGCCGGCCGCGGTGGCCGGCGTCTGGGCCGCGTCGCGGACCTCGGAGAAGACCTTCTCCAGCTGGCCCTGGAAGTCCTGGAGCGCCTGCTCCGCCTCTTCCATGGTGATGTCGCCGCGACCGATCAGACCCT
Source organism: Kitasatospora sp. NPDC050543 (assembly GCF_044457565.1). Lineage (NCBI taxonomy): Bacteria > Bacillati > Actinomycetota > Actinomycetes > Kitasatosporales > Streptomycetaceae > Kitasatospora > Kitasatospora sp. NPDC050543. Next base: position 126,631 of record NZ_JBITGZ010000001.1, on the reverse strand, counting down.
CGGTGTAGAGCTTGCGCACCGAGCGCTTCTTGTCGATCAGGTCGTACATCAGCGGCTGGGTGAACGAGGGGTTGTCGGCCTCGTTGTGACCGCGGCGGCGGTAGCAGATGAGGTCGATCACGACGTCCTTGTGGAACGCCTGGCGGAACTCGAAGGCGAGCCGCGCGACGCGGACCACGGCCTCCGGGTCGTCGCCGTTCACGTGGAAGATCGGGGCCTCGATCATGCGGGCCACGTCGGTGCAGTACATCGAGGAGCGCGAGGACGCCGGGGCGGCGGTGAAGCCGACCTGGTTGTTCACCACGATGTGCACGGTGCCGCCGGTGCGGTAGCCGCGCAGCTGCGACATGTTCAGGGTCTCCGCGACGACGCCCTGGCCGGCGAAGGCCGCGTCGCCGTGGATCTGGATCGGCAGCACCGGGAAGGTGGTGCCGCCCTGGTCCAGGATGTCCTGCTTGGCGCGGGCGATGCCCTCGACGACCGGGTCGACCGTCTCCAGGTGGGAGGGGTTCGCGGCGAGCGAGACCTTGATGGTCTCGCCGTCCAGGCCGGTGAAGGTGCCCTCGGAGCCGAGGTGGTACTTGACGTCGCCCGAGCCGTGCATCGACTTCGGGTCGAGGTTGCCCTCGAACTCGCCGAAGATCTTGCCGTACGGCTTGCCGACGATGTTGGCCAGCACGTTGAGGCGGCCGCGGTGGGCCATGCCGATGACGGCCTCGTCCAGGCGGTGCTCGGCGGCGGCGTCGATCGTCGCGTCCAGCAGCGGGATGAGCGACTCGCCGCCCTCCAGCGAGAAGCGCTTCTGGCCGACGTACTTGGTCTGCAGGAAGGTCTCGAAGGCCTCGGCGGAGTTCAGCCGGCGCAGGATGCGCAGCTGCTCCTCGCGCTCCGGCTTGGTGTACGGCTTCTCCAGGCGCTCCTGCAGCCACTTGCGCTGCTTGGGGTCCTGGATGTGCATGTACTCGATGCCGACCGTGCGGCAGTAGGTGTTGCGCAGCAGCCCGAGGATGTCGCGCAGCTTCATCATCCGCTGGCCGCCGAAGCCGCCGACCGCGAACTCGCGCTCCAGGTCCCACAGCGTCAGCCCGTGCTGGACGACGTCCAGGTCGGGGTGCTTGCGCTGCTTGTACTCCAGCGGGTCGGTGTCGGCCATCAGGTGGCCGCGCACGCGGTACGCGTGGATGAGCTCCATCACGCGGGCGGTCTTGTTGACCTCGTCCTCGTGGGTGGCGGCGACGTCGGTGGCCCAGCGGACCGGCTCGTACGGGATCCGCAGCGACTCGAAGATCTCGTCGTAGAACCCGTGGTCGCCCAGCAGCAGCTGGTGGATGGTGCGCAGGAACTCGCCCGACGCCGCGCCCTGGATGACCCGGTGGTCGTAGGTCGAGGTGAGCGTCATGATCTTGGAGATGCCGAGCTTGGCCAGGGTGTCCGGGGCGGAGCCCTGGAACTCGGCCGGGTACTCCATCGCGCCGACGCCGACGATGGTGCCCTGGTTCTGCATCAGGCGCGGCACGGAGTGCACGGTGCCGATGCCGCCGGGGTTGGTCAGCGAGACCGTGACGCCGGTGAAGTCGTCCATGGTCAGCTTGTTGGCGCGGGCCCGGCGGACGATGTCCTCGTAGGCCTGCCAGAAGCCGAAGAAGTCGAGCGTCTCGGCCTTCTTGATGGCCGCGACCACGAGCTGGCGGTCGCCGTTGGGCTTCACCAGGTCGATCGCCAGACCGAGGTTGACGTGGTCCGGCTTCACCAGGAAGGACTTGCCGTCCTTGACCACGTAGCTGTGGTTCATGCCCGGGCTGGCCTTGATGGCCTGTACCAGGGCGTACCCGATCAGGTGGGTGAAGGAGACCTTGCCGCCGCGGGCGCGCTGCAGGTGGTTGTTGATGACAATGCGGTTGTCGATCAGCAGCTTGGCCGGCACGGCCCGCACGGACGTCGCGGTGGGGACCTCCAGCGAGGCGTCCATGTTGGTGGCGACGGCCTTGGAGGGGCCGCGCAGCGGGACGAGCTCCGGGCCGGCCTCGGCAGCCGCGGGCGCGGCGGCGGGGGCCGCTGCCTTCGGGGCCGGGGGCGCGGCCGGCACCGCGGCGAGCGGTGCGGCGGCGGCCGGCGCGGCCGCGGGTGCGGCGGGCGCAGCGGCGGCCGGGGCCGCCGTCGCAGCGGCGGCAGGGGCAGGGGCGGCAACGGTGGTCGGCGTGGGGCCGACCTGGGTCGCGGCCTGGGTCACTGGAGTCACCTCGGTACCGGGCTTGTAGTCGGCGAAAAAGTCCCACCAGGCTCGGTCGACCGAGTCGGGATCCTGGAGGTACTGCTGGTAGATCTCGTCGACGAGCCACTCATTGGGTCCGAAGCCGGTGGGCTCCGGCCTGGTGCGTGGGGCCGAGCTGTTGGGGGTTTCAGGGGACTGTGGCGACACGGCGGCAACCGCCCTCTTCCGCTTCCTTTTGGGATGGTTGGACAGCGGGGATTAAGGCTACGCCCCTGACCAGTGATCGCGCAGTCCCCGGGGGCCAGGCGTCGTCCAGATCACAGTCCCGACCTGCAGTTTGGCCGAAATTGAACGTTAGAAAGTTCCACAGGTGGGGAAGCGATCGAGTCTGATCAAGGCTATTTCCCCTTCAAACTAGGACAAAGCCTACCCTTGTCGCCCTGGGGTCAGGATTCCAGGGTCCGCCGCCCTTTGTCCCACGTTTGTGACATTGGATGGCCGGGTGCGTGATCCGCGCCCGGCCCGGCCGGTCTCCGGGCCCGCTCAGCGCGGGCCGGGAAGCCGGACCTCGATCCGGCAGCCCCGGGCGGCCTCGGCCACCTCGATCTGCCCGCCGTGCAGGTCCACCGCCCAGCGCGCGATCGCCAGCCCCAGGCCGGTGCCGCCGTCGCTGCCCGGTCCCTGCGCGGTCGCGGTGCCGCTGCGGCTGAACCGCTCGAAGACCCGGTCGCGGTCCTGGAGCGGGATGCCGGGCCCCTGGTCCTCGACCTCCAACAGCAGGCCCTCGGGCTCCGTGCCGGGCCGGGCCCGGACCGTCACGGTGCCACCGGGCGGGGAGTGCTTGCAGGCGTTGTCGACCAGGTTGGCGACCACCTGGTGCAACCGCTCGGGGTCGGCGACGGCGCTCAGCCCGACCGGGCTGACCTCCAGTGCCAGGCGGACGTCGCCGCGCCGGGAGAACGCCCCGCCGGCCGTCGCGCCGTCCACGGTCACACCGCGCAGCACGCCGTCCAGGAAGGGCCGTACCTCGAAGGGGCGGGCGTCCAGCGGCACGACGCCGCCGTCCAGCTTGGAGAGGTCGAGCAGGTGCGTGACCAGCCGGCCCAGGCGCTCGGTCTGCTCCAGCGCGGCACCCAGGGTGGCCGGATTGGGCTGGACGACGCCGTCGACCACGTTCTCCAGCACGGCGCGCAGCGCGGCGATCGGTGTGCGCAGCTCGTGCGAGACGTTGGCGACCAGCTCACGGCGGTGACGGTCGGCGGCCTCCAGGTCGGCGGCCATCTTGTTGAAGGTCGCGGCCAGCTCGCCGATCTCGTCGCGGGAGGAGACCTCGACCCGGCGGCTGTAGTCGCCGCCGGCCATCGCGCGGGCGGCGGCGGTCATGTCGCGCAGCGGGGCGGTCAGCCCGTGGGCGAGGAACTGCATGAAGAGCAGGGAGGCGATCATCGAGAAGATCATGATGATCCGGATCTGGGTCTCCGACCGGATCGCGACGACCACCATGCCGGTGGCCAGGAAGACCGAGACGATCACCAGCAGGGCGAGCTTGCCCTTGATCGACCGCACCGGGTCCAGTGGCCGGATGTCGGCCCAGACGCGGCTCGCGGCCCGACTGGCCAGGCTCGGTGGGCGGGCGCCCTCGGTGTCCCCGTTGCGCTGCTGTGGAAAGGTCATGTGTCCTCTGACTGATCCCCCGTGGTGCTCGGGACGAGCGGTGCTCGGGACGCGTGGCGTTCAGGGCGCGTGGTGCCCAGGATGAGCGGCGCCCGGCGAGCGGTGCTCGGAGCGAGCGGTGCGACGGCATGGGCCCCCCGGTGGCCCAGCCGGTCGTGCGTTGCGGGCCGCTAGGCGACCGGTGCCTCCAGTGCGTAGCCGACGCCGTGCACGGTGCGGATCCAGCTCGCGCCGATCTTCCGGCGCAGCGCCTTCACGTGGCTGTCGACCGTGCGGGTGCCGGAGGCGTCCGTCCAGTCCCAGACCTCGGCCAGGAGCTGCTCACGGGTGAGCACCGCCCGCGGCTGCGCGGCGAGGCACGCCAGCAGATCGAACTCGGTCGGCGTCAGGTGGACGTCGCCGGAGGCGAGCCGTACCCGGCGCTGGACGTGGTCGATCTCCAGTTCGCCGAAGCGCAGCGAGCCGAGCGTGGGCGTCCTGGCCGCCTGCTGGGCGCGCTCGACGCGGCGCAGCAGCACGTTCACCCGGGCCGCCAGCTCGCGCATCGAGAACGGCTTGGTCATGTAGTCGTCCGCGCCGACCCCGAGGCCGACCAGCAGGTCCGTCTCGTCGTCGCGGGCGGTCAGCATCAGCACCGGGACCGGGCGCTGCGCCTGGATCCGGCGGCACACCTCCAGGCCGTCGAAGCCGGGCAGCATGATGTCGAGCACCACGAGGTCGGGCTGCCAGGTGTGGAAGCCGTCGACGGCGCCCGGGCCGTCGTGGGCCACGGCGACCTTGAAGCCCTCCGCGCCCAGCCGGGCCGCGATCGACTCGGCGATCGTGGGCTCGTCCTCCACGACCAGCACTCTGCGCTGGCTGCTCACCGCGCTGCTGGTGTTGCTGTTGTCCTGCTGTATTTCTGTCACGGTCACGCCACCGCCCCCAGGGCTGCGGGCCGGCCATCTGTGGGGATGGCGGGGCTCCGCTCGTAGTCTTGTTCCGTCGTGGACTGTGCCGGGCCGCCCGCCGTCCCTGCCCGGCGTGACAGGTGCGCAGGTGTGGGCTGCTCACCTCTCACGCACATCGCAGCGTACGGACAGCGGGTGCTTCCCGGCAGGTGGACCGGACATTTCCGACCCGTGGACCGGCCTCGTGGCCGGATCCGCGCCGCTCGGGAGAGGGCACGGGCCGATACCTTACCCGGCGAAAATATCCCCTGGAACTGTGCGTATGCCGTCGAGTTGATGGCAGACTCACGTGAAGTATTGCTACTCGTGCGTAAACAGACCGCTGGTCCGGACCAACTTCGGGCCCGTGTTCCGGGCATGCGCCCGGTGATCCTCACGGGCAATACACAGGTATCTCCCAGGTAGTGGACGTATCGTGAGCACGACAAGCTCGCCGCCGGGCATCCCGGCGGCCATGCGGGCGGCGTCAGAGGGCGCGGAGCAGGGCACCGGACGCATCGTGCGCGGCGCGCGACGGGTGCGGAGTGGAGGCGGCATGGCGGTTCCAGGGCGCGCCCCCGGACCCGACGGTGCCGCGCCGGCCGGGCCGCCGTACGGCGCGCTGCGGTACGGGCTGCGCATCGGCGTGGTCGGCTGGGTGCTGAGCCGGGTGCCGACGCCACGCCGCAACCCCTTCGCCCTCGGATACCTGGCCGTGCTCGCGGCCACCACCTGCTTCTCCTGCCTCGCCGACCCCGAGCTGGTGCGCCACCTCCAGCAGCTCTCCAGCTCGGACGGGCACAACCTGCTGCACCACCCGGTGCGCGCGCTGCTGCTGAGCGGCTTCTGGGTGGCCGGGCCGGTCTGGATGCCGTACCTGTGGGCGTTCGCCTTCACCGTCGCCCCGCTGGAGCGGCGGGTGGGGTCGGCCCGGGCGGCTGCGGTCTTCGCGGCCGGGCACGTGGCCGCCACCCTGCTCTCGCAGGCGGTGGTGCTGGTCGCGGTGTGCACCGGGCGACTGGACCCGCAGGCGCTGGACTCCCTCGACATCGGCGTCAGCTACGGCGTGCTGGCGAGCCTCGGCGCGCTCGCGGGGCTGCTCGGTCCGCGCGGGCGGCTGCTGGCGCTGGGTGGCGCGGGCCTGATGATCGTCGACCAGATCGTCTCCGACCAGGATCTGGTCACCGGGGTGGGGCACCCCGCCGCGCTGCTGGTCGGGATCTCGCTCTGGCGCTGGCTGCGGCGGGGGCCCGGCCGGCCCACCCGGGCGCGCGGGCCGAAGCGGGTGCAGTCCGCGCGGCGCGGGCGGGCGGCGGTCCTCGACCGGGCGTAGCGGGCACGCCGGACACGTCCGGTGCGGCGGCCTGCCGGTCAGGCCCGGCGCACCGGGCGCCATGGGCTCGCCGGGTCCGGTGGTCTCCGTCGCACGCCTCGTCGGGCGTTGCCCGGCGCCTCGCCCCTCGGGCCTGCTCCCGGCCCCCCTCGAAGGTCCGTCCAGGGAGCCTTCAGAGGCCCTCTCGCCTGCGCATTCGTCCTTTCGCTCACGGCGAACAATTGCCGGGGAACAACCGGTGCCCGCCAAACCTTAGTCAGGTCAACTCAAGTTCGCTGACTGGGGAGAGATCATGGCATCGACGTCCACACCGCTCACCCTGCCCGTACTGCCGCTGGACGACGAGGTCGTCCTGCCGGGCATGGTCGTCCCGCTGGACCTGTCCGACACCGAGGTGCGCGCCGCCGTCGAGGCCGCCAGGTCGGCTGCGGCCGGCTCGGCCAAGCCCCAGGTCCTGCTGGTCCCGCGGGTGGACGGCTCGTACGCGGCGGCCGGCACGCTGGCCACCATCGAGCAGGTCGGCCGGCTCGCCGACGGGGATCCGGCCGCGCTGGTCCGCGCCGTGCGCCGGGTCAGGATCGGGGTCGGCACCACGGGCCCCGGCGCCGCGCTCTGGGTGGAGACGGCCCCGTTCCGGGAGTCCGCCGTCGGCCAGCCGCTGCCCGCCAGGGCCGCCGAGCTGGTCAAGGAGTACAAGACCCTCTCCACCCAGTGGCTGCGCAAGCGCGGCGCCTGGCAGATCGTCGACCGGGTGGCCCAGATCGAGGGCGTCGGCGAGCTCGCCGACAACATCGGCTACGCGCCGTTCGCGACCGCCGAGCAGAAGCTCAAGGTGCTCCTGGAGGCGGACCAGATCGCCCGCCTGGAGTACGCGCTGACCCTGCTGCGCGACCACCTCGCGGAGGAGGAGGTCAACGACACCATCCGCAAGGACGTCGAGGAGGGGGTCGCCAAGCAGCAGAAGGAGTTCCTGCTCCGCCGCCAGCTGGAGGCCGTCCGCAAGGAGCTGGCCGAGCTGAACGGCGAGCCGGCCGACGAGGAGGGCGACTACCGCGCCCGGGTCGAGGCCGCCGACCTGCCCGGGAAGGTCCGCGAGGCCGCCCTCAAGGAGGTCGACAAGCTGGAGCGCGCCTCCGACCAGTCGCCCGAGGGCAGCTGGATCCGCACCTGGCTGGACACCGTCCTCGAACTGCCCTGGAACGAGCGCACCGAGGACGCGTACGACATCGCCGGCGCCCGCGCGGTGCTGGACGCCGACCACGCGGGCCTGGACGACGTCAAGGACCGCATCGTCGAGTACCTGGCCGTGCGCAAGCGGCGCGAGGAGCAGGGCCTCGGCCTGGTCGGCGGGCGGCGCGGCGGTGCGGTGCTGGCGCTGGTCGGCCCGCCGGGCGTCGGCAAGACCTCGCTCGGCGAGTCCGTGGCCCGGGCGATGGGCCGCAAGTTCGTCCGGGTCGCGCTCGGCGGCGTCCGGGACGAGGCGGAGATCCGCGGCCACCGGCGCACCTACGTCGGGGCCCTGCCCGGCCGCGTCGTCCGGGCGATCCGGGAGGCCGGCTCGATGAACCCGGTGGTGCTGCTCGACGAGATCGACAAGGTCGGCTCCGACTACCGGGGAGACCCTGCGGCCGCCCTGCTGGAGGTGCTGGACCCGGCGCAGAACCACACCTTCCGCGATCACTACCTGGAGGTCGAGCTGGACCTCTCCGACGTGGTCTTCCTCGCCACCGCCAACGTGCTGGAGGCCATCCCCGAGCCGCTGCTCGACCGGATGGAGCTGGTCCGCCTGGACGGCTACACCGAGGACGACAAGATCGTCATCGCCCGGGACCACCTGCTGGGCCGGCAGCTGGAGCGGGCCGGCCTGAAACCCGAGGAGGTCACGCTCGACGAGGCGGCGCTGCGCCGGCTGGCGGGCGAGTACACCCGGGAGGCGGGCGTACGCAGTCTGGAGCGCTCGATCGCCCGGGTGCTGCGGAAGATCGCCGCGCAGAGCGAGCTCGGTGAGCGCGAGCTGCCGGTGGTGATCGGCCCCGACGACCTGCGGGCCCTGATCGGCCGCCCGCACCACGTACCGGAGGCGGCCCAGGAACCCGCCGAGCGGCGCACCGCCGTCCCCGGCGTGGCCACCGGCCTGGCGGTGACGGGCGCCGGCGGCGACGTCCTCTACATCGAGGCCTCGCTCGCCGACGCCGAGACCGGCGGCACCGGGCTCACCCTGACCGGGCAGCTGGGCGACGTGATGAAGGAGTCCGCGCACATCGCGCTCTCCTACCTGCGCTCGCGCGGCGCCGAGCTGGAGCTGCCGGTCACCTCGCTGCGCGACCGGGGCGTGCACCTGCACGTACCGGCCGGGGCCGTGCCCAAGGACGGGCCGAGTGCCGGAATCACCATGACCACCGCGCTGGCCTCGCTGCTCTCCGGGCGCAAGGTGCGCACGGACGTCGCGATGACGGGTGAGGTGTCGCTGACCGGCCGGGTGCTGCCGATAGGCGGGGTGAAGCAGAAGCTGCTCGCCGCCGACCGCGCCGGGGTCACCACGGTGATCATCCCCAAGCGCAACGAGCCGGACCTCGACGACGTCCCGGCCGAGGTGCTGGAGCGGCTGACGGTCCATCCGGTGGCCGACGTGCGCGAGGTGCTGACGCTGGCTCTGGAACCGGCGGACATGCTGGTCGCGGCGTAGCGCCCGCGGCGGCGCACAACGGCGCCCGGCGGGATCCCAGCGGACCCCGCCGGGCGCCGCCGCGCCCGGGTGCCGAAAGGGAGGAGCGACAAGCGAGCCAAGCGAGTGCCGGAGCGACGACCGTCAGCCCCGCCTCGCCCCGCTCCCACGTCTTGACGCTCACGCCGCCGGCCGCGCCCCGAGCGCCCCGGCGCCTTGACGCCCACCCCCGCCGATCGCGCCCCGAGCCGAAGGGGCGCGCCGGTGCCGAAAGGGAGGAGCGACAAGCGAGCGAAGCGAGTGCCGGAGCGCCGAGTGTCGGCGCCGGACAAGAGCGCCCCGGAGGCGAGCGGGCGCCCAAAGAAGGAACAAGCCCCCGTCGTGCGACACTGCCAAGATGCCGTCCCCCACCCAGCGAGTCCTGGCCAGAGTCCCGGCCGGAGTGCGACCGTTCCTGGTGCGGCACCGCGAACTCGTGAAGTTCCTGCTGGTCGGGGGCACCTGCTTCGCGCTGACGATGGTGATCAACCTGTCGCTGAAGCTCACCGTGCTGGAGCACAAGCCCGTGGTGGCACTGACCGTCGCCACCGTGATCGCCACCGCGCTGTCGTACGTCCTGAACCGGCAGTGGTCCTTCCGGGCGAAGGGCCGCCAGCGCGAGATGGTCCTCTTCTTCGGGGTCAGTGCCGTCGCGATCGCCGTCAACGACCTGCCGCTGATCATCTCGCGCTACGCCCTGAACCTGCGCGAGCCCGAGGTCAGCGCGCTCACCCAGGAGTTCGCCGACTTCTTCAGCGGCATGATCGTCGGGACCTTCCTGGCGATGCTCTTCCGCTTCTGGGCGATGCGGCAGTGGGTGTTCGTCCAGCGCGCCGCCGCCCGGCCCGAGCAGGAGCGGCAAGAGGCCTACTGAGCCGGGCCGCACCGGATGATCGCGGTTACCCTGCAAACGTTCGACGCCGGTCGAGGAGCAGGGTGACGGTCATGCGGGACACGGACGTGACGCGGGGCGGGCCCGCCAGCCAGCAGGGCATGCGACGTGCCAACCTCGCCCTGGTGCTCGGGCACGTGGCCCGCGAGCCGCGCTCCCGGGCCGAGCTCGCCGCGGCCACCGGCCTCACCCGCGCGGCCGTCTCCTCCCTGGCCGAGGAGCTGCTCAACACCGGGCTCCTCACCGAGAGCGGCCCGGCCGCGCCCAGCGGCAAGGTCGGCCGCCCCGGGACGGCGCTGGCCCTCGACCCGCAGGGGCCCGGCGGAATCGGCGCCGAGGTCGGCGTCGATCACCTGGCCGCCTGCGTGGTGGACCTGCGCGGCGAGGTCCGCAGCTGGCACCGGATGGAGATCCGCAACCGGGGCCGGCTGCCCGCCGCGGTGCTGGCCGACCTCGCCGAGCTGGTGCGCCGCGCCGCCGGGGAGGCCGCCCTGCACCCGGCCGGGCTCGCCCTCGCCGTACCCGGCCTGGTGGGCGCCGCCGAGGGGGTGGTGGAGCGGGCCTCCAACCTCGGCTGGGAGGGGGTGCCGGCCGCGGCCGAGCTGCGAAGCTCGCTGCGCGCCACCGGGGCGCACGAGCTCTCCGCGCTGGCGATCGACGTGGACAACGACGCCAACCTCGGCGGCCTCGCGGAGCTCTGGCTCGGCGGGCGGGCCGAGGACTTCCTCCATGTGTCGGCCGAGGCCGGCATCGGCGCGGCCGTGGTGGTCGGCGGGCGGCTGCTGCGCGGCGCCCGCGGCTACGCCGGCGAGCTGGGCCACGTACCCGTGCGGCCGGACGGTCCGCCGTGCTCCTGCGGGGCGCGCGGCTGCCTGGAGCAGTACGCAGGGGAGCGGGCGGTGCTGCGGGCGGCGGGCCTGGCGGGCGCCCCGGGGGACTGGGTGGCGCTGCTGGCCGGGCGGGCGGTGGCCGGGGACGAGAAGGTCCGGGCCGCGCTCGCCGGGGCCGGGCAGATGCTCGCCGTCGCGGTGGCCGGCGCGGTGAACCTGCTGGATCCGGCCGAGGTGGTGCTGGGCGGCGGCTACGCCGAGCTGGCGCCCTGGCTGCTGCCCGCGATGCGCGCCGAACTGGCCGCGCGGGTGGCGGTGCGCCCCTGGTCGCAGGAGTGGCTGACGGCGTCCCGGTTCGGCCGGCGCGGGCCGCTGCTGGGTGCGGCGGTGGGTGTGGTCCGGGCCGTCCTCGCCGACCCGGGCCGCTACGCCCAGGCGCGTGACTGACGAGCCGTCGTCCCGGTCCGGGGCGGGCGCCCGGCCGGCCGCGCCGTGGCCTGCGGGATACTGGCGCGGTGAATGAGGAGAAGGCCCTGCTGGCGGTCGAGCGGGAGGTGGCGCTGCTGTTCCGGCGGGGGCGGGCGAGGGTGGCGGAGCTGTCGCGCCGGGTGCACCCGCAGCTGGAGGGCACGGCGTACAGCATGCTGGCGTACATCGAGCAGGCCGGCCGGGTCCGGGTGACGGACGTCGGCGCGCACTTCGCGGTCGGCAAGGCCACGGTGAGCCGCCAGATCAAGGCGCTGGAGGAGCTCGGGCTGGTGGCCCGTGAGGTGGATCCGCTGGACCGCAGGTCGGCGCTGGTGTCACTGACCGAGGACGGCGCCGCGCGGTACCTGCGGGTGCGGGCCGCCCGGATGGAGCGCTACCGGGAGCTGATGGAGACCTGGCCGCAGGCGGATGTCGAGTGCTTCGCCGAGCTGCTGGGGCGCTTCAACGAGCTGGCCGAGGAGCCCGGCCGGAACTGATCGGTGTGCGGACGGCCGCCTTGACCCGGGCTTGAAGAAGGTTGCCTTAGTCAACCATCCTCCTTATGGTTGCTCAAGGCAACGAACTCTCGCACCAGTGCCGAAGGACCCCGATGACCGTCACCTCCACCGCCCCGCCCGGAGCCGCCGCCGACGCCACCCCGATGACGCACCGCCAGGTTCTCGAAGCCCTGTCCGGGCTGCTGCTCGGCCTCTTCGTGGCCGTGCTGTCCTCGACGGTCGTCTCCAACGCCCTGCCGCGCATCCTCACCGACCTGCACGGCGGCGAGTCCGCCTACACCTGGGTGATCACGGCCGCGCTGCTGTCGCTCACCGCCTCGACCCCGATCTGGGGCAAGCTCTCCGACCTGGTCAGCAAGAAGCTGCTGGTCCAGATCGCGCTGGTGATCTACATCCTCTCCTCGGCGCTGGCCGGCCTCTCCCAGAACACCGCCGAGCTGATCGGCTGCCGGGTGCTCCAGGGCATCGGCGCCGGCGGGGTCACCGCGCTGGCCCAGATCTGCCTGGCGGCGATGGTGCCGCCGCGCGAGCGCGGCCGCTACAGCGGCTACTTCGGCGCGGTCTTCGCGCTCGCGACCATCGGTGGCCCGCTGATCGGCGGGGTGATCGTGGACACCGGCTGGCTCGGCTGGCGCTGGTGCTTCTACGTGGGCATCCCGTTCTCGCTGCTCGCCATCCTGGTCCTGCAGCGCACCCTGAAGCTGCCGGTGGTCAGGCGCAAGGCGAAGATCGACTACCTCGGTGCGACCGTCATCACCGGCGCCGTCAGCCTGCTGATGATCTGGATCACACTGGCCGGCAAGAACTACGCCTGGCTCTCCTGGCAGACCGCGGTGATGGTCGGCGGCGGGCTGCTGCTCGGCGCCCTGGCCGTGGTCGTCGAGCGCAGGGCCGCCGAGCCGATCATCCCGCCGCACCTCTTCCGGCACCGTACGGTCACCCTGGCCGCGCTCGCCAGTGTGCTGGTCGGCGTCGGGATGTACGGCGCGACGACCTTCCTCGGCCAGTACTTCCAGCTCGCCCGTGAGAAGTCGCCCACGACGGCCGGGCTGCTCACGCTGCCGATGATCCTGGGCCTGGCGGTCTCCTCCACCGTGGCCGGCAAGCTGATCACCCGGTACGGCAGGTGGAAGGGCTTCCTGGTGGCCGGCACCTTCCTGCTGGCCGCGGGCTTCGCGCTGCTCGGCACCATCCGCTCGGACACCGGCTACGGCCCGCTCTCGCTCTACATGGCGGTGACCGGTATCGGCCTCGGCCTGACCATGCAGAACCTGGTCCTCGCGGTGCAGAACACCGTCCCGCGGCACGAGCTCGGCGCCGCCAGCTCGGTGGTCACCTTCTTCCGGACGATGGGCGGCGCGATGGGCGTCTCGGCGCTCGGCGCCCTGATGACCGACCGGGTCGGCCGCTACCTCACCGAGAACCTGGCGGCCGCGCACATCCAGGCCGGGCACGGCGGGGCGGCGCTCGGCGGCGGCGAGATCCCCGATCTGCACCGGCTGCCCGCGCCGCTCGTCCCGCTGGTGACGGACGCCTTCGGGCATGGGGTCGGCGTCGTGTTCCTGGTGGCCGCGCCGTGCGCGCTGCTGGCCTTCGTGGTGGTGCTGCTGATCCGCGAGGTGCCGCTGAAGACCGGCCGGGCGGACTGAGCCGCCCCGCCCGGGGGCGGGCGCCGGGCGGGCAACGCGAAGGGCCCGGAGTGGTGATCCACTCCGGGCCCTTGTGCGTGGGTACGCCGGCCGGCTAACCGGCGATCAGCGTCAGCCCGTAGACCACGGCCGAGGCGCAGGCCGCGAAGCAGACGGTCGCGCCGGCCAGGGCCAGCGAGCCGCCGCCGGCGCCGGCCTCACCGGAGCGACGGGCCTCCAACGCCGCCTCGCGGCGGGACAGGGCCAGGATGCCGAGGGCGAAGACCGAGACCACCGCGACGGTGATGCCGAAGCTGAAGCCGGCGGTCTGGGCCAGGGCGTTCCACTTGATGTTCATGGGGTAGCTCCTCAGGCCGCGACGGTGGTCGAGGCGGGGGTGGGGACGACCGCGGGGGTGACGTCGACCGGGGTGACGTCGGCCGGGGTGACCTCGTTGACGTTGCCGGCGTGCACGGGCTGGCGGCGCGAGATGACGAACATCGCGCCGGAGCCGGCCACCAGCGCGGCACCGACCACGATGACGCCCCAGGTGCCCTGGTCCGCGACGAAGGCCGCGATACCGGCCACCGTGGCGGCGGCGGGCAGGGTCAGGCCCCAGGTGTAGACCATCCGGCGGGCCATGCTCCAGTTCAGCTTGCGCTGCGGGCCGCCGAGGCCGGCGCCCATGATGCCGCCGGAGCAGACCTGGGTGGTGGAGAGGCCGTAGCCCATGTGCGAGGAGGTCAGGATGACCGCGGCGGCCGCCGTCTCCGAGGAGAAGCCCTGCGGGGCCTTGATGTCGGCCAGGCCCTTGCCCATCGAGCGGATGATCCGCCAGCCGCCCATGTAGGTACCGAGCGCGATGGCGGCGCCGGCGCTGACGATCACCCAGGTGGGGGGCAGCGCGCCCTTGGGCAGGGCGCCGACCGAGACCAGGGTCAGGGTGATGATGCCCATGGTCTTCTGGGCGTCGTTGGTGCCGTGCGCCAGCGAGATCAGCGACGAGGAGGCGATCTGACCGGTCTTGAAGGCCTTGGTGGTGGTCTTCTCGTTGCCACGGTTGGTGATCGCGTACGCCAGCTTGGTGGCGCCCCAGGCGGCCAGGCCGGCCACGATCGGGGAGGCCACCGCCGGGATGAGGATCTTGGTGACGACGGTGTTGAAGTTCACGCCGTTCAGGCCGACACCGACGATGGTGGCGCCGATCAGGCCGCCGTACAGCGCGTGCGAGGAGCTGGAGGGCAGCCCGCGCAGCCAGGTCAGCAGATTCCACAGGATCGCCCCGACCAGCGCGGCGAAGATGATCGACGGGTGGATGCCCGCCTTCTCGTTGACGATGCCACCGGAGATGGTGGTGGCGACCTTCACGGACAGGAACGCGCCCGCGAAGTTGAGCACGGCCGCGATGGTGACCGCGACCTTCGGCCTGAGGGCTCCCGTCGCGATGGAGGTGGCCATCGCGTTGGCGGTGTCGTGGAACCCGTTGGTGAAGTCGAAGGCGAGCGCTGTGATGATCACAACGGCTACCAGGAACGAGATGTGTTCCATACCCAAACAATCGTCGTAGTTGTCGCACTGATGCTTGTGTCATCGGCGACGGTAGGGATGGTTGGTGAACGGAAGGTGAACGGGCCCAGGCGTTGCGGTTCCAGGGGTGTCCCAGGGGTTGCGAAGAGATTGTGAAAGCGTGGAGATCACCCTACTGAGCTGGCCTTTCGCACGGATCGTCCGGGTTCGCAGTGGTTTGCTGAGACCTGTCTCACAGTCAGCCGGTGCCGTCGGCTGAGAATTCACCGGCCGGTGCGGGCGCGCTCTGTCTGGTGTCCGCTTGGCATGGCAGGATCGACGGAGATCCGGGGGAGCCGGGGATCTGTCTAGGGTGGGGAAGGCGGGCCGATGGGCGGCGCTGTACGACGGGCCGACACGACTGGTGTGCGGCCGTGGGTACGGGCGGCACTGCGGTGCGGGGCGGTGGCCGCGCTGGCCCTGCCGCTGTCCGCGCAGGCCGCCTTCGCGGCTCCGGAGCCGGGTACGCGGCCCGCCGCGCCGACCGCGGCCCCGGGTGCGGATCCCCTGGCTGAGGCCAAGGCCACCCTGGGCCCGCTGCTGGACAAGCTGCACGAGCTCTACCGCGGCGTCGAGGCGGCCACCGAGCAATACAACGGCACCGCGGCCAAGCTCGCCGAGCAGCAGAGCGCGCTCGCGGACCTGCGCGCCCGGCTGGAGCGCCAGCAGAAGTCGGTGGACGCCGGCACCGACGTCGCCGCCCAGCTTGCGGCGGCCCAGTACCGCAACGGCGCCGCGTCCGCCTACGCCGAGCTGCTGCTCTCCAAGGACCCGTACGAGGCGGTCACCATCGCCGAGCTGCTGGCCGAGGCCAGCCGCTCCCAGTCGGCCTTCCTGGACCGGCTCAAGGCGGACCGCCTCGCGCTGACCGAGCTCCAGGGCCGCACCGAGAGCGCACTCAAGGACTCCCAGGCGCTGATGGCCCAGCAGGACACCGCCAAGGCCGGGGTGGCCAAGGAGCTGGCCGGTGTCGAGCAGCTGGTCGCCTCGCTCACCGGGGCCCAGCGCACCGAGCTGGAGAAGCTGGAGAAGGTCCAGGCGGACCAGGCCCAGCTGGCCTTCCTGGCCTCCGGCGCGCTCGGCCAGGGCGAGCGGACGCCCTCGGCGGCCGGGCGGGCCGCGGTGGCGTACGCGCTGGCTCAGCTCGGCAAGGACTACCTCTGGGGCGGCACCGGGCCGGACGTCTTCGACTGCTCGGGCCTGACCTCGCAGGCCTGGCTGCACGCCGGGCGGCCGATCCCGCGCACCAGCCAGGAGCAGTGGGCCCAGCTCCAGCACGTGCCGCTGAACCAGATGCGCCCGGGCGACCTGGTCATCTACTACGAGGGCGCCACGCACGTCGCCATGTACATCGGTGGCGGGCTGGTCGTGCAGGCGCCGCGTACCGGTGCGCAGATCAAGGTGTCGCCGATCGGTGCGATGCCGATCCTCGGCGCCGTCCGGCCCGACCCGGAGACCGCGTCGGACGACAAGGGCGGGGCCTGGAAGGTCCCGGACCTCCCGGCGGGCTGGGACTCGGTGACGAAGATCGCGCCCACGCCGCCGGCCCAGCTGCCGGTGGTCCCGCCGTCCGCCGGCGCGCCGGTCACGGCGCCGACCGCCACCCCGGTGGACCCGGCCACCGGCTCGCCCACCGGTACGCCGTCGGGTACGCCGTCCGGGACGCCCGAGGGCGGTACGCCGACGCCCGGGGCCACGCCCTCCGGGCCGGCCACGGGTACCCAGACGCCGACGGGCACCCCGTCCGGCACGGGCACCCCGTCCGGCACCGGTACGCCGTCCGGCACGGGTACGCCGTCCGGCACCGGCACGCCGGCCCAGACTCCCTCGGGTACGGCGACCACCCCGGCCACCGGCGAGCCGACCGGCACCGGATCCGGCTCCCCGTCCTCCCCGTCGTCCTCCACCGCCTCCACGGCGGCGCGTCCGGCCTCGCCGTCGGCGGGCTCCTCGACGCCCAGCCGGGACTGAGCCCGGCCCTGACCGCCAGGCGCCCCGGCCCCGCTCAGGCGGCGGCCGGGGTCGGTGTCGGGGCGGCCCGGCGGATCAGCATCTCCGGCCGTCCGGTGACCAGTAGCCAGGCGGGCAGCGCCGCCACGATCAGCATCGGCAGCAGGGCGTAGTCCGGCACGATGATCGCGGCGGCGAACAGGCTGAGCCAGCCCTGACGGGTGACGGCGAGCAGGAGGCCCAGGATCGAGCAGGTCACCGCGAGGGCGGGCGGTACGGACGGGATCGCGGCGTTCACCGCGAAGCCCAGCGCGGCCCCGGCGAACACCGAGGGGAAGATCCGGCCGCCGCGGAATCCGCAGGCCGCCGCCACCAGCAGCGCCAGCAGCTTGATCAGGCAGAGCCCGAGCAGGTTCCAGCCGCTGCGGGTGGTGTACTCGCCGGCCAGTTCCTTGAGCTGGTCCAGGCCCTTGAAGAGGGTCAGCGGGCTTCTCCAGTTGCCCGGCCAGCCGGCTGATGCCGATCAGGATCAGGCTGGAGAGGATGCCGACCAGGATCGCCGGGGCGACCAGCGGGATGAGCGTGCGGGCCGGAGTGTGGGGCGCAGCTGCGGACACTCCGTTAGGTCAGTGGCAAATCGGACAATGGCCCGCGCTGCCCCGCCGGGTCCCGTCGGCCGCCCGTTGCCACCCGTCGTCCCGAAGCTGCCCGTCGTCCCGAAGTCGCCCGCCGTCCCCCGCGCCGCCCGCCGCCTTGTCAGCTCCCGTTCGCCGCCAGTCCGCTGTCCGGCTCGAAGCGGATCACCACGGCCTTGGAGGTCGGGGTGTTGCTGATGTCGGCGGTGGAGTCCAGCGGCACCAGCACGTTGGTCTCCGGGTAGTACGCGGCCGCGCCGCCTCTGGCCACCGGGTAGTGCACCACCTGGAAGTGCGGGGCCCGCCGCTTCACGCCGTCCCGCCATTCGCTCACCAGGTCGACGTACGACCCCTCGGTCAGGCCCAGCTCCGCCGCGTCCTGGGGGTTCACCATGACCACCCGGCGGCCGCCGCTGATGCCCCGGTAGCGGTCGTCCAGGCCGTAGATCGTGGTGTTGTACTGGTCGTGCGAGCGCAGCGTCTGGAGCAGCAGCCGGCCCGCGGGGACCTCGGGCGCGGTCAGTGGGTTGACGGTGAAGTTGGCCTTCCCGGTCGCGGTGGGGAACGTCCGGCTGTCGCGCGGGCCGTGCGGCAGGGCGAAGCCGCCGGGCCGGCGGACCTTCTCGTTGAAGTCGTCGAAGCCCGGCACGACCCGGGCGATCCGGTCACGCACGGTGTCGTAGTCCCGGGCGAAGTCCTCCCACGGGACACCGTCCTGCGGCCCGAGGGCGGTGCGGGCCAGCCGGGAGACGATCGCGACCTCGGAGAGCAGCCCGGGCGCCGGGGGGCGCAGCCCGCCCCGCGACGAATGCACCATGCCCATCGAGTCCTCGACGCTGACGAACTGGGCGCCGGCGGGCGTCACGTCCCGGTCGGTGCGGCCGAGGGTGGGCAGGATCAGTGCCCGGGCACCCGTCACCACGTGCGAGCGGTTGAGCTTGGTGGACACGTGCACGGTGAGCCGACAGCGGCGCATCGCGGCCTCGGTCACCTCGGTGTCGGGGGTCGCGGCCACGAAGTTGCCGCCCATCGCGAAGAACACCTTGACCCGGCCGTCGCGCATCGCGCGGATGGTGTCCACCGAGTCCAGGCCGTGGTGGCGCGGCGGCTCGAAGTCGAACTCCCGGCCCAGTGCGTCCAGGAAGGCGGTGGACGGGCGCTCGAAGATGCCCATCGTGCGGTCGCCCTGGACGTTGCTGTGCCCGCGTACCGGGCAGACCCCGGCACCGGGGCGGCCGACGTTGCCGCGCAGCAGCAGGAAGTTGACCACCTCGCGGATGGTCGGCACCGCGTGCTTGTGCTGGGTCAGGCCCATCGCCCAGCAGACGATGATCTTCTGCGAGGCCAGCACCAGCCGGGCCAGCTCCTCGATCTGCTCGTACGGCAGGCCGGTCGCGGCGAGTACGGCCTCGCGGTCGGTGGCCTCGGCCTCGGCGGCGAACTCCTCGAAGCCGAGGCAGTGCTCGGCGATGAAGCCGTGGTCGACGGCGTCCGCGCGCAGGATCAGCTGGTTGAGGGCGCGGAAGAGCGCGAGGTCGCCGCCGAGCCGGATCTGCAGGAAGAGGTCGGTCAGCTTGGTGCCGTGGCCGACCAGGCCGCGGGCGTTCTGCGGGTTCTTGAAGCGTTCGAGGCCGGCCTCGGGCAGCGGGTTGACGCTGACGATCTTCGCGCCGGCCCGCTTGGCCCGCTCCAGCGCGGAGAGCATCCGGGGGTGGTTCGTGCCCGGGTTCTGGCCCGCCACGATGATCAGATCGGCCTGGTACAGGTCCTTGAGACTGACGCTGCCCTTGCCCACGCCGAGCGTCTCCACCAGTGCCGAGCCGGAGGACTCGTGGCACATGTTGGAGCAGTCCGGCAGGTTGTTGGTGCCCAGCCGGCGGGCGAACAGCTGGTACGCGAAGGCGGCCTCGTTGCTGGTGCGGCCGGAGGTGTAGAACGCGGCGCCGTCCGGGCTCTCCAGTGCCCCGAGCTCCTCGGCGACGATGTCGAACGCGCGGTCCCAGGAGACCGGTACGTAGTGGGTGGCGCCCTCGTCCAGCAACATCGGCTCGGTGAGGCGGCCCTGCTGGCCGAGCCAGTAGCCGGAGCGGTCGGCCAGCTGCTCGACGGAGTGCTCGGCGAAGAACGCGGCGGTGATCCGCCGCTCGGTGGCCTCCTCGGCGACGGCCTTGGCGCCGTTCTCACAGAACTCCGCGGCGTGCGTCTTGCCGGGCTCGGGCCAGGCGCAGCCGGGGCAGTCGAAGCCGTCGGGCTGGTTGACCTTGCGCAGGGTGGCCAGGGTGCGGCGGGCGCCCATCTGCTCGGTGGCCATCCGCAGGCTGTGGCCGACGGCCGGCAGCCCGGCCGCCGCGTGCTGGGGCGCGGACACCCTGGGGGCGTCCTGCACCGGGTCGCTCTGCGGGGCCTGCTTGGCCATGACCGCCACCTCCGGCTCGTGCGGGCCGCTCCGTCGCCTGCCCTGGCATCCATCCTCGCACTGCCGGGGGGCCTCCCCGCTGCGGGGCCGGGCCGCACCGGCAGAATGAGCGCAGCAGCCCACGCGGAGGAGTCGCCAGATGTCGCTCGACGCAGCCGTCCCGGTGCCGCCACCCGGGGAGTTCGGTCCGCCGCCCCCGCCGGAGCCGCCGTCCGGGCCGCCGACGGCCCCGGCCGCAGCCACGCCTCCCGTGCCCCCCGCTCCGCCGTCCGTCGCTCCTCCCGCGCCCGCCGTCGCGCCCGCCGCTCCGTCGGCCGCTCCGCCCGCCGGTCCCGCCGGGCCCGTGGCCGGGGCGCGGGAGCGGCTGCTCGGGCAGCGGCGGGCCGCCGCCGCCGCGCCGAGCCCGGGTGACGCGGCGGTGCTGCTGGAGACCCTCGCCCGGGAGGCGACCGCCGAGCTCGGCCGCTACGACCGGGACACCCTGGTTACCTGGCGCGAGCTGGCCTGGTACCGCGACGCCGCCGGGGACCACGTGGGTGCCGTCCACCTCCTCCAGCAGCTGGTCCTGGACATGGCGCAGGCCCTGGGCGCGGCCGACCCGGACACCCTGCACGCCCGCTTCGACCTGGCCTGCGCCACCGGCAACGCGGGCGGCTCACAGGCCGCGGTCCAGCAGCTGTACGGGCTGATCCCGCAGTTGGCGGCCACCCTGGGCCCGTACGACGCCCGGGTGCTCAAGGCGCAGCACGACCTGGCCCTGCACATCGCCAACACCGGCGACCGGGCGGGCGCCCTGCACCAGCTGCGGCAGCTGGTGCCGCTGGTGCAGCAGACCCTGGGGGAGGCGCATCCGCTGCTGTCCGAGGTGCGGCTGGACCTCGGCCGCTACGCGGAGCTGTGGGGGCTGACCAAGGAGGGCCGCGGCGCCGGGCTCACCTGGGTGGAGGCGGTGGCGTTCGTCCACCGGCTGCTGGTGTGGGACTTCGACACCGACCAGGAGGCCGACGCCTGTCTGCGGGAGCTGGAACGCCGCACCGGTGTGCCCGGTCTGCTGGACCGGGTGATGCTGGCGCCCGACCATCTGACGGCCGAGCAGGTGGCGCTGGCGGCGCTGGGCGCACCGCCGCCGGGCTACTGAGGGCAGGGCCGGCGCCAGGTACCGGTCCCGCCGTCCGCCGCTAGGGTGAACACCGTTCGGAATCGGCGGACTTGGGGGCGGTCATGAACGCGGGAGACATGCTGGACGGGCGTTACCGGCTGGACCGGGAGCTCGGCCGGGGCGGCTTCGGGGTGGTCTGGCAGGCGTTCGACACCAAGGTGGGCCGCCCGGTCGCGGTGAAGGTGATCTCCGAGGAGAAGGCCGCCGACGAGCGCGAGGTCCGGCGCTTCGTCAGCGAGGCCCGTACGGTCGGCGGCCTCAACAACCGGCACATCGTCACCCTGCACGACCTGGGCGAGGTGCGGCACGGCGGATTCTCCACGCACTACCTGGTGATGGAGCTGGTCCGGGGCCGGCCGCTGTCCGCCGTGCTGAGGGACGGCGTGCCCGAGCCCGAGGCCGCGCTGGAGTGGGCCGAGCAGGTCTGCTCGGCGCTGGAGGCCGCCCACGGCGCCCGGGTGGTGCACCGGGACATCAAGCCCGAGAACATCATGATCACCGACGACGGCGAGGCGAAGGTGCTGGACTTCGGCATCGCCCGGCTGGAGACCCAGTCGGCCGGGCTGACCAGCACCGGCAGCGTGATCGGCAGCCCGCACTACCTCTCGCCCGAGCGGTGGACGGGCGGCGCGGTGGACGGCCGGGCCGACCTGTACGCGCTGGGCTGCGTCCTCTACCAGCTGAGCACCGGCCGCCGTCCCTTCATGGCGCAGTCGGCCGCCGCACTGATGTACCACCATCTGCACGAGCGGCCCGAGCGGCCGCACACCGCCGACCCGGCGTTGGCGGCCCTCATCCTGCAACTGCTCGCCAAGGACCCGGCCGACCGTCCGGTGGACGCCGCCGAGGTCCGGCGCAGGCTCGCGGCGATCCGCCTGCAGGGCCCGCAGGCGCCCGGTCCGGGGGCTGCCCGTCCTGGGGCCGCCGGTCCGCAGGCGCCCGGTCCGAGCCCCGATGAACTGCGGGAGCGCGCCGACCGGGCCTGGGCGCAGGGCGCGGACGGCCGGCCCGCCGAGGCGGTACGCCTGCTGCGCGAGCTGATCCCCGACCTGGCGCGCGCGTGCGGGCCGGCCGACCCGCGTACCCTGCGGACCTGCCACGACCTCGCGCTCTGGCTGGCCCGCGCCGGTGACCTGGCCGCCGCCGTCGCCCTGCTGCGCGAGCTCGGCCCGGCCCTGGCCGCCGACCCCGAGGCCCGCGCCGACGCCGAACGCGACCTCGCCCGGCACGAACGCGAGCTCGCCCGGCTGGGCCCCGGCGGCAGCGCGCCGCTGCCCCTGGCCACCGTGCTGCGGGGTGCCCCCGCCCAGGCCTGACGCCCGCGCGAGCGCGTACGTCCGAGGTCTGCGGCGGGGTTGTCAACCGTACGGGCAGCTGATTCGGGCCCTGGCGGCCCTGTATGAATTGATAGGAATTCGCCCATCCCGCCTCCCTGGTTCGCAGGTGGAAAGCGTTGATATACCTCGGATGCATAGACCGGGGGAGGTGTGCGGCCTCCCCGGTGAGATGCGACGAACCAGGTGGTGACGGTCATATGAAGCTCCTCCGTGTCGGCCGACCCGGCGCTGAGCGCCCGGTCGTACTGGGCCAGGACGGCACCGCGTACGACCTCTCGGGCCGGACCCGCGACATCGACGGCGCGTTCCTCGCCGGGCTCGACCCGGCCGAGCTGGCCCGGGCGGTGGCCGCCGGCGACCTGCCGGTGACCGACGTCGCCGGGCAGCGGCTCGGCGCGCCGGTGACGCGCCCGGGCAAGGTGGTCGGCATCGGCCTCAACTACCGGGACCACGCCGCCGAGGCCGGCGCCCAGCTCCCCGACGAGCCGGTGGTCTTCCTCAAACCCGGCAACACCGTGGTGGGCGCCTACGACGAGGTCCTGGTGCCCCGCGGCAGCGAGAAGACCGACTACGAGGCCGAGCTTGCCATCGTGATCGGCCGGACCGGCCGCTACCTGGAGACCCACCGGGACGCGGCGGCCGTCATCGCCGGCTACACGGTGGCCAACGACGTCACCGAGCGGGCCTTCCAGTTCGAACGCGGCGGCCAGTGGGACAAGGGCAAGTCCGCCGAGACCTTCACCCCGCTCGGGCCCTGGCTGGTCACCGCGGACGAGGTCGCGGACCCGCAGCGGCTGCCGCTGCGGCTGTGGGTGAACGGCGCCCTGCGGCAGAACGGCTCCACCGCCGACATGGTCTTCCCGGTGCTGGAGATCGTCCGCTACCTGACCCACTTCATGGTGCTGGAGCCCGGCGACGTGATCATCACCGGCACCCCGGCGGGCGTCACCCTCGGCCACCCGGGCACGCCGTTCCTCCAGCCCGGCGACATCGTCGAGGTGGAGATCGACGGTCTCGGCCGCCAGCGCCAGGTGATCGGCAAGGCCTGACCGCGTCCCTGACCCTCGCACGCACGAGACCCCGACCCCGGGCACGGGGGTCGGGACCGCGCCTACCGGACCGGCGCCCGTCCGGACCGGCACGCGACACGAATCAGCGCGCGGCGGCCCCGACGCGCAGCGGCCTCAGCGCACGACGGGCTGCGCGGCCAGCAGCGCCCGCAGCCGCTCCACCAGCGCCGGCGCGGGCCCGTCCGGCTCCTCCAGCGCGAGCAGCCCGGCCAGCACCTGCGCCGTCTGCGGATCATGCACCGCCGTCGCCGCGCTCATCGCGACGAACTGGTCCACCAGCCAGTCCCGCAGCTCGGCCGGCGGGATCTGCCGGCCCTCGTCCAGCCAGCTCAGCGACGCGCCCTCGACCACCGAGATCCACGACCGGACCAGCATCGTCAGCCGGGGCCCGGCCTGCCGCACCCCCAGATGCCGCAGCGTGCGCCGCAGCGCCGCCCGCCGCACCTCGTCCACGATCGCCGAGGTCCGCGCCGTCTCGACCACCGAACCACCGCGCAGCAGCGCCCCGTACCCGGCGTCGTGCTCGGCCACGAAGTCGAAGTAGCGGTCCAGGACGGCGGCCAGCTGCTCGGTCGGGCTGCCCTTCCGCGGCACGCTGAACCTGCTCGTCAGCTCGTCCGCCGCGCTGCGCAGCGCGGCCTCGTACAACTGCTGCTTGCCACCGGCGAAGTAGCGGTAGACCAGCGGGCGGGAGGCGCCGGCGGCCTCCGCCACGTCATCGAGGCTGACCTCCTCGGGCGGCCGGGCGGCGAACAGCTCCAGGGCCACCTCGATCAGTTGCTCGCGGCGTTGCTGCACCGGCAGCCGGCGGTACCCGCCGCGGCGGGGGCGGCCCTGGGGGGCGCTCGGCACACCGGGGGAGTTCTCGGACGCTGATCGGGCTTCCATGCTGGTCAGCGTAATGGCCGTCCCGCCGATTCGGCCCTGGTCTGCGGCGCCCCGTTGTGCTCCGGCGCCCGTCGGACGCGCTCGGGCGGCCCGCCGGCGCGGGCACCGGCGTGGGCCTCGGCGCACCGGCGCGGCAGCTGACGCGGACTCACCACGGCCCGCCGGCAAGCCCGGACGCCGCGCGCGAGGCCGGGGCCCCGGGCGGCCCACGTGCACCGGGTGAGCCTGGCCAAAGGGTCTTGCAATCGGCCCCGGCTGCGAAAGGATGTCCAAATGGTTGAAGAACTGATCAACTCTCACGAAGACGGCACCACCCCCCGCCGCATCGCGGACGGCTACGTCCGGGCCCTCGCCGAGCTCGACCCGCTGACCGCGGTGTACCTCGGACTCAATCCCGACGACGATCGTCTGCCCGACCTCTCGCCAGCCGGCGCCCGGGCGGTCGCCGGCCTCGCCCGCGACACCCTGGCCCGGCTCGACGCCCTCGCCCCGTCCGAGGACGAGGCGGAGCGCCGCTGCGCCCGGCTGCTGCGCGAGCGCCTCACCGCCGAACTCGCCGTCCACGACGCGGGCGAGCACTACCGCGCCGTGAGCAACCTGGGCTCGCCACTGCACAACGTGCGGGACATCCTCACGCTGTCCCCGGCCGACACCGAGCAGCAGTGGGAGCAGATCGGCCGCCGGCTGGCGCGGGTGCCGCAGGCGCTCGGCCAGTACCGCGCGACGCTGGAGGAGGGCATCGGGCGCGACCTGCTCTCCGGGCCCCGCCAGGTCGTCACGGTGCTCGGCCAGCTCGGCGAGTGGCTGGAGACGGGCACCCCGGGCGGCTGGTTCGGCGACTTCGTCCAGGACGCCCCCGAGTCGCTGCGCGCCGGGCTCGGCGAGGGCGCCCTCGCGGCCGCCGCGGCGCTCGCCGAGCTGCGCGACTGGCTGCGCGACGTGTACGCCGTGGCCGCCGCCGAGGCCCCGGACACCGCGGGCCGCGAACGCTACGCCCGCTGGGTGCGTTACTGGACCGGCGCGGACCTGGACCTGGACGAGGCGTACACCTGGGCCTGGCAGGAGTTCCGCGACCTGGACGCCCAGATGCGGGCCGAGGCCGACAAGGTGCTGCCGGGCGCCACCCCGATGGAGGCCATGAAGTGGCTGGAGACGCAGGGACCGGCCATCAAGGGCGCCGAGGCCACCCGTGAGTACCTCCAGGGCCTGATGGACCAGGCGATCAGCGATCTCCAGGGCACCCACTTCGACCTCGCCGAGCCCGTCACCCGGGTGGAGTCCAAGCTCGCCCCGGCCGGCAGCGCCGCCGCGCCGTACTACACCGCGCCGTCGCTGGACTTCGCCCGCCCCGGCCGGACCTGGCTCCCGGTGCTCGGCCGGGAGAGCTTCCCGGTCTGGGACCTGGTCTCCACCTGGTACCACGAGGGCGTGCCGGGCCACCACCTCCAGCTGGCGCAGTGGAACTACGTCGCGGACCGGCTGTCGACCTACCAGGTGAGCCTGGGCGGTGTGAGCGCCAACCTGGAGGGCTGGGCGCTGTACGCCGAGCGCCTGATGGACGAGCTGGGCTACCTCACCGACTCCGGTCACCGCCTCGGCTACCTCAATGCCCAGATGATGCGCGCGCTGCGGGTGATCGTGGACATCGGCATGCACGTCGGCCTGGACTTCCCCGCGGACTCGCCGTACCGGCCGGGCGAGCCGGTGCTGCCGGACGCCGCCCGGGAGTTCTTCGGTACCTACTGCGGGCTGCCCACGGAGGTGCTGGACAGCGAGCTGGTCCGCTACCTGGGCATGCCCGGCCAGGCGATCGGCTACAAGCTGGGCGAGCGCGCCTGGCTGCGCGGGCGTGCGGCGGCGAAGGCGGCGCACGAGGCGCGCGGCGAGGAGTTCGACCTCAAGGCCTGGCACATGGCGGCGCTCTCGCAGGGCTCGCTCGGACTGGACGACCTGGTCGAGGAACTCGGCGCGCTGTAGGCGGGCCGGCTGCACCCGACCGGGCGGCGCCGATGACCGAGGTACCAGTAGGGGGTACCCGCGAGAGTTCCGGTGCGGGGGTCCACGACGGGCCCCCGCACCGGTCGTCCCGGGTCCCAGAAGGCATCGGACTTTCGTCCTAATTCACCCTATTCAGTGACAATTTTCCTTGCCATTCGGGCGCCCGAGAGTTTCGCTGGAAGGCAACTGCGTGTCCTCTCCGAACTCCCCGGAAGGCCCTCCCAGTGTCTCCTCAAGCTTCTCGAAGCGATCAGTCGGCGGACACCCGCCGCTGGTGGGCGCTGGCAGTCATAGCCATCGCCCAGCTCATGATCGTCCTCGACATCACCATCGTGAACATCGCGCTCCCGTCGGCCCAGCAGGACCTGGGCATCTCGGATGCGGACCGGCAATGGGTGATCACCGCGTACACCCTGGCCTTCGGCGGCCTGCTGCTGCTCGGTGGCCGGCTGGGTGACCTCTTCGGCCGCAAACGCGTGTTCATCATCGGCCTGCTCGGCTTCGCCGCGGCCTCCGCGCTCGGCGGCGGGGCCCAGGGCCCCACGATGCTGTTCGCGGCCCGTGCCCTGCAGGGCGCCTTCGGTGCGCTGCTGGCCCCGTCGGCGCTGGGTCTGCTGTCCACCACGTTCTCCGATCCGCGGGAACGCAGTACCGCGTTCGGCATCTTCGGCGCGATCGCCGGCGGCGGCGCCGCGATCGGCCTCATCTCCGGCGGCCTGCTGACCGAGTACCTGAACTGGCGCTGGTGCCTGTTCGTCAACACGCCGATCGCCATCGTGACAGCCATCGCCGCTTCCTACGTGCTGACCGCCGACCACATCGCCAAAGGCCGCCGGGTCAAGCTCGACCTGCCGGGCGCGTTCCTCGGCTGCGGCGGTCTGCTCGCCATCGTGTACGGCACCTCCGAGGCCGTGAACCGGGGCTGGGGCGACTGGCTGGTGCTGGGCTCGCTGTTGCTCGGCGTCGCCATGCTGGCCCTCTTCGTCCTGGTGGAGAAGCGGACCGAGCACGCGCTGCTGCCGCTGCACATCGTCGGCGAGCGCAACCGTGGCGGCGGCGCCCTGTCGGTGGGCCTGGCCATGATCGGACTGTTCGGCCTGTTCCTGTTCCTCACCTACTACCTGCAGGTGATCAAGGGCTACTCGCCGGTGCTGACCGGCGTCTCCTTCCTGCCGATGACGGGCGCCATCGTGCTGGCCTCGACCGGCATCGCGGCCCGGCTGATGACCAGGGTGCCGTCCCGGAACCTGATCACCCCCGGCCTGCTGCTGGCGGCCGGCGGCATGGCCTGGCTGACCCAGATGCAGGTCGACAGCCCGTACGTGACCATGGTGCTCCCGGCCGAACTGCTGCTCGGCTTCGGTATGGGCATGGTCTTCATGCCCTCGATGAGCCTGGCCACCCTGAACGTGCCACCGAACGAGGCGGGCGCGGCCTCGGCCACCATCAACTCCGCCCAGCAGGTCGGCGGATCGTTCGGCACGGCGCTGCTGAACACCATCGCGGCCAGCGCCACGGCCAGCTTCCTGGCGACCCGGATCGCCTCCGATCCGAGCGTCCAGGCCCAGGGCGCCGTCCACGGCTACGTGGTGGCCACCTGGGTGGCGATGGGCATCCTGCTCTGCGCGGCCCTGATCGCCTTCCTGATGATCAACCACCGGCCGGCCCCGGGCGAGGCCACCGGTGAAGGCGCCCCGGCGACCGCGGCGGGCGCCGAGGCGGCGGCCGCACGCCAGCGCGCGTCCTGACCGGGAGCTCGGCGACCGCGAACACGTACGTCCCAGGGCTGGGAGGCGGATTCTCATCCGCCTCCCAGCCCGCTATCACGGCTCTCCAAGATCCCCGGCCGATAGTCGGACGGGTCCGCACCGACGTACCGACCCCCGGGCAGGAGCCGAGCAGCGTATGGGTCAACACTCCCGCCACCGCACCCCGCGACGCCGCATCATCGGGCCGACCCTGCTCACCTCCTGCACGGCCGTCGCGGTCGCGCTGGTTTTGGCGGGCGCGCACACCATCACCTCGCAGAGTGCCGCGGCCAGCAGTGCCCGGCCGGCCGCCGCGCCGCCGGCAGACCCCGCGCCGTCCCCGCCGGTCCCGTCCCCCTCCCCGGCTGCCCCGACCTCCCAGGCTTCGCCCGCCTCCCCGGCGTCGCCGGCTTCGCCCGCCTCCCCGGCCTCCCCCGCGCGGTCCTCCTCGGACGCCGTGCTCGGCACCACCGCCGCCGCCCCCGCCGACGCGCAATCCGCCAAGGTCGGCGCCCTGTTCGACGGTGCAGTCGCGGCCGGGAACCACTTCTGCACGGCCAGCGTGGTGCACAGTCCCACCCGCAATCTGCTGCTCACCGGCGCCCACTGCCTGAGCACCACCACCGGCGTCAGCTTCGTCCCCGGCTACCGCGACGGCAGTGCCCCGTACGGCGCCTGGAAGGTCACCGCGATCCACACCGCGGCCGGCTGGCGGAGCGATCAGGACGAGGACGAGGACTTCGCCATCCTGGAGGTCGCCGACAACGACGGCCGCCGGATAGAGGACGTGGTCGGTGCCAACGACCTCGGCACCGAGCAGGGCTTCACGGCCCGGGTACAGCTCTACGGCTACCCCAACGCGAGCGAGAGCCCGCTGCTCTGCACCAACGCCACCACCCGTCAGAGCACCTACCAGCGCCGGATCGACTGCCCCTCCTACCCGGGCGGCACCAGCGGCGGCCCCTGGATCAGCACCGACACCGGCGACGTCGTCGGCCTGATCGGTGGCTACGAGCAGGGCGGCGACACCCCCGACACCTCCTACACCGCCTACTTCGACCACACCATCACGGCCCTCTACGCCGCCGCCGTCGCCGCCGCGTCCTGACCGGGCACCCCCGGCCACCGCCCCAGCCGGCGTGGTAAGTCGGCCGAGCCGACTTTCCACTCCACGCCACCTGCCTGCGGATCCGTCGCGACCGTCAACGGTGGGCGATGCGCGGGGTGCTGCCCTCGCCCCACGACGTGGCGCCGGCGCGTCGCCGTCCTGCTCCGAGGAGTGGGCCCGGCGGGCCGTTCACGTGAGGGGGGCTCAGGTCCGCCGTCGGCGGGGCGCGCCCGCTGCGTCCGGCTCATCCGCCGGGGCCGGCGACTGCCGTGGTGGGCCCGGGACATGACGAAGGCCCAGCTTGGCGGTGGTGATCCGCTGAGCTGGGCCTCATCGGCACTTCCTGCGAAGTGCCCCCGGCAGGATTCGAACCTGCGCACCCGCCTCCGGAGGGCGGTGCTCTATCCCCTGAGCTACGGGGGCCTGCTGTCGTCGCGGTCTTGCTGCGACGTGGAGAACATTACCAGGCCGTGGGCCCGGTCCGTGCACGGGTTTTGGCGAAGGGCGCGGCGGGCGGCGTGACCGGTCGCGCGGGTGGTGGCGTGGCGGGTGGGGCGGTGGCGGGCCGTCCGGGTGGAAGTGCCGAAAGGCCGGACGGGGCGGTGGGCGCGCGGCTACCCTCGGTGAGGTGTCTGGAGTGTCCGGGCGGGTCCTCGTGGTGGACGACAGCGAGGTGATCCGCCAGCTGATCAGAGTCAACCTGGAGCTCGAGGGCTTCGAGGTGGTGACTGCCGCCGACGGCGCCGAATGCCTTGAGGTGGTCCGCCGGGTGGATCCGGACGTGGTGACCCTCGATGTGGTGATGCCGCGCCTGGACGGCCTGCGGACGGCGGCCCGGCTGCGCGCCGCGCCCCTGACGAGCCGGCTGCCCATCGCGATAGTCAGCGCCTGCACGCCCGCGGACCTCCACCGCGGCGAGTCGGTGGGCGTGGACGGCTACCTGGGCAAGCCCTTCGATCCGTCGGATCTGGTCGCCCTGGTGCACCGGCTGATGGCGCTGAGCGTCGCCGGCCGGGCCGGCGGCTTCGCGTACGGCTTCGGCGAGAGCGGCGGAGAGTTCCGCTCTCAGCGAACAGAGTGGGGTTGACGCCCACCGGCGGCGGTGGTGCGAATGTCAACGGTGTGCCGGTGGGGTGCAGAGGTGCAGCCGTGCGTGCGGCGTGGGCGCGGCGTCTCAACGGGTAAACCGGGTGGCGGCCGGGTCCCCCCTCTCGCCTACGCTTGGCGTCGTGACACCCGCAGAGCTTTCCCAGGCAGTCCAGGCCGCAGTGAGCGCCGTCGTAGAGGCGGGCGAGCTGACCGTCGCCGTGCCCGAGCACGTGACGATCGAGCGGCCCAAGAACAGGGACCACGGCGACTACGCCACCAACGTGGCCCTCCAGCTCGCGAAGCCGGCCGGCAAGCCGCCGCGAGCCGTGGCCGAGCTGGTGGCCGCGCGCCTGCGAGAGCTGCCCGGCGTCGCCAAGGTGGACATCGCCGGCCCGGGCTTCATGAACATCACGCTGGACGCCGCCACCCAGGGCGCGCTGGCCCGGGCCATCGTCGAGGCGGGCGCCGCGTACGGCCGCAACGACGCACTCAAGGGCCTGAAGATCAACCTGGAGTTCGTGTCGGCCAATCCGACCGGCCCGATCCACATCGGCGGCGTCCGCTGGGCGGCCGTCGGCGACTCCCTCGCCCGGGTGCTCAAGGCCACCGGCGCCGATGTCACCACCGAGTACTACCTCAACGACGCCGGCGTGCAGATCACCAAGTTCGCCGCCTCCCTGCAGGCCGCCGCGAACGGCCGGCCGGCCCCCGAGGACGGCTACGTCGGCGAGTACATCGTCGACATCGCCAAGGCGATCGTGAACGGCGTGCCGGGCGTGCTCGACCTGCCCGTCGACGAGCAGCTCCAGGCCTTCCGCACGGAAGGCCTCAAGCTGATGGTCGCCGAGATCCAGCGCTCGATGTCCGAGTTCGGAACGCACTTCGACACCTGGTTCTCCGAGAAGACGCTGCACGACTCCGGCGCGATCGGAAAGGCGATCGAGCGGCTGCGCGAGCAGGGCCACGTCTTCGAGCAGGACGGCGCGATCTGGCTGCGCACCACCGACTTCGGTGACGACAAGGACCGCGTCCTGGTCAAGGCCGACGGCGAGAAGACGTACTTCGCCGCCGACGCCGCGTACTACCTCAGCAAGCGGGACCGCGGCAGCGAGGTCTCGGTCTACATGCTCGGCGCGGACCACCACGGCTACGTCAACCGGCTGAAGGCCATCTCGGCCTGCGCCGGCGACGACATGGACCGCAACATCGAGGTGAAGATCGGCCAGTTCGTGAAGATGCTTCGCGACGGCGAAGAGGTCCGCATGTCCAAGCGGGCCGGCAACATCATCACGATCGACGACGTCGTCGACTGGATCGGCGTGGACGCCGCCCGCTACACGCTGGCGCGGTCCTCCACGGACTCCACGATCACGCTCGACATCAACGTGCTGACCAGCCAGACCAACGAGAACCCGGTCTTCTACGTCCAGTACGCGCACACCCGGATGTGCGGTGTGGCCCGTAAGGCGAAGGAGCTGGGCGTCGACAAGGGCTCGGCCGAGGACTTCAAGCCTGAGCTGCTCGCCACCCAGTGGGAGAGCGACATGCTCGGCGCGCTCGGTGAGTTCCCGCGCATCCTGGCCAAGGCCGGCCAGCTGCGCGAGCCGCACCACGTGGCGCGCTACCTGGAGGACCTGGCCGGCGTGTACCACCGGCTCTACGACAACTGCATGTTCCTGCCCAAGGGCGACGAGGAGATGACGGACACGCACCGTGCCCGTCTCTGGCTGGTGGAGGCCGCGCAGACGGTCATCGCCAACGGCCTCACGCTGCTCGGTGTGACAGCGCCCGAGCGGATGTAGCCGCCCCGACGTGCCTGCGGGGCGGTGACGGTCGGCAGCCGACCGTCACCGCCCCTTTCCATAGAGTCCGGTCCGAGAATCCGGAAGAGCCCGACAGCCCGAGAGTCCGGAAGAGGAAGAGGAAATGAGCCGCTCCGCACACCCCGCAGGCCCCCGCCACGGCGACGTGCTGCCAGAGGGCCACTACCAGGCCCCGCCGAGCGACCTGAACGCCCTCGACCCGAAGGTCTGGTCCCGCACGGTGGCCCGGGACGCCGACGGCGTGGCGACGGTCGGCGGGCTCGACGTCAGGCACCTGGCGCGGGAGTTCGGCACCCCGGCGTACCTGCTGGACGAGGAGGACTTCCGGGCCCGCGCCCGCGCCTGGCGGGACGCCTTCGGCACCGACGCGGACGTGTACTACGCGGGCAAGGCGTTCCTCTCCAAAGCCGTTGTGCGCTGGCTGCACGAGGAGGGCCTGAACCTGGACGTGTGCAGCCCGGGTGAGCTGGCCGTGGCGCTCGCCGCCGGGATGCCGGCCGGGCGGATCGCGCTGCACGGCAACAACAAGTCCGCGGACGAGCTGGAGCAGGCCGTGAAGGCCGGCGTCGGGCACATCGTGGTCGACTCCTACGGGGAGATCGCCCGGCTCGGGGCCATCGCGGCCGGCCAGGGCGTACGCCAGCCGGTGCTGATCCGGGTCACGGTCGGGGTCGAGGCGCACACCCACGAGTTCATCGCGACGGCGCACGAGGACCAGAAGTTCGGTCTCTCGCTGAGCGGCGGTTCGGCCGCCGAGGCCGTCCGCCGGGTGCTCGCCCAGCCGGGCCTGGAGCTGCGCGGCATCCACTCGCACATCGGCTCGCAGATCTTCGACATGGCGGGCTTCGAGGTCGCGGCCCGCCGGGTGGTCTCCCTGCTGTCCCAGGTCCGCGACGAGCACGGCGTCGAGCTACCCGAGATCGACCTCGGCGGCGGCCTGGGCATCGCCTACACCAGCGAGGACGACCCGTGCGAACCGGCCGAGATCGCGGCCGCGCTGGCCGAGATCGTGCGCCGTGAGTGCGCCGCGGCCGACCTGCGCGCGCCGCGGATCTCGGTCGAGCCGGGCCGGGCGATCGTCGGCCCGACGGCGTTCACGCTCTACGAGGTCGGCACCATCAAGGCGCTGGAGGGCCTGCGTACGTACGTCAGCGTCGACGGCGGGATGTCGGACAACATCCGCACCGCACTGTACGACGCCGAGTACTCGGTCGCGCTGGTCTCGCGTACCAGTGAGGCGGAGCCGATGCTGGTACGTGTGGTCGGCAAGCACTGCGAGTCCGGTGACATCGTGGTGCGGGACGCCTTCCTGCCCGCCGACCTGGCACCGGGCGACCTGATCGCGGTGCCGGCCACCGGGGCGTACTGCCGCTCGATGGCCAGCAACTACAACCACGCCCTCAAGCCCCCGGTGGTCGCCGTCCGCGACGGCGCGGCCCGGGTGATCGTCCGGCGCGAGACGGAAGAGGATCTCCTGCGTCTCGATATCGGATGACGAAATCCTTGTCTCAGATCATGGAACGACCGTAGATCCGTACGGAAAGTCCCGGAGACTGGTACAGACCGAAGCTTTCGGCCTCCCAGGAAGGGCCGGCCGGAAATCACGAAGAATGCAGAGCGGAGTCGGATGATGCGTACGCGGCCGCTGAAGGTGGCGTTGCTGGGCTGTGGTGTGGTGGGCTCCGAGGTGGCGCGCATCATGACGACAGACGCCGCCGACCTCGCCGCGCGCATCGGCGCGCCGGTCGAGCTCGTCGGCATCGCCGTCCGCCGGGCCGGCCGGGCCCGGGCGGGGGTGCCCGAGCACCTGCTGACCACCGACGCCGAGGCCCTGGTCAACCGGGGTGACATCGACGTCGTCATCGAGGTGGTGGGCGGCATCGAGCCGTCCAAGCACCTGATCCTGTCGGCCTTCCGGCAGGGGGCCTCGGTGGTCAGCGCCAACAAGGCGCTGCTCGCCCAGGACGGCACCGAACTGCACCGGGCGGCCGCGGCCGCCGGTGTGGACCTGTACTACGAGGCCGCGGTGGCCGGCGCGATCCCGCTGATCCGCCCGCTGCGCGAGTCCCTCGCGGGTGACAAGGTCAACCGGGTGCTCGGCATCGTCAACGGCACCACCAACTTCATCCTCGACAAGATGGACTCCACCGGCGCCGGGTACTCCGAGGCGCTTGAGGAGGCCACCGCGCTCGGCTACGCCGAGGCCGACCCGACGGCCGACGTCGAGGGCTTCGACGCCGCCGCCAAGGCCGCGATCCTGGCGGGCATCGCCTTCCACACCGAGGTCACCGCCGCGGACGTCTACCGCGAGGGCCTGACCGAGGTGACCGCCGCCGACATCGCCTCCGCCAAGCAGATGGGCTGCGTGGTCAAGCTGCTGGCGATCTGCGAGCGGGCGGCGGACGGCGAGTCCGTCACCGCCCGGGTGCACCCGGCGATGATCCCGCTGACGCACCCGCTGGCCTCCGTCCGCGAGGCGTACAACGCGGTGTTCGTCGAGGCCGAGGCGGCCGGCCGGCTGATGTTCTACGGCCCGGGCGCCGGCGGCGCGCCGACCGCCTCCGCGGTGCTCGGCGACCTGGTCGCGGTCTGCCGCAACAAGCTCGCGGGCGCCACCGGCCCCGGCGACTCGGTGTACACCCAGCTCCCGGCCAAGCCGATGGACGAGGTGGTCACCCGCTACCACGTCAGCCTGGACGTGGACGACCGCGCGGGGGTGCTCGCCCAGGTGGCGTCCACCTTCGCCGAGCACGGAGTGTCCATCGACACCGTGCGCCAGCAGGGCCGTGACGGCGACGCCTCGCTCGTCGTGGTCACCCACCGCGCCACCGACGCCGCGCTGTCGGCGACGGTCGACAAGCTCCGTGCGCTCGACAGCGTGCGGGACGTGGCCAGCATCATGCGGGTTGAAGGGGAGTAGGAAGCACCATGAACGCCGTGATCTCCAGAGCCGGGCACACCCACCAGTGGCGCGGCCTCATCGAGGAGTACCGCGACCGGCTGCCGGTCAGCGACACGACCCCCGTGGTCACCCTGCTGGAGGGCGGCACGCCGCTCGTCCCGGCGCAGCTGCTCTCCGAGCGCACCGGCTGTGAGGTGTACCTGAAGGTCGAGGGCGCCAACCCGACCGGGTCCTTCAAGGACCGCGGCATGACGATGGCGATCTCCAAGGCCAAGGAGGACGGCGCCCAGGCCGTCATCTGCGCCTCCACCGGCAACACCTCGGCCTCGGCCGCCGCGTACGCGGTGCGCGCCGGCATGGTCTCGGCCGTGCTGGTGCCGCAGGGCAAGATCGCGCTCGGCAAGATGGGCCAGGCGCTGGTGCACGGCGCGAAGATCCTGCAGGTGGACGGGAACTTCGACGACTGCCTCACTCTTGCGCGTGAACTGTCCGAGAAGTACCCGGTGGCGCTGGTCAACTCGGTGAACCCGGTGCGGATCGAGGGCCAGAAGACCGCCGCCTTCGAGATCGTGGACATGCTGGGCGACGCCCCCGACATCCACGTCCTGCCGGTCGGCAACGCGGGCAACATCACCGCGTACTGGAAGGGGTACCGCGAGTACGCCGCCGACGGGCTCTCCTCGCGCACACCGCGGATGTGGGGCTTCCAGGCCTCCGGCTCGGCGCCGATCGTGGACGGCCACCCGGTGCTCAAGCCGCAGACCATCGCGACCGCGATCCGGATCGGCAACCCGGCCTCCTGGGACTTCGCGATCGCCGCGCGGGACGAGTCCGGCGGCCTCATCGACAAGGTGACGGACCGTCAGATTCTCTCGGCGTACCGGCTGTTGGCCTCCGGGGAGGGCGTCTTCGTGGAGCCCGCCTCGGCCGCCGGCGTGGCCGGCCTGCTGGCCAAGGCGGAGGCCGGTCTGGTCGACCCGGGCCAGCGGATCGTCTGCACGGTGACCGGCAACGGCCTCAAGGACCCGGACTGGGCGGTGGCGGGCGCCCCGCAGCCGCACGTCGTACCGATCGACGCCGAGGCCGCGGCGCACCGGCTCGGCCTGCTGGACTGACGCCTTCCGGCCGGTGATCCGATGGTGGGCCAACCCTTTCGGGGGTTGGCCCACCGCCGTTCCGAATTGACACTTTGGTGTCAATTCCCGGCCCGATTTCGTCGCCATTCCCCCGTGAATTCCGGCCAGAAGCGGCAACACACCAGATCGGGATGGCACGGGGTGTACCACTGTTGAACCTCTCTTCGATACTCTGGGTCCGGCCGTGTGGCACATGCCCCGGGCCCTGTCCGTCCCGGGGCCGCGCCATCGCCGGCCCGCGTTCGACGTGGTCGCCCCACCCGGCGCCCGCCGTACCCCACCACCCGTGACACGCCGCGCCCCGCGCGACATCCCACCCTCTGCGATGACGCGCCCCGCGCGATCGCGCACCTCATTCCTCAGGAGAGTCCACCGCATGGCCGGTCCCGCGTTCCGAGCCGCCGCCGTCCGGGTCCGGGTTCCCGCGACCAGCGCCAACCTGGGCCCCGGCTTCGACGCCTTCGGACTCGCCCTTGGCCTCTACGACGACGTCGTGGTCCGGGTCGCCGACTCCGGCCTCTCCGTCGACATCGCGGGTGAGGGCGCCGAGACCCTCGCGCGGGACGAGCGCCACCTGGTGGTCCGCTCGATGCGTGCGGCCTTCGACCGGCTCGGCGGCCAGCCGCGCGGCCTTGAGGTGGTCTGCGCCAACCGCATACCGCACGGCCGTGGCCTGGGCTCCTCGTCCGCCGCGATCTGCGCCGGCATCGTCGCGGCCCGCGCCGTCACCATCGGCGGCCCGTCCGCGCTGGACGACGACGCGCTGCTGGCCCTCGCCTCCGAGCTGGAGGGCCACCCGGACAACGTCGCAGCCTGCCTGCGCGGCAACTTCACCGTCGCGTGGACGGAGGAGGACCGCGCGAGGGCCGTCACGCTGGACCCGTCCGAGCACGTGGTGCCGGTGGTCTTCATCCCGTCCACCGAGGTGCTCACCGAGACCGCCCGGGGGCTGCTGCCCCGTACGGTGCCGCTGGCCGACGCGGCCGCCAACGCCGGCCGTGCCGCGCTGCTGGTCGAGGCCCTCACCCGGCGCCCCGAGCTGCTGCTCGCCGCCACCGAGGACCGGCTGCACCAGGACTACCGGGCGTCCGCCATGCCGGACAGCGCCGCGCTGGTGGGCGCGCTGCGCGCGGAGGGCGTCCCGGCCGTCATCTCGGGGGCGGGCCCGACCGTGCTCGCACTCGCCGACGAGGCCGGGGCGGACAAGCTGCTGCACTTCGCCGGCCCGGGCTTCGCCGCGCACCGGCTGGAACTCGACCGTGCCGGGGCCTCGGTGCTCCCGCTCGACGGCTGACCACGGGCATCGTCCGAGGTCGCAGGGGGGAGACCGGGCGGGAATGCAGGGACACGATTGGCAAGCGCAAGGCTGGGGAATGTCTGAGGGGGTAGGTAGTGTTAACCTCATTGCTGCACCAGGTGCCCTCCGGGGCTCGGTGCGCCGCGTCCCGATCCCAGCGCTCCGCTTCCGCGGAGTCAGGGCGATGCACGGGACCACGATTCTCCGGGAGCCCACCACAGCGCGTACGCAGCCTGCCTGCGCGATTGCGGCCGCATCCCGAAGCCGTGACGGCACCTGACTCCCACCCGCGGCCTCCAACCTGAGGCCCGGCCGGGCGGAGCACGGGCGACCGTCTCGCGACGGGGGCCCGGGATTCGCAGGCAGTGCGCCCCTCCTGCCCGACGACGGGCCAGGAGGGCGGGTCGGCACGAGACCGGCCCACGCGCCACCCAGCACCACCGTGCTTCAAGCACCGCACCTCGCAGCTCTCCCTCGGTTGGTACCGCCATTCGAGGGATCACCGCCTCGGACCCGCGCAGACGAGCGTTGGTCAGGACAGCACAACCGGTCGCCGAGCCAGACAGGCCGACGTCCGCTCCAGGGAAGGACCCTTAGTGAGCGACACCACCGATCTGATGGGCGCGCGCCCCGACGCCGAGGCGTCGGACGCAGCCGCCGCCCCCGCGGCCCCGGCCCGGCGCCGTCGCACCGCCGCCGCGGGCCTGGACGGCCTCGTCCTGGCCGAGCTGCAGAAGCTCGCCTCGACGCTCGGTATCAGCGGTACCGGACGCCTGCGCAAGAGCCAGCTGATCGAGGCCATCAAGGAGAAGAGCGGCGGCGACCCGCTGCTCGCCGGCGCCGCGCCGGCCGCTCCGGCCGCCAAGCGCGCCGCCACCAAGGCCGCCCCGGCCGCCGCCGAGGCGCCCGCGGCCGAGGCGCCGGCCGAGAAGCCGGCCCGCCGCACCCGTACCGCCCCGGTCGAAGCCGCCGCCGCCGAGGCGCAGGCCCAGATCGAGATCCCGGTCCAGGCCGCCGCCGAGACCGGCGCCGCCCCGGCCCGCGCCGAGCGCACCCGCCGCCGCGCCACCTCCGCCGCCGGCGCGCCGACCGCCGAGGCCGGCGACAGCGCCACCGCGGTGGTCACCGAGGCCAAGCAGGCCGACACCAAGCAGGAGGGCGCCCGCGCCTTCGACGGCCGTCAGGAGGAGGGCCGTACCGAGACCCGCCGGGACCGCCGGGACCGCCGCGACCGCCGCGAGGGCGGCGAGCGCGGTGAGCGCCAGGAGGCCGGCGACGGCCAGGCCGCGCAGGACGGCGACACCCGCGAGTCGCGCCGGGACCGCCGTAACCGCCGGGACCGCGCCGAGCGCCAGGGCCAGCCCGCGGGCACCCAGGCGGCCCAGGGCGAGGGCCAGCCGGCCCGCCAGGGCCAGCAGCAGCAGGGCGGCGGCCAGCCGCAGGCCCAGCAGGGCGGCTACGACGACGACGAGTTCGGCGACGGCCGCCGCGGCCGCCGTGGCCGCTACCGCGACCGCCGTGGCCGTGGCACCCGCCGGGACGGCTTCGACGCCGGCGTGGCCGAGCCGCAGGTCGGCGACGACGATGTGCTGATCCCCGTCGCGGGCATCCTCGACATCCTCGACAACTACGCCTTCGTGCGGACCTCCGGCTACCTGCCGGGCAGCAACGACGTCTATGTCTCGCTCGCCCAGGTCCGCAAGAACGGCCTGCGCAAGGGCGACGCCATCACCGGCGCCGTGCGCCAGCCCAAGGACGGCGAGCGCCGCGAGAAGTTCAACGCCATGGTGCGGCTGGACTCCGTCAACGGCATGGACCCGGAGAGCGGCCGCGGCCGTCCCGAGTTCGGCAAGCTGACCCCGCTGTACCCGCAGGAGCGCCTGCGCCTGGAGACCGACCCGGGCGTGCTGACCACCCGCATCATCGACCTGGTGTCGCCGATCGGTAAGGGCCAGCGCGGTCTGATCGTCGCCCCGCCGAAGACCGGCAAGACGATGATCATGCAGGCGATCGCCAACGCGATCACCCACAACAACCCCGAGTGCCACCTGATGGTCGTCCTGGTCGACGAGCGTCCGGAAGAGGTCACCGACATGCAGCGTTCGGTGAAGGGCGAGGTCATCTCCTCGACCTTCGACCGGCCCGCCGAGGACCACACGGTCGTCGCCGAGCTGGCCATCGAGCGCGCCAAGCGCCTGGTGGAGCTGGGCCACGACGTGGTGATCCTGCTGGACTCGATCACCCGCCTCGGCCGCGCCTACAACCTGGCGGCGCCGGCCTCCGGCCGCATCCTGTCCGGTGGTGTCGACTCGACCGCGCTCTACCCGCCGAAGAAGTTCTTCGGTGCCGCGCGCAACATCGAGAACGGCGGCTCGCTGACCATCCTCGCCACCGCGCTGGTGGAGACCGGCTCCCGGGCCGACGAGGTCGTCTTCGAGGAGTTCAAGGGCACCGGCAACATGGAGCTCAAGCTCGACCGCAAGCTCTCCGACAAGCGGATCTTCCCGGCGGTGGACGTCGACGCGTCCTCCACCCGCAAGGAGGAGATCCTGCTCGGCAAGGAGGAGCTGGCGGTCACCTGGAAGCTCCGCCGGGTGCTGCACGCGCTGGACTCGCAGCAGGCCATCGAGCTGCTGCTGGACAAGATGAAGCAGACCAAGAGCAACGCCGAGTTCCTGATGCAGATCGCCAAGACCACCCCCGGTTCCGGCGACTGACGCCGGATCGGCAGCGCACGGCGAGCCCCGGACTGCACCCGCGGTCCGGGGCTCGCCGCTGTCCGCGGTCATGCCGCCGCCGGCCCGCGCGAAGCCGGTACGGCATCACTCGGCGGTCCTCCGCGGCTCTCCGTGGCCGTCCGAACGCAGGCTGCTTCCAGGTTGATTCACATACCGCTCTCATCATCATGAGGTTCGCTTATCCTCGAAAGAGCGGTCATATCCGGCCAGATGCAGCAACAGCTGACGGACGCGCACCGGGCGCTCAGGGCGAGGACGACACGAGATGGCCGATCACCACAGGCCCCGCAGTCGCCGCAGCAGGATGCTGCGGATCGCCGGCTGCACGCTGATCGCCCTCGTGGTGCTGGGTGCGGGCGCGGCGGGCTACGCGTACTGGCGGCTCAACGCGAACATCAAGAGCGTCGACATCAACGCCAGGCTGGGCGCCTCCCGGCCCCCCTCCGCGACCGGCGGGTCGTTCAACGTCCTTGTCCTCGGCTCCGATTCGCGCAGCGGCAGCAACGGAAGCCTGGCCGGCGGCGACACCGGCGGGACGGCCCGCTCGGACACCGCGATGGTGCTGCACGTCAACCAGGACCACACCCGCGGTGAGGTGGTCTCGATCCCGCGCGACACCCTGGTCGACCGGCCCGAGTGCACGGACCCCTCGGGGCGGGCGGTACCCGCCGAGCGGCGGGCGATGTTCAACAGCGCGTACGAGGTCGGTGGCGCGGCGTGTGCGGTGAAGACCGCGGAGCAGCTCACCGGGCTGCGGATGAACCACTATGTGGAGATCGACTTCTCCGGCTTCGCCCGCTTCATCGACTCCATAGGCGGGGCCACCGTGACCACCACGGTGGCCATCACGGACAAGGACAGCGGCCTGGACCTGGCCGCCGGTGAGCACCATCTGGGCGGCGCGCAGGCCCTCGCCTTCGTCCGCACCCGGCACGGGGTCGGCGACGGCAGCGACCTGGGACGGATCGAACTGCAGAAGCAGATGGTCAGGTCGGTCATGCAGCAGGTCGGCTCGATCGGGCTGCTCTCCAACCCGGTGAAGCTCTGGTCCGTGGGGGACACCCTGACCAGGAGCATCACCACCGACTCCGACCTCGCCTCGGTGAACGCGCTGGTCGGTCTCGCCGAGTCGCTCAAGCAGATCGGGCCGGAGCAGCTGACCATGGTCACCCTGCCGGTGGTGGCGGCCACCAGTGACCCGAACCGGGTGGTCGAGCAGCAGCCGCAGGCCAACCGGCTGTGGGCGGCGCTCAAGGCCGACCAGGCCGTCCCGCGGGACGTCGTCACCGCCCAGCCGGGCAATCCGGCCAACACCGCCTCCGCGACCGCCACGACGCCGTCCACGGCCGCCACGGGTCCCTCCGGCGGACCCGCCACCGAGCCCTCCGGCGCGCCCTCCGCGGCCTCGGGTGCGGCGCGCGCCGGCCGCTAGGGACGGACGGCCCCGGCGGCCGGGGACGTAGGGCGCCGGCCGCCGCCGGGCATCGGGACGTACCAGGAATATCCGCGACCGGCACCCGGTTTGGGAAGAGGCGACCAGTCCTGGCAGACTGGTACGTCGGTCCCGGTTCACGTGCGTCTGTCCAGTCGCCGACCCGGTGCCCTCCCGAACCTAGGAGAACCCTTGAAGCCCAACGTTCACCCCGAGTACGTGGTCACCTCGGTGACCTGCACCTGCGGCAACGAGTTCACCACCCGCTCGACCGAGACCAGCGGCGTCATTCGCGCCGAGGTCTGCTCGCAGTGCCACCCGTTCTACACCGGCAAGCAGAAGATCCTCGACACCGGCGGCCGCGTTGCCCGCTTCGAGGCTCGCTTCGGCAAGGGCCACAGCGCGAAGCAGGCCTAGCGCTCTTTCGGCGCCGGTCTCCGGCGTCCCCGCACATCGCGGGGGCGTGGGGGCCGGCGCCGTTCGCGTCCCACCGCTCCGCACGTACCAGCCAGCAGATCTCACCGGAAGTAGGCCCATCCCATGTTCGAGGCAGTCGAAGAGCTCCTCGTAGAGCACGCCGCCCTCGAAGCGAGGCTGGCCGACCCGTCCGTGCACGCCGACCAGGCCAACGCCCGCAAGCTGGCCAAGCGCTACGCGGAGCTGACGCCGATCACCGCCACCTACCGCGCCTGGCGCCAGACCGGCGAGGACATCGAGACGGCCCGCGAACTCGCCGCCGAGGACTCGGACTTCATCGCCGAGGTGAAGGCCTCCGAGGCCCGCCAGGCCGAGCTGACCGAGGAACTGCGCCTCCTGCTCGTCCCGCGCGACCCGAGCGACGAGAAGGACGTCATCCTGGAGATCAAGGCGGGTGAGGGCGGCGAGGAGTCCGCCCTGTTCGCCGGTGACCTGCTGCGGATGTACCTGCGCTTCGCGGAGCGGACCGGCTGGAAGACCGAGATCATCGACTCCAACGAGTCCGACCTCGGCGGGTACAAGGACGTCTCGGTGGCCGTGAAGACCAGGGGCACCATCGAGCCCGGCCAGGGCGTCTGGGCCCGCCTGAAGTACGAGGGCGGCGTGCACCGCGTGCAGCGCGTGCCGGCCACCGAGTCGCAGGGCCGCATCCACACCTCGGCGGCGGGCGTGCTGGTCACCCCGGAGGCCGAGGAGGTCGAGGTCGAGATCCACGCCAACGACCTGCGGGTCGACGTGTACCGCTCGTCCGGCCCCGGCGGCCAGTCCGTCAACACCACCGACTCGGCGGTCCGGATCACCCACCTGCCGACCGGTATCGTGGCCTCCTGCCAGAACGAGAAGAGCCAGCTGCAGAACAAGGAGTCCGCGATGCGCATCCTGCGCTCGCGGCTGCTGGCCGCAGCCCAGGAGGCCGCCGAGCAGGAGGCCTCCGACGCCCGGCGCAGCCAGGTCCGTACGGTCGACCGCTCCGAGCGGATCCGGACGTACAACTACCCCGAGAACCGCATCTCGGACCACCGAACCGGCTTCAAGGCGTACAACCTGGACCAGGTCCTGGACGGCGACCTGAGCCCGGTGATCCAGTCCTGTGTGGACGCCGACGCGGCGGCCAAGCTCGCCGCGGCACAACAGAACTGAGCCCGAGCACCAGGGCCAGAGCGCAGAAACAAGAGGGTCGTACGGATGAACCTGCTGCTTGCCGAGGTGGCCCAGGCCACCCAGCGGTTGGCCGCGGCCGGCGTGCCGTCGCCGCGCTTCGACGCGGAGGAACTCGCCGCACACATCCACAACGTCAAGCGCAGCCAGTTGCACACCGTCCCGGACGCCGACTTCGACGCCCGCTACTGGGAGGCCATCTCGCGCCGCGAGGCGCGTGAACCGCTCCAGCACATCACCGGCCGGGCCTTCTTCCGGTACCTGGAGCTGGAGGTCGGCCCCGGTGTGTTCGTGCCCCGCCCGGAGACCGAGACGGTCGTCGAGTGGGCCATAGACGCCGTCCGCGACATGGACGTGGCGGAGCCGCTGGTGGTCGACCTCTGCACCGGCTCCGGCGCGATCGCGCTGGCCCTGGCCCAGGAGCTGCCGCGCTCGATGGTGCACGCCTTCGAGCTGGACGAGGGCGCGATGCGCTACACCCGGCGCAACATCGCCGCCAGCTCGGACCGCGCCCGGGTCACCCTGCACGCCGGGGACGCCACCCGCGCGTTCGAGGACGACCGCTCCTGGGACGGCCGCTTCGACCTGGTGATCAGCAACCCGCCGTACATCCCGCTCACCGAGTGGGAGTACGTCGCGCCCGAGGCCCGTGACCACGACCCGCAGATGTCGCTGTTCTCCGGCGAGGACGGCCTGGACACCATCCGCGGCATCGAGCGGGTCGCCGCCCGGCTGCTGCGACCAGGCGGCGCGGTCGTGATCGAGCACGCCGACACCCAGGGCGGCCAGGTGCCGTGGATCTTCAACGAGGAGGGCGGCTGGACGGACGCGGCCGACCACCGCGACCTGAACAACCGCCCGCGCTTCACCACGGCCCGCAAGGCGTCGTTGTGACCGCCTCCCCGCGCCGCGCCGCGCGAGGCGTCACGGCCGGCGGGCCGGGCACCAACTCCATCAGCCATCTCGGAAGGGGACCGCACCGATGAGCCGCCGCTACGACTGTGCCGACGCAGGGGACCGCGCCACCGGACTGCGCGAGGCCGCCTCGGCGATCCGCCGCGCCGAGCTCGTGGTGCTCCCCACCGACACGCTGTACGGGGTCGGCGCCGACGCCTTCTCCCCGGAGGCCGTGGCTTCCCTGCTGGCCGCCAAGGGACGCGGGCGCAACATGCCCTCACCCGTCCTGGTCGGCTCGCCGACCACCCTGCACGGCCTGGTCACCGACTTCTCCGAGCAGGCCTGGGAGCTGGTCGACGCCTTCTGGCCAGGCGGGCTGACGCTGGTCGCCAAGCACCAGCCCTCGCTGCGCTGGGACCTCGGCGAGACCCGCGGCACCGTCGCCGTCCGGATGCCGCTGCACCCCGTCGCGATCGAGCTGCTGAACACCACCGGCCCGCTCGCCGTCTCCAGCGCCAACCGCACCGGCGGGCCGTCCCCGGCCACCTGCGACGAGGCCCAGCAGCAGCTCGGCGACTCGATCTCGGTGTACCTGGACGGCGGGCAGGCCGACCACGCGACCGCCTCCTCCATCGTCGACGTCACGGGCAAGGTCCCGGTCCTGCTGCGGGCCGGCGCGATCAGCGCCGAGCAGCTGAGGGAGGTCGTCCCCGACCTGGAGGCCGGCAGTTGACGGCCACCTTCCTGCACGCGGGGCCCGGCATATCGCCGTACCTGAGCGTGGCACCCCGGCCGCTGGACCACTTCCGGATCCTCTTCGTCTGCACCGGGAACATCTGCCGCTCGCCGATCGCCGAGCGGCTCACCCGGCGTGAGCTGGACACCCGGCTCAACCCCCGGGTGGCCGGCCGGATCCTGGTGGAGAGCGCCGGCACCTGGGGCCACGAGG
This sequence comes from Kitasatospora sp. NPDC050543, assembly GCF_044457565.1. Lineage (NCBI taxonomy): Bacteria > Bacillati > Actinomycetota > Actinomycetes > Kitasatosporales > Streptomycetaceae > Kitasatospora > Kitasatospora sp. NPDC050543. The sequence goes on along the minus strand of NZ_JBITGZ010000001.1, from coordinate 81,670 downwards.
GCGCGCCGATGGAGGAGCACGCCGCGACCGTTCTGAACGAGTACGGCGCCGACAGCGGCGGCTTCACCGGACGCGAGCTGCTGGACGAGCACGTGGTCGAGGCCGACCTGGTGCTCACCGCGACCCTCGACCACCGCGCCCAGGTGATCTCGATGGGCCACTCGGCGGGGCTGCGCACCTTCACCCTGAAGGAGTTCACCCGCCTGGTGCGGACGATCGACCCGGGCACCCTGCCCGACCCGCGCCGGGGCGCCGACGTGACCGAGCGCGCCCGTGCCCTGGTCCGCTCGGCCGCCGCACTGCGCGGCTGGCTGCTCGCGGCCACCCCCGAGTCGGACGAGCTGGACGACCCGTACGGCGCGCCGATCGGGATGTTCCGCAACTGCGGCGAGGAGATATTCCACGCGCTGGACCCGGTCGTCACCGCCCTGACGGGCGTCCCCGCGCCACACTGACGCGGTGTCCGTCGTCGAGCCTCCGGGCCGCTCGCCCCGGTGCCGACGGTCGTCGCTCCCGCGCTTCCTCGCTCCTCGGTCGCTTCCTCGCTCCATCCCTTCGGCACCGGCGCGCCCCTTCGGCTGTGTTCCCCGAGCCGTCAGGGCGCGCGCCGTGCCCTGACGGGTGCACCCGGCTCGCGTCGGCAGGACGGCCCCGGCGGCCGGTCCTACGCTGGAGGGACCTCACCCGACGCTGCCCGGGAGTCCCGCCATGACCATCACCGATGCCGCGTACGGCGCCACCACCACCGGGGGGCACTGGCAGGCCTCCCAGGCCCTGCGGCGGGCCGACCCGCAGGTGGCCGACCTGCTGGCGGCGGAGGGCGAGCGCCGGGCCGAGAGCCTCCAGCTGCTCGCGGGGGAGAACCTCACCAGCCCCGCCGTCCTGGCCGCGCTGGGCGGCCCGCTGATCGACAAGTACGCCGAGGGCTACCCGGGCCGCCGCCACCACAGCGGCTGCGCCCTGGCGGACGCCGCGGAGCTGCTGGCGGTCGACCGGGCCCGCTCGCTGTTCGCCGCCCCGCACGCCAACGTCCAGCCCCGGTCGGGCACTTCGGCGATGCTGGCGACGTACGCGGCGCTGCTCAAGCCCGGTGACGTGGTGCTGGCGATGTCGCTGGAGCACGGCGGCCACCTCAGCTGCGGCTCGCGGGCCAACTTCTCCGGCCGCTGGTTCGAGTTCGTCGGGTACGGCGTCCGCGAGGCGGACCAGCTGATCGACCTCGACCAGGTCCGCGAGCTGGCCCGGCACCACCGCCCGAAGGCGATCATCGCCGGCGGCATCTCCTACCCCCGTCACCTCGACTGGGCGGCCTTCCGGGAGATCGCCGACGAGGTCGACGCCTACCTGATCGCCTCCGTCGCGCAGACCACCGGCCTGGTGGCCGCGGGCGTCGCCCCCTCGCCCGTGCCGTACGCGGACGTCACCGTCGCCGCCACCCACAAGCTGCTGCGCGGCCCGCGCGGCGGTCTGCTGCTGTGCACCGGCGAGCTGGCCGAGCGGATCGACCGGGCGGTCTTCCCGTTCACCCAGGGCGGCGCGGCGATGAACGAGGTGGCGGGCAAGGCGGTGGCGCTGGCCGAGGCGGCCGCGCCGGCCTACCGCGAGTACGTGCTGCGGGCGGTCGCCGGGGCCCGGGCCCTCGCCCAGGGCCTGGCGGACGCCGCAATGCCCCCGGTGACCGGTGGCACGGACACCCACCTGGTCACCGCCGACGTCAGCCCGCTGGGCGTCACCGGGGCCGAGGCCGAACGCAGGTGCGCTGCGGCGGGCGTCCTGCTCGGCAAGTGCGCGCTGCCCTACGACCCCGCGCCGGCCGCCGAGACCTCCGGCATCCGCCTCGGCACCGGGACGGTCACCGCGCAGGGGATGGGCGTGCCGGAGCTCACCGAGATCGCGGTGCTGGTCGGACAGCTGCTCAGCGGTGGCGCGGATGCGCGAATCGGGGCCCGGGTGCGGGAGCTGGCACAGGCCTTCGCCGGCCGCGGTTGAGTCCCGAACCGGGATCGATACCCGGCAGGACGAACCGCGATGCACAAGGAGGGCGTCCAACTCAATAAGGTGTATGCCGTGGCCACGCACCTCGAATCCCGGACAATCACGGGAGTACCTTCGGTACTCACCTGTCAGATCGTGACGCTGGAGGCCAGTGGTGCGTGAGTATCTGCTGGTGCTGTTCTGCACCGCGGCCGTCACCTACCTGCTGACCGGCCCCGTCCGGAAGTTCGCGATCGTGGCCGGCGCGATGCCGGCCGTCCGCGCCCGTGACGTCCACCGCGAGCCCACGCCGCGGCTCGGCGGGATCGCGATGTTCGGCGGCCTCTGCGCCGGCATCCTGGTCGCCTCGCAGCTGGCGAACCTCAGCAAGGCGTTCACCCCCGGCTCGGACATCCGCGCGTTGCTCTCCGGTGCGGGGATCATGTTCGTGCTCGGTGTGCTGGACGACAAGTGGGGCGTGGACGCGCTGGTGAAGCTGGGCGGTCAGATGATCGCCGCGGGCGTGATGGTGTGGCAGGGCGTCACGGTGATCTCGCTGCCGGTGCCCGGCGTCGGCACCGTCGCGGTCAGCCCGACCCAGGGCATGGTCATCTCGGTCACCCTGGTGGTGGTCATGGTGAACGCGGTGAACTTCATCGACGGCCTGGACGGCCTGGCGGCCGGCATGGTCTGCATCGCCGCGATGGCCTTCTTCCTGTACTCGTACCGCCTCTGGTACCGCTACACGATCACCGACGCCGCGCCCGCGGTGCTGTTCAGCGCGCTGCTGATCGGGATGTGCCTGGGCTTCCTGCCGCACAACCTGCACCCGGCCCGGATCTTCATGGGCGACTCGGGCTCGATGATGCTCGGGCTGATGCTGGCCGTCTCGGCGATCTCCATCACCGGCCGGGTCGACCCCGACCTGCTGAGCGACTCGCAGACCAAGGCCGTGCACACCCTGGTGCCGATCTACATCCCGCTGCTGCTGCCGCTGACCGTCATCGCGCTGCCACTGGCCGACCTGCTACTGGCCGTGGTGCGCCGAACCTGGGCCGGCAAGTCGCCCTTCGCCGCCGACAAGCAGCACCTGCACCACCGGCTGCTGGAGGTCGGGCACTCGCACAGCCGGGCCGTGCTGATCATGTACTTCTGGGCCGCGCTGATCGCCTTCGGCACGGTGGCGTTCTCGATCACCAACACCGGCCGCACCGTGGTGCTCACCATCGCCGGGCTCAGCCTGGTCGGCATCGTGGTGCTGCTGACTCCGCGGTTCCGGCCGCACGCCCCGCAGGCCGTGCAGGCGTTCGTGCCGCCGCGCTACCGCCGGGTGGCGCGCGGTGAGAAGCGGACCGGGGCCGAGGCCGAGCGGGCCGTCGCGGACAGCGCGCCGATGGCCGAGCTGTCGGCGCAGGACAAGGAGCTGCTGGGCCGGCTCGGCACCGGGGCGTCCGCGGTGGGCGGTCACGGCGCCGGCCAGGGGTCGGGCCAGGGACGCGGGCCCGCCGGGCACGGCTCCGGTGCCACCTCCGGGCACGGTCACACCGCCGGTCACGGCCGGGGGCGGGGCTCGCGCGAGAGTTGAGCGGCGCGTCTGATTGGCCGTCAATCTGCTTCACCCGTACGGCTGCACTACTGGGCCATCGGTGTGACAGGTACCACACATACATGGTAAAGCTCTCATCAAATAGTTTGTGATACCGTTCACGAGTACCGAGAACGCGCCGAAAGACCTGACAGGTGGAGGACTTCCGTCCCTGGTCGGGTCTCCCGTGACAGGCTCGCCGTCAAGCGGCCGGCCTGCGGCGAACCCCTCGGTTCGGTGCCACCCCCGCGTTACGCGCCCGTCCCCCGTCACATCGACATGCCGCCGGAGTTGCCGACATGCCGTCCAACGACGCCCGGATCATCCGAGGCGCCGCGATCCCCACTGCGGCCGCCGGAGTCATCGCCATGGCGATCTCCGCCGCAGTCGTGGGTACCAAGGGGTTGCTCGGTGCTCTCTTCGCAACGCTGCTGGTGCTGGCCTTCTTCAGTTCCGGCCAGGTCGCTCTCGACCGGCTGACCAGGAACAATCCGCAGATCATGATGGCGGCTGCGCTGCTGGTCTACACCACGCAGATCCTGCTGGTCGCGGTTGTTCTCGGAGTGTTCAAGAACACGACATTGTTCGACACCAAGGTCTTCGGCTTCACGCTGCTCGGTTGCGTTCTGATCTGGACGGGGTTCCAGGTGCGCGGCGCGATGAAGGCCAAGATCCACTACGTCCAGCCCGACGCCTCCGAAACCAAGGGTGACAAGCCCTCCGACTCGGGGCGTCAACAGTGACGAGGCCCAACTGTCCCCCCAACGAGGGGGCCGGTGTTTATGCGGTACTGACGGACTGCTATCGTCCGTCGCAACAACGGAGTACGGGAAGCGGCCAGGTCTCACCGGTCAACGGTCGGATCGCCCCCCGGACCCGCGCAGTCTTCGATGATCCCGCGCCGGTGCTTCGCACCGCCGTGCCGGGTCCGCGAGAAACCCATCAAGTTCCAGTGCCGCACCGTGGCCGCAGGCCACGCCGACACACCGAGGTTGCCGTAACCATGCGTCACGACGAAGGAGTCCCTGGTGAGTGCTGCTGAGCTCACGTTCCTCGCCTCTGAGGGCAACTGCCACTTCGGCGGGGACAATGGCTGCGGCTTCCCGGCGCCCGGCCTGAACGAATTCGACTTCAAGCCGATCTTCACGGTCGGTGGCATCGACTTCACCAAGCCGATGCTGCTGTCGATCATCTGCGCCTTGCTGGTCGTCGTGTTCTTCTGGGCCGCGTTCGCCAAGCCGAAGCTCCTGCCGGGCAAGATGCAGCTGGTCGGCGAGATCGGCTACGACTTCGTCAAGCGCAGCATCGTGCTGGAGACCATCGGCAAAAAGGGCGAGAAGTACGTCCCGATGCTGGTCTCGATGTTCTTCTTCGTATGGATCATGAACATCATGTCCATCATCCCGTTCGCCCAGTTCCCGGTGATGTCGCGCATCGCGTTCCCGGTCGGACTCGCGATCGTCGTGTGGATCACGTACATGACGCTCACCTTCAAGAAGCACGGCTTCGTGGGTGGCATGAAGAACCTCTGCTGGCCGTCGGGCATCCCGGGCTGGGTCATGTTCATCCTGGTCCCGATCGAGTTCTTCTCGAACATCTTCGTGCGCCCGTTCACGCTCGCGGTCCGAGCCTTCGCGAACATGTTCGCCGGCCACCTGCTGATCGTGGTCTTCTCGGTCGCCTCCTGGTACCTGCTCAGCCCGACCATCGGCGCGCTCTACGGCTCGGTGTCCTTCGTGGTCGCCGTCGGCCTGACCGCCTTCGAGCTGCTGGTCCAGTTCCTGCAGGCCTACATCTTCGTGATGCTGGCCAGCAGCTACATCGCCGGTGCCCTCGAAGAGGCGCACTGAGCCCCTGCAGCCCCGGCTGCACCCTGAACTCCCGGTGGCCAACCACCACCGGTTCTCCACCCCGCAAAGGATTAGCAGAGATGTCCGCTCTCGCTGAGGTTTCCGGTTCCGTCGCTTCCATCGGCTACGGCCTCGCCGCGATCGGCCCCGGCATCGGTGTCGGTCTGATCTTCGGCAACGGTGTGCAGGCCATGGCCCGTCAGCCCGAGGCTGCCGGCCTGATCCGCTCCAACATGTTCATCGGCTTCGCGCTCACCGAGGCGCTCGCGCTCATCGGTATCGTCATGCCGTTTGTCTACGGCCAGTAAGTCCGGCACACCGGTAGCCCTTTTCGACGAAAGGTTCAGATATGAGCCCCGTGGTCGCCCTTGCGGCAGAGGAGAAGATGAACCCTCTTCTCCCCGCATGGCCCGAGGTCATCATCGGCCTGCTCTGCTTCTTCATCGTCTTCGGCCTCCTCGGCAAGAAGCTCCTGCCCAGCATCGAGAAGGTGCTGGCGGACCGCCGGGACGCCATCGAGGGTGGTATGGAGCGCGCCGAGGTCGCTCAGCGCGAGGCCCAGGCCCTGCTCGAGCAGTACCGTGCCGAGCTGGCCGAGGCACGTCACGAGGCTGCTCGGATCACCGAGCAGGCGCGTGAGCAGGGCGCGGCCCAGATCGCCGAGATGCGCGAGGAGGGCCAGCGTCAGCGCGAGGCCGTCATCGCCGCCGGTCACGCCCAGATCGAGGCCGACAAGAAGCAGGCGACTGCCGCCCTGCGCCAGGACGTGGGTTCGCTCGCTTCGCAGCTTGCCTCCCGCATCGTGGGTGAGTCCCTTGAGGACTCCGCCCGGCAGAGCGGCGTGATCGACCGCTTCCTGGACGAGCTGGAGGCCAAGGCCGCCGCTGCCCAGGGCGCTGCCAAGTGATCGGCGCGAGCCGTGAGGCCCTCGCAGCCGGCCGGCAGAACCTCGAGGCCCTGACCGACTCCACCTCGGTGGACGCGGCCAGGACCGCCGAGGAGCTCGCCGCCGTCACGGTCCTGCTGGACCGCGAGGTGTCGCTGCGCCGGGTCCTGACCGACCCCTCGCGGTCCGGTCAGGACAAGGCCCAGCTGGTCGCTTCGCTGCTGACCGGCCAGGTCTCCGGCGAGACGGTCGACCTGGTCTCCGGCCTGGTCCGCTCCCGCTGGTCGGGCGGTCGTGACCTGGTGGACGCGTGCGAGGAACTCGCCGCGTACGCCGAGATCATCGCCGCCGAGAAGGCCGGTGCGCTGGACGACGTCGAGGACGAGCTCTTCCGGTTCGGCCGGATCGTCAGCGGCTCGCACGAGCTGCGCGCCGCGCTCACCGAGCCCAAGGCCGGCAAGGCCGCCAAGGCCGAGCTGATCACCAAGCTGCTCGGCGGCCGGGCCAACCCGGCCACCGTGCGTCTGGTGATCTCGCTGGTCACCAACCCGCGTGGCCGTAGCCTGGAGCAGGGCCTGGAGTCCTACTCCAAGCTCGCCGCCGCCCGGCGCGGTCGTGTGGTGGCCCTGGTCACCAGCTCGGTGCCGCTGTCGGACAGCCAGCGGGAGCGCCTGTCGGGTGCCCTGGGCCGGCTCTACGGCCGTGCGGTCCACCTGAACATCGACGTCGACCCCGAGGTCGTCGGCGGTGTCCGGGTGCAGATCGGTGACGAGATCATCGACGGCACCGTGTCGAGCCGCCTCGAAGGCGCTCGCCAGGCCCTCGAAGGCTGACACAAGCAACATCCGACCCTCGGTCGGGCACCGGCTCCTCGGAGTCGGCAAATCGTACGGCCGGTTCAATACGACCCGGCCGAGAGTCGAATACTTGCGGCCCTCAATGGCGGGCCGAGGATCGCAAACTAGGAGAGCAGGGAAGCCTGATGGCGGAGCTTACGATCCGTCCGGAGGAAATCCGGGACGCGCTGGCCGACTTTGTCCAGTCGTACCAGCCGGACGCCGCCTCGCGTGAAGAGGTCGGCACGGTCACTGAGGCCATGGACGGTATCGCCAAGGTCGAGGGTCTGCCCTCGGTCATGGCCAACGAGCTGCTGAAGTTCGAGGACGGAACCCTCGGCCTCGCGCTGAACCTCGACACCCGCGAGATCGGTGTCGTCGTCCTCGGTGAGTTCAGCGGCATCGAAGAGGGTCAGACGGTGCACCGCACCGGCGAGGTCCTCTCCGTCCCGGTCGGCGAGGGCTACCTCGGCCGCGTCGTGGACCCGCTGGGCAACCCGATCGACGGTCTGGGCGACATCGCCTCCTCCGGCCGCCGCGCCCTGGAGCTGCAGGCTCCCGGCGTCATGGTCCGCAAGTCGGTCCACGAGCCGATGCAGACCGGCATCAAGGCCATCGACGCGATGACCCCGATCGGCCGTGGCCAGCGTCAGCTGATCATCGGCGACCGCCAGACCGGCAAGACCGCGGTGGCGATCGACACGATCATCAACCAGCGTGACAACTGGCGCTCGGGCGACCCGAAGAAGCAGGTCCGCTGCATCTACGTCGCCGTGGGCCAGAAGGGCTCCACCATCGCGTCCGTGCGTGGCGCCCTGGAGGAGGCCGGCGCGCTGGAGTACACCACCATCGTGGCTGCTCCCGCCTCCGACCCGGCCGGCTTCAAGTACCTCGCCCCGTACACCGGCTCGGCCATCGGCCAGGAGTGGATGTACGACGGCAAGCACGTCCTCATCATCTTCGACGACCTGTCGAAGCAGGCCGAGGCGTACCGCTCCGTGTCGCTGCTGCTCCGTCGTCCGCCGGGCCGCGAGGCCTACCCGGGTGACGTCTTCTACCTGCACTCCCGCCTGCTGGAGCGCTGCGCGAAGCTCTCCGACGAGCTGGGCGCGGGCTCGATGACCGGTCTGCCGATCATCGAGACCAAGGCCAACGACGTGTCGGCGTACATCCCGACCAACGTCATCTCCATCACCGACGGCCAGTGCTTCCTGGAGTCCGACCTGTTCAACGCCGGCATCCGCCCGGCCGTGAACGTCGGTATCTCGGTCTCCCGCGTCGGTGGCTCCGCCCAGATCAAGGCCATGAAGTCGGTCGCCGGCCGCCTGCGCCTGGACCTGGCCCAGTACCGTGAGCTGGAGGCGTTCGCCGCCTTCGGTTCCGACCTGGACGCGGCCTCCAAGGCCCAGCTGGAGCGCGGTGCGCGCATGGTCGAGCTGCTGAAGCAGGGCCAGTACCAGCCGTTCCCGGTCGAGGAGCAGGTCGTTTCCATCTGGGCCGGCACCACCGGCAAGCTGGACGACGTACCGGTCGCGGACATCCGCCGCTTCGAGCGCGAGTTCCTGGACCACCTGCGGACCTCGAAGAAGGACCTGCTGGCCGGCATCGTCGAGACCTCCAAGCTGGAGGACGGCACCATCGACGCGCTGACCGAGGCGATCAAGGCCTTCAAGCTGGGCTTCACCACGGCCGACGGCAAGCTGCTCTCCGAGCAGGCCTGAGTCCGGTAACGAGGGAAAGGACGTAACGACCCATGGGAGCACAGCTTCGGGTCTACAAGCGCCGGATCCGCTCTGTCACCGCGACGAAGAAGATCACCAAGGCGATGGAGATGATCTCCGCGTCGCGCATCGTCAAGGCGCAGCGCGCGGTGGCCGCCTCCACTCCGTACGCCGATGAGCTCACCCGGGCGGTGACGGCGGTGGCCACCCGGTCCAACGCCAAGCACCCGCTCACCACCGAGAAGCCCGGCGCCGCCAGCGCCGCGGTCCTGCTGATCACGGCGGACCGCGGCCTGGCCGGCGGCTACTCGGCCAACGCCATCAAGCAGGCGACCGCGCTCTCCGCGCAGCTGCGTGCCGAGGGCAAGGACGTGGTGACGTACATCGTCGGTCGCAAGGGTGTCTCGTACTACAGCTTCCGTGACCTGCCGGTCGCGAAGGCGTGGACGGGCTTCTCGGACAAGCCGACGTACGGCGACGCCAAGGCCGTTGCGAGTGACCTGATCGAGGCCTTCACGGCCGAGACCGGTGGCGTGGACGAGCTTCACCTGGTGTCCACCAAGTTCGAGTCCATGCTGACTCAGACCGCGGTGGACTCCCGGCTGCTGCCGCTGAAGCTGGACGAGGTCCAGCTCAGCGACGAGTCGAAGGCCAAGCACGAGATCTTCCCGCTGTACGACTTCGAGCCGTCGGCGGAGGGCGTCCTGGACGCGCTGCTGCCGCGGTACGTCGAGAGCCGGATCTACAACGCGCTGCTGCAGTCGGCCGCCTCGGAGCACGCCGCTCGCCGGCGCGCGATGAAGAGCGCGACCGACAATGCGGGAGAGCTCATCAAGTCGCTCACGCGGCTTGCCAACTCGGCCCGTCAGGCCGAGATCACCCAGGAAATCAGCGAGATCGTCGGCGGTGCCAACGCGCTCGCCGACGCTAGCCGCGGGAGCGAATGAGAATGACCACCACAGTTGAGCCGACCACGGCGACGGGCCGCGTCGCGCGGGTCATCGGCCCGGTCGTCGACGTGGAGTTCCCCGTCGACGCGATTCCGGACATGTTCAACGCCCTGCACGTCGAGGTGAACAACCCCGACGGCTCGGGCACCAAGACCCTGACCCTCGAGGTCGCGCAGCACCTCGGCGACGGCGTGGTCCGCGGCATCTCGATGCAGCCGACCGACGGCCTGGTCCGTGGCGCGCAGGTCTCCGACACCGGTGCGGCGATCTCCGTCCCGGTCGGCCAGATCACCAAGGGCAAGGTCTTCAACGCCCTCGGTGAGGTGCTGAACGTCGACAAGGACGAGTTCGAGTCCCAGGTCGAGGTCCGCTGGCCGATCCACCGCAAGGCTCCCGCGTTCAAGGACCTCGAGTCCAAGACCGAGATGTTCGAGACCGGTATCAAGGTCATCGACCTGCTCACCCCGTACGTCCAGGGTGGCAAGATCGGTCTGTTCGGTGGTGCCGGTGTCGGCAAGACCGTTCTGATCCAGGAGATGATCTACCGCGTCGCCGAGAACTTCGGTGGTGTGTCGGTGTTCGCCGGTGTCGGCGAGCGCACCCGTGAGGGCAACGACCTCATCCACGAGATGGTCGACTCGGGTGTTCTGGACAAGACCGCGCTGGTCTTCGGCCAGATGGACGAGCCGCCGGGCACCCGTCTGCGGGTCGCGCTCTCCGCGCTGACCATGGCGGAGTACTTCCGTGACGTGGAGCAGCAGGACGTTCTGCTCTTCATCGACAACATCTTCCGGTTCACCCAGGCCGGTTCCGAGGTGTCGACCCTGCTCGGCCGTATGCCCTCCGCGGTGGGTTACCAGCCGAACCTGGCCGACGAGATGGGCCTCCTCCAGGAGCGCATCACCTCGACCCGCGGTCACTCGATCACCTCGATGCAGGCGATCTACGTCCCCGCGGACGACCTGACCGACCCGGCCCCGGCGACCACCTTCGCCCACCTCGACGCGACGACGGTTCTCTCCCGTCCGATCTCCGAGAAGGGCATCTACCCGGCCGTCGACCCGCTGGACTCCACGTCCCGCATCCTGGACCCGCGCTACATCGCGCAGGACCACTACGAGACGGCCATCCGTATCAAGGGGATCCTGCAGAAGTACAAGGACCTCCAGGACATCATCGCGATCCTCGGTATCGACGAGCTGTCCGAGGACGACAAGATCACGGTTCACCGTGCCCGTCGTATCGAGCGCTTCCTGTCGCAGAACACCTACGTCGCCAAGCAGTTCACCGGCGTCGAGGGTTCGACCGTGCCGCTGTCGGAGACCATCGAGGCCTTCAACGCGATCGCGGACGGCAAGTACGACTCGGTTCCCGAGCAGGCCTTCTTCATGTGCGGTGGCATCGAGGACCTCGAGAAGAACGCCGCCGAGCTCGCGAAGAAGTAATTCGCGGCCGGTAGCAGCAGTGTGATCGTGAGGGGTGGCCCCCAGCCCTGGGGACCACCCCTCGCGGCACATCACTGTGATTCCGGTCATTTCCGTGCCGCCGGTTTCATCTCCGGGGCGCGGGCCCGTTATTCTTACCGAAACTCCCGAGTAATCGGGCGTTGCATGAGCCTAGGAGCCCACGTTGGCTGAGCTGCACGTCGAGCTGGTCGCAGCCGACCGCAAGGTGTGGTCCGGTGCGGCCACCATCGTTGTCGCCCGTACGGCCTCCGGTGACACCGGCATCATGCCGGGCCACACCCCGGTGCTGAGCGTGCTGGAGTCCGGCCCGGTCACCATCCGGACCACCGATGGCGGCACCGTCATCGCCGCGGTGCACGGTGGCTTCATCTCCTTCGCCGACAACAAGCTGTCTCTGCTCGCAGAGATCGCCGAGCTGGCGGACGAGATCGATGTCGCCCGTGCCGAGCGCGCCCTGGAGAACGCCCAGAGCGAGCTCGACGCCCACGCCGAGCGCCGCGCCGAGGTTCGTCTCGTCGCCGCACGAGGCCTCAAGGCGGCCTGAGCAGAGTACGACCGACGGTCCCGGGGACGCGCGAGCGTGACCCCGGGACTGTCGTATCAGTTGGTAGGACAGTGCGGTCGCTAGGTAGATACGACCGATTCGGGGAACGCAGGTAGCGAGGAGGTCGGTGAGCATGGTCCTCGCCCTTGTGGTGTGTGCGGCGGTCGTGGCGCTCGGAGTGGCCGGGCTGGTGGCCTTCGCGGTACGCCGGCGTGTGATCCAGCGCGTCGGCGGCACGTTCGACTGCAGCTACCGGCTCAAAATGCCGGCCGACGCCTCCACGCAGCCCGACCTCGACGAGAACGGCAAACCCACCTCAGCCCCGGTTCCGCAGACCGATGGCAAGGGGTGGGTTTTTGGTATCGGGCGGTACAGCGGCGACTCCATCGAGTGGTTCCGGGTCTTCTCCTACGCCCCGCGCCCCCGCCGGGTCCTCCCGCGCCGGGAGATCGAGGTGCTCGGCCGCCGCTACCCCGAGGGCCAGGAGGAGCTCGCTCTGCTCTCCGGCTCGGTCGTGCTGCGCTGCCTGCACAACGGCGCCCCCCTGGAGCTCGCCATGAGCGAGGACGCCCTGACCGGCTTCCTCGCCTGGCTGGAGGCCGCCCCGCCCGGCCAGAGGGTCAACGTCGCGTAGCTCCTGCCACGCCTTCGGGCGGATTGCTCCGCCTCCTCCCCGCCCGCGCGGTGGGCGCCGTGTCGCCATCGACGCATTCGATGGTGACGGCCATGTGACGCTGCTCAGCTCACCAGATCCACAGAAGGCCACCCACGAGGCCGAGGTGCGGATGCCCTACGGCACCGAGGTCGTCATTCCCGAGGGGCCCGCGAAGGGGTTTGTGATCGGGGTCGCAATCACGGGTGAGGCCCGAAAGAGCTGAGTAGTCTGCTGGGCATGGTCAACCTGACGCGTATCTACACCCGTACCGGCGATGACGGCACCACGGCGCTCGGCGACATGAGCCGGACGACCAAGACGGACCCCCGGCTGATCGCCTATGCGGACACCAACGAGGCCAACGCGGCGATCGGGGTGGCCATCGCGGCCGGCGGGCTGCCGGCGGATGTGGCGGCGGTGCTCACCCGGGTCCAGAACGACCTGTTCGACGTCGGGGCCGACCTGGCCACGCCGGTGGTGGAGGATCCGAAGTACCCGCCGCTGCGGGTGCTCCAGACGTACATCGACCGGCTGGAGGCGGACTGCGACCAGTACCTGGAGACGCTGGAGAAGCTGCGCAGCTTCATTCTCCCCGGGGGCACGGCCGGCGCGGCGTACCTGCATCTGGCCTGCACGGTGGTGCGGCGGGCCGAGCGGGCCACCTGGGCGGCGATCGAGATGCACGGGGACAGCGTCAACCCGCTGACCGCCAAGTACCTCAACCGGCTGTCCGACCTGCTGTTCATCCTCGCCCGGGCGGCCAACAAGGAGCAGGGCGACGTGCTCTGGGTGCCCGGCGAGAACCGCTGACCGCGACCGCTGACCGGGCTCGGCGCTTCTACGAGGCTTCGCGGTCCTCCGGCCGCCTCCGCGGGCTTGCCGGGGGCTTCCCGATGGCGGCGCGTGGGCGTCAGTGACGGCGCAGGGCGTCCCGGGCGGCGCCCTCGTCGGCCGGCCAGACCATCAGCCGCAGCCCGTCGGAGGTGGCCACCACGGTGTGCCGCAGTCCGGCGGTGCTCAGGGCGGCGGCCAGCCGCCGTGCCTCGGCGGCGTCCGCGGGCGCGGCGACGGCCACCAGCAGGCCGTACTCGTCCGCGCGGCCGGTCCGGGGCCGGCGTGCCACCAGCGACTTCCCACTGCCGTACGTCCAGCGCAGCAGCAGGACGAGGACCCCCACCACGGCGAAGCTCAGCAGCAGATACGCCAGGGCCCGCATGTTCCACCTCTCGGTCGGGCACAGATCACATCGCCCAATCTCACCACGGAGCCCCCAGGGGCATTAGAGTCCGGCCGAGAGTGGCGCGGCTCCGGGGGGTGACCCCTGCCCTGAGCCGCCTTCAGGCACGGTCCTGAGCCAGTGGGAGCGCCGACGCCGGGTCAGGAGCCGGCGGTGGCGGATGGGCGAACAACGCACCCGGGAGAAGCAGCGATGAGCAACGTACCCAGCAGCAAGCAGATCGCCGTGATCGGCGCCGGACTGATGGGCGCCGGCATCGCCCAGGTCTCCGCCCAGGCCGGGCACCCGGTGGTGCTGCGGGACGTCACCGACGCCGCCCTCCAGCGCGGTCTGGACGGCATCCGCGCCTCCTACGACAAGTTCGTCTCCAAGGGCAAGCTGACGGCCGAGGAGGCCGAGGCTGCGCTGGGCCGGATCACCACCACCACCGACCTGGGCGCGGTGGCCGAGGCCGACATCGTGATCGAGGCGGTCTTCGAGCGCCTGGACGTGAAGGAAGGCGTCTTCCGGGAGCTCGACAAGCTCGCCAAGGACGGCGCCGTGCTGGCCTCCAACACCTCCGCCATCCCGATCACCCGGATCGCCGCCGTCACCTCGCGGCCGGAGTCCGTGGTCGGCGTGCACTTCTTCTCGCCGGTGCCGCTGATGCGCCTGGTCGAGCTGGTGCGTGGTTACAAGACCAGCGACGCCACGCTGGCGGCGGCCCGTGAGTTCGCCGAGGGCGTGGGCAAGGAGGTGGTCGTGGTCAACCGTGACGTGGCCGGCTTCGTCACCACCCGCCTGATCACCGCGCTGGTCGTGGAGGCCGCGAAGCTGTACGAGTCCGGTGTCGCCACCGCCGAGGACATCGACACCGCCTGCCGGCTCGGCTTCGGCCACCCGATGGGCCCGCTGCAGACCGCCGACCTGACCGGCGTGGACATCCTGCTGCACGCCGCGCGCAACATCTACGAGGAGACCAAGGACGAGAAGTTCGCCGCGCCGGAGATCATGGCGCGGATGGTCACGGCGGGCGACCTGGGCCGCAAGAGCGGCCGGGGCTTCTACCCGTACGAAGGCAAGTGACCCGGGGTCCGATCGGATCGGACCCGGGGGACCTCCTGGCCCGGCGGGTCGTACGACCGGTGCATCGTACGGCCTGCCGTGCCACGAACTGGTGAGTTTCCTCACGCCGCTGCCGCAGACGGGTGATTTGGGCGGTAATCGAGCGTAGGTGTGGGGACTTACTGCGTATATTCCCTCGGACGAGTGAAGTTGCTTCAGATCTGGCCCTGACCAGCAACCTGCGGAGCTGGTTCGCCGTCAGATGAGGGGGAGCCCCGGCGCGGCCGCCGGGGGCCCGGGCGTGCCGGACTCGGTCCGCATCCGGCGCCTTGAGCCGGACCTCTCACCCCCGGCACCTTGAACCCGGAACGGAGCCGGCGCCCGGCGGCAGGCCGATGCCCGCGGGCAGGCCTGGCAAGCGGAGGAG
Source organism: Kitasatospora sp. NPDC050543 (assembly GCF_044457565.1). NCBI lineage: Bacteria > Bacillati > Actinomycetota > Actinomycetes > Kitasatosporales > Streptomycetaceae > Kitasatospora > Kitasatospora sp. NPDC050543. Next base: position 66,495 of record NZ_JBITGZ010000001.1, on the reverse strand, counting down.
GAGAGCATGCGAATCATCGGCGACCACACGGCCCTGGCCCTCGAAGGCCGCCTCGACGTCCGCAGCGCCGCCGACGCCAGGGTCCGCCTGCACCAGGCCGTCGACGGCGGGCAGGGTGACCTCGTACTCGACCTCGGCCGCCTGGACTCCTGGGACGCCACCGGGCTCGGCGTCATCATGGGCACCCACCGCCGGGCCGGCCGGCTCGGCCGCAGGCTGGTGCTGCGGGCCGTGCCCGCGCAGCTCCAGCGCCTGCTGGTGGCCACCCGCCTGCACCGCATCCTCGCGGTCGAGGGCACCGTCCCCGAGCCGCTCGGCGCGACCCTGCCCGCCCTCGGCCCGGTCACGGGCCAGCCGGTCGTCGCGCCGCTGCTCTGAGCCGTCCGCTGTCGTGAGCGTTCGGTGTTCGGCGCCGTCCGCCCCTGCGGGCGGCTGCCCGCGGCTCTGACGGTCCGTCTCGACGGGCGGCCGGGACCACCCGCGGGAGTCCGATCCGCCCCGGCGGGAGCGCTCCGAGCCGCTGCCGGAGGCCGTCCTGGGGGAGGGCTGCTGCGCGGGTGGGGACTAGTGTGCGAGAGTCTGCGGTCAAGAAGACGGCCGCCGGGATCGAGCCTGCCCGCGCGCGGCCGGTCGCAGTCGTCAGCGCGCCGGCGCCTAGCCGGGCGGCCGAGCATGGGCGGAGCACAACGTGGGACAGCCATCCGGTGACTTCCGGCAGGAGGGCGTACGCCCCCGGACCGGCGAGCTGGTCTCGGGCGGTCTGCTGGTGAGCGTGGGCGGCCCGGACGGGTCCGAGGCCCGGCCGTGCCCCGAGGAGTGGCGGCCCAGGCCGCGCCGCACCGCGCGCCGGGACCAGAGCCGCGGCCAGCTCGGCCCGAGCCCGGCGGTCGGTCCGCTGGCGCTGGGCTCCGGGCCCGCGGACCTGCCGCTGCTGGACCGGGAGGCGGACGTCGCCCAGCTGCTCGGCCGACTCGCCGAGGGCCGCTCGATCCGGCTGGTCGGCCAGGCCGGATCGGGCCGCAGCGCGCTGCTGAAGGCCGTCGCCGAGGCCGCCGCCGACCTCGCGCCCGACGGGGTCGTCCAGCTCTGCGGACACCGCCGCAGCGCCGCCGACCTGCTCCAGGAGCTCTTCGCCGCCACCCACCACGCGCCCGGCTTCCGGCCCGATCCCGCGCAGCTGTCCCAGTACCTCGCCACGGTCGGCGCGATCGTGGTGATCGACGAGCTCGGGCCGGCCGGGGCCGAGCTGGAGACCATGCTGGCGGCCGCGCCCGACTGCGCCTTCCTTGTCTCGGTCGCCCCCGACAGCCCCTCGCTGCCGCTGGACTCCCGGCTGGAGGATCACCTGGTGGCGGGCCTGTCCCGGTCCGCGTGTCTGGCGCTGACCGCCCGGCTCGCCGGCCGGGCGCTGGACGAGGCCGAGCGGGCCTGGGCCGTCGACCTCTGGTTCGAGTCCGAGGGCCTGCCGCTGCGCTTCGTCCAGGCCGCCGCGCTGCTGCGTCAGCGGGACGTGGCGGTCGACGCGCTGGTCGCGGCGGAGGAGGACCGGCACAGCGTCTTCGGCACGCTGGAGAAGCAGGTCGAGAACCCGGACCCCGCCGTCCGCGAGGCCAGGCTGCGCCAGAGCGTCTCGCTGCCGTCCGTGGCGGAGAGCGCGGCGCCGGCCGTCCGGCTCGCCCAGGGGCTGAGCGAGTCCGCCCAGGTGGTGCTGCGGCTCGCGGTGGCGCTCGGCGGCGAGTGCCCGACCGCCCCGCACCTGCCCGCGCTGATCGACGTCAGCCACGGTGAGAGCGCCCTGCACGAGCTGGCCGACTGCGGCCTCGCCGTCTCCATCGGCGGCCACCACCGGCTCACCGCGGGCGCGTTGGAGCTGCTCGCGCCGCACTGGCCGGCCGCCGACAGCACCGACGGCGCGGCCCAGCACTTCTCCTGGTGGGTGGGCCACAGCTCGGTCAGCACCGAGCAGATCGCGGCCGAGGCCGAGGTGGTGATCGGCGCGATGACCGCCGACCGGGAGGCCGGGCGACCACAGGCCGTCCTGCGGCTCGCCAAGGCGGCTGCCCCGGCCCTGGCCCTGGCCCTGCGCTGGGGAGCCTGGGAGCAGGCCCTGGAGCTCGGCCTGGAGGCCGCCCGGGAGACCGGCTCCGCCGTCGACGAGGCCTGGTTCCGGCACGAGTTGGGGGTGTACGCGCTCTGCGTGCGCTCGCAGGCCAGGGCGGCGGCCGAGCTGGAGTCGGCGATCACCCTGCGGCAGGCCGCGAACGAGCCGCGTGGCAGTGCGGCGGCCGGCCGGATGCTCGATCTGCTGCGGGCCGACCGCGACCTGCCCGACACCGCGAACGCCCCGTCGGCGACCCGCAGGCCGGTCATCCGGGCCATCGCCGCCCAGGTGCCGTGGCGCTTCAGGTCCACCCCGGGTACCGGCCGGACCAGCCGTACGGTGCTCGCGGCCTCGGCGGCGGTGCTCGCCCTCGGGGTGCTCGGCGCGGCGATCGGGCTGAGCGTCGCGGGGCCGGACTCGCGCGGCGGCGGTACGGTGCGGCCCGGCAGCCCGGAGGACCTCAGCGGGATGGGCGGCAATCTCCCACTGCCGACCATGAGCGGCTCGGCCACGGACAGCCCGGAGGCCTCGCCGACCGGCAGCGAGTCGGCGACGCCGGACCCGTCCGCGAGCAGTGCGAGCCCGAGCGCCTCGCGCTCGCCGAGCAAGAAGCCCTCGAAGTCGGCCAGTCCGAGCGCCTCGACGCCCTCGGAGAGCTCCTCGGTGCCCGCGCCGCCGGTGGTGCCCCCGGTTCAGCCCCCCGCGCCCAACAGCCCCCAGCCGCCCGTCCCGAGGCCCTCGACGAGCAGCAGCGCGCCCTGGACGCCGGCGCCGACGAGTAACCCTCCGACCACGACCCCCTCGCCCTCGTCGCCGGCGCCGACGACCAGCACCAGTGCGACGTCGTCGCCGTGAGGGTCAGAACAGCTTGAGCTTGTCGTCCTCGATGCCGCGCAGCTCGTCGTAGTCGAGGACGACGCAGCCGATGCCCCGGTCGGTGGCCAGTACGCGGGCCTGGGGCTTGATCTCCTGCGCGGCGAAGACGCCCTTCACCGGCGCGAGCAGCGGGTCGCGGTTGAGCAGCTCCAGGTAGCGGGTGAGCTGCTCGACACCGTCGATCTCGCCGCGCCGTTTGATCTCGACGGCGACGGTCGCGCCGTCGGAGTCGCGGCAGAGGATGTCGACCGGGCCGATGGCGGTCGGGTACTCGCGGCGGATCAGCGACCAGCCGCTGCCGAGCACCTCCATCCGGTCCGCGAGCAGTTCCTGGAGGTGGGCCTCGACGCCGTCCTTGATGAGTCCGGGGTCGACCCCGAGCTCGTGGGAGGAGTCGTGCAGCACCTCCTCCATGGTGATGATCAGCTTCTCGCCGGCCTTGTTCACGACCGTCCAGACGCCGTCGCCCGCCTTGAGCGTGCAGGGTGGCGACATCCAGTTGAGCGGCTTGTAGGCACGGTCGTCGGCGTGAATGCTGACGCTGCCGTCGGCCTTGACCAGGATGAGCCTGGTGGCGGACGGCAGATGGGCGGAGAGTCGACCGGCATAGTCGACTGAGCAACGGGCAATTACGAGACGCACGGTCGACCACGCTAGCCCACCGGGGCCAGTTGATGCGATTCCGCGATGGCTGGGTGAAGAAACCGCGAAGGCAGCGAACATGGATGTCCGGCGGTCCGGCGGTAGTCCCTCACACACTCTGGCGCCCGTATCCACGGGCAGCTACGTTGTGTGACGGCACGCTTGCGCAGCTGTCGGCAAACGGGGATGGAGTCTTTGGATGAACGATCCGATGGGATCCGGCCAATCTGGTGCACAGGCGGGCGTTTCCCACGAAATCCGGAGGATTCTCCAACCCGCTCGGCCGATGGCTGCCACGCTGTTCTGAGTGGAGTCCGCCCTCAGCCGGCGGAGCCACTTCGGCGTGCCACCGGCTTCGAAGCACCTGACGGCCGGTCACCACCCCCGGCCCGATCATCGAGAACAGCCTGAGCACGGCACGGCACCATCCGCACCAACGCACCACCACCCGGGCGCCGCGCGCGGGTGGACCGCGAGAGGAGAACCCATGTCGCTCGACGTCTCACCGGCCCTTCTGGAGAAGGCCGAGCGGGGCGAGGTCGACGAGCGGGAATTCGTCGACTGCGTCCGCGTCTCCCTGCCGTACGCCTGGGAGCTGATCAGCTCGCTGGTCGCCCAGCTGAAGGTCGACGGCACCGACTTCGCCGACAACCAGGTACCGCCACCCAGCGAGCAGGCCCGTGGCCAGCTGCTGCGTGCGCTCGCCAGCGACGCGATCCGGGGGGCCCTGCAGCGGCACTTCGGCGTGCAGCTGGCCTTCCAGAACTGCCACCGGGTCGCGGTCTTCGCCCCCTCGGACGCCAATGTGCGGCGCTACCAGCGCTTCACGTCCGTACGGGAGCAGCTGCTCAACCAGTCGGAGGAGCTGCGGGACTGCTGATCGGCCGTCGCAACGGCCGGGCGCCCACCGGGCCGCCCCACCCCTCGCCCCGGGCGTGTCAGCCGCTGCGTGGGCCCGGGGCAGGGCGGCCCGGGCCGTACCGGCCGTCACCCGCCCGGGCCGGCCGCCCTCAGACCGGCGCCGGGCCTCAGGCCAGCTGGGGGAGTACCTCCGCCCCCAGCCGGGCGATGTTGTGCAGGGTCGCCTCGCGGCACCCGCTGCCCTCGGCGAGCAGTGCGAAGCGCCGGATGCCGGTGCGCTCGGCGGTCGCCAGCAGCCGGTCCGCGCACTGCCGCGCGGTGCCCACCGCGTGCAGGTCGCAGAGGAGTTCGGTGTACTCGCGCGGGTCACGCATCTTGCGCTCCCGGCCGTCCACCGTGCGGTGCGCACCGAGCCCGTACTCGAACCAGCCGGGCATCGAGCGCAGCAGGGTCTCCCGGGCCGCCGACGTGCGGTCCTCGACCTGGGCCACCCCCGCCGCCACGTGCTCGCGCCGGATCCTGGCCAGCTGCTCCTCGCCGCGCCCGGCGGCCAGCCAGGCGGTGCGGTACAGCGCCAGCATCTGCTGCTTGTCCTCGTCCCCCGAGTGCATGCCGAGCAGCATCGGCAGCCCCTGCTCGGCCGCCAGCCGGACGCCGTTCGGCGAGGTGCAGGCGACCACCACCGGCGGGCCGGCCGGCGGGCGGTGCACGGCCGCATCGGCGGGCCGGTCCTTGCGCTGGCGGGGGAAGCGCACCGGCCCGGCCGACTCCTGCTCCAGGCCCAGCCAGCTGGACAGGCCGGGCAGCCGGGGCGGCTCGGCCTGGCGCGGCGGCTCGCCGGCGCGCGGCACCACCGCCACCTCGGGGAAGCTGAACTGCGGCCCGTCCGCGCCGACCCGGCTGCCGCGCAGCCAGCGCAGCAGCAGCTCCAGCCGCTCGGGGAAGCCCCGCTCGTAGGCCTCTACACCGGTGCCGAAGACGTCCAGGTCGATCCACGGCCCGCCGCGCCCGACGCCCAGCGTGAACCGTCCGCCGGAGGTCAGGTGCAGCAGGGCGGCCTGCTCGCCGAGCGCCACCGGGTGGCGGGTGGAGAGCACGCTCACCGCCGTGCCGAGGCCGATCCGCCTGGTCCGCCCGAGCAGCAGCGCGGCGAGCGTCGCCGCGTCGGGGCAGACTCCGTACGGGACGAAGTGGTGCTCGGCCAGCCATACGCTGTCCAGGCCGGCCCGCTCCGCCGCGACGGTGGCGCTGACGGTGCGTTCGAGGACCTCGGCGTGGGCCTGGCCCGGGAACTGCGCGGAGAGCAGGAAGGCGCCGACCCGCAGGGCGTCGGTGTCCGCCGGTTGCCCGCCGGCCCGCTCGGGCGAGGGGAGCTCGGCCTCGGGGCGGGTGGTGGTCTCGGTCATGGATGGGCCTCCTCGGGTGCACGCAGGGTCTGCGGGCCCCGCCTGTCACCTCGTGACTAACCCATGTCATGTGCCAATGGCACGCGGAATCACGAATTTCGCGGAGGATCGGGTGGATCTCGGGCGAAACGGTGGAGCACCGGAGCATGCCGTGGTAGGGCACCGCGGGGGTGGGCGTGACCCGTAATCTGGAGGGGTTCCGAGCCCCCGTGGAGAGGTAGCCCGACGTGTCCCCCCGCCGCAACCGGATCAAGAGTTCCGACGACCGCGAGGCACCCGCACCTGCACCGGCGCCGTTCGGCGGCTCGCTGCGACGGACCGAGAGCTACCGGGACGAGGAGTGGGTGGTCCAGACGGTGGCCGGCACGGCCGGGCGCTTCTACCGCTGCCCGGGCTGCGACCAGGAGATCCCGCCCGGCGTCGGGCACCTGGTCGCCTGGCCGATGCACGGCGCGGGCGTGGACGACCGGCGGCACTGGCACCGCGCCTGCTGGGGTGCGCGCGAGCGCCGCAGCTCCAACATCCAGCGCGGACGCGGCGCCCCGCGCTACTGAGCGGGGCGCCGCGCCGGTGCGGTGCTTCGGGCGCCTCGGCGCCCGGTCGGGCCGGCCCGGTCAGGCGTCCCGGTTCTTGAGCACCAGCGCGCCGCCGACCAGCGCGGCCAGCGTCCATGCCAGGCAGATGAAGAACCCGGTCCACGGCCCGTACGGCTGGCCGCTCTGCTCGTACACCCGCAGCATCCGCGAGCCCGCGTAGTCGGGGAAGTAGTGGGCCAGCGTCTTCACCTTGGGGACCGCCGAGAGGATCGGCGAGAGCAGGAAGAAGAACGGCACCAGCACGCCGAGTGCCAGCGTCTGGTTGTGCAGCATCGCCGTCACGCCAGCCGAGAAGAGGCAGAGCATCGTCAGGTAGAGCGCGGCGCCGAAGACCGCGCGCAGCACGTGCGGCTCGCTCAGGCCGGTGGAGTGCACGCCCAGCAGCGACTGGCCGAGGAAGAACGTGACGAAGGCGGTGACCAGCGAGACCGCCAGGGCCAGCGCGCCGAGCACCACGGCCTTGCCGGTGAGCAGGGTGCCGCGCTGCGGCACGGCGGCCAGGGTCACCCGGATCATCCCGGTGCTGTACTCGTTGCCGACGGCCAGCACCCCGAAGACGATGATCGCCAGCTCGCCGAGCATGATGCCGGCGAACGCGGTGCCGGTGGCGTCGAAGGGGGCGCCGTCGTTGTCGGCGAACTCCTGGAAGTTGTTGTTGGTGAGCAGCGAGAGCAGCGCGCCGAGGCCAGCGGTGACCACGAAGGTCAGCGCGAGCGTCCAGATCGTGGACCGGACGCTGCGGATCTTCGTCCACTCCGAGCGCGCGATCGCGGGGAAGGACGCCATCTCAGTTCTCCTTCTTCTTGCCCGGCTGTTTTCCCTGCCAACCGGCGCCCCACGTCCCCGCCGCCCCGGCCGCGTCCAGCCCCGCGCCGCCGCCCCCGGCGTGGTACTCCACCGAGTCCGCCGTCATCTGCATGAACGCCTCCTCCAGTGAGGCCTGCTGTGGGCTGAGCTCGTGCAGGGTGACGCCGCCGGCCGCGGCCAGCTCGCCGATCTTGGCGAGGTCGCCGTCCACCACCTCGTACGAGCCGTCGGGCCCGCGTTCGGGGCGCAGGCCCGCGTTGTCCAGGACGTCCAGCAACTGCTGGGGCTGCGGGGTGCGCACCCGTACGGCGGTGCGGGAGTTGCGCCGGATGAACTCGGGCATCGAGAGGTCGGCCAGCAGCCGGCCGCGCCCGATCACCACCAGGTGGTCGGCGGTGAGTGCCATCTCGCTCATCAGGTGGGAAGAGACGAAGACGGTCCGGCCCTCGCCGGCGAGACGCTTCATCAGGTTGCGGATCCAGAGGATGCCCTCCGGGTCGAGTCCGTTGACCGGCTCGTCGAACATCACGATCTCGGGGTCGCCGAGCAGGGCGCTGGCGATGCCCAGGCGCTGGCCCATGCCGAGCGAGAAGCCCCGGGAGCGCTTGCGGGCCACCGAGGTCAGGCCGACCAGGGCGAGGACCTCGTTGACCCGGGTGGCCGGGATCCGGTTGCTCTGGGCGAGCCAGAGCAGGTGGTCGTAGGCGGTGCGGCCGGGGTGGACGGCCTTGGCCTCCAGCAGGGCGCCGATGTACTTCAGCGGCTCGCTGAGCTGGCCGTAGCGTTTGCCGTCGAGGGTGACCCGGCCGCTGGTGGGCCGGTCGAGATCGAGGATCATCCGCATGGTGGTGGACTTGCCCGCGCCGTTCGGGCCGAGGAAGCCGGTGACCACGCCCCTGGGCACCTGGAAGCTCAGCCCATCGACGGCGAGGGTGTCGCCGTAACGTTTCGTCAGCTCGTGCAGCTCGATCATCAGCGCTCCCTTGTTCCATGTCAGGCTATGACAAGCCGGACATTACGGAACGATGGGTGCGGCCGTCCGGCGTGCCGCCTACGGTGGGCGCATGACCGACCTTCCCACGGAGCTGTCCGTCCGCGAGAGCGGCACCGGCACCCCGCTCGTGCTGCTGCACGCCTTCCCGCTCGCCGCCTCGATGTGGAGCGCCCAGCTGGACGCCCTGCCCGGCCTGACCGGTGACGAGGCCCGGGTGCTCGCCCCCGACCAGCGGGGCTTCGGCGGTACCGAACTGGGCACCGACGACCCCTCGCTGGACCTCGTCGCGGACGACCTCGCCCTGCTGCTGGACGCCGCCGGGATCGAGCGTGCCGTGATCGGCGGGCTCTCGATGGGCGGCTACGTCGCCCTGGCCTTCGCCCGCCGCCACCCCGGCCGGCTGGCCGGCCTGCTGCTGGCCGACACCAAGGCCACCGCCGACACCGACGCGGCCCGCGCCAACCGCGAGCGGATCGCCGCCGCGGTGCTCGCCCGCGACAGCGTGCGGCTGCTCGCCGAGGAGCGGATGGAGGACGCGTTGCTCGGCCCCGGCTCCGGGCCGCTGGCCGAGCGCGTACGCGCGATGATCGCCCAGGCGCCGCCGCAGGCCGTGGCCTGGGCCCAGCGCGCGATGGCCGCCCGGCCCGACAGCTCGGACGTGCTGCCGGGCGTGGCCGTGCCCGCCGCCGTGATCGTCGGCGAGCAGGACGGCATCACGCCGCCCGCCGAGGCACGGCTGATGGCCGACGCGCTGCCCGCCGCCGAGCTGACCGTCATCCCCGGCTCGGGTCATCTCAGTGCGCTGGAGGCCCCCGAGGCCTTCAACGCGGCCGTCCGCCGGCTGCTCGCCAGGGTGGCCGGATGACGGCGGAGCCGGGTGGCGGCTGGGACTTCTCGGCACTGGAGGTCTCCGGCCGGATGCCCGTCACCAACCGCGGCGAGGAGCTGATGGAACTCACCCTCGAACCGCTCGGCGAGGACTACTGGCTCAAGCCGGGGGAGACCTTCGTCGTCACCTCGTACGGGGACTACGGTTCCGGCCACCCCTTCGAGATGCAGTACTGGCCGGACTCCGTCTCGGTCTGGTGCACCTCCTGGTTCGGCACCGTCTCGGACGACGACGGGAACCAGCTGAGCTGCGGCCACCAGCGCCCCGACGGGGCCTACCCGCGGTGAGCCGCCGGAGTGGGAGGCAGGCCCGGTCGACCTCCCGCCCGGGCGCCCGCCGCGGTGTGCGCGCACAGCACGGCGGGCCCTCACCCCGAGGGGTGAGGGCCCGCCGATGCGCGATCGTCAGCGCGACTGCTGGGCGGGGACGCCCAGGGTGTCGTCGGTCGGCAGCGAGGCGGCGGCCACGGCCGCGCCCGTCAGCGTGGCGAGCATCTCGCGCACGTTGGTCAGCTGGGCGTTGATGCTGTCGCGGCGGTTGGTGAGCGCCGCCAGCTCGCGCTCGGACTCGCTGCGGATCCGGTCGGCCTTGGCGTTGGCGTCCGCCACGATGTCCTCGGACTGGCGCTGGGCCGTCTCGACGGTCTGGCGGGCACGGCGCTCGGCGTCGGTGCGCAGCTTCTCGGCCTCCAGGCGCAGCTGCTCCGCCCGGTGCTCGATCTCGGCCAGGCGCTTCTCGGCCTTGGCCTGACGGGCCGCCAAGTCCCGCTCGGACTGCTCACGGCGCTTGGCCAGGTTGGTCTCGAACTCCAGCGCGGCCTGGGCGGCCTTGGTGCGGGTCTCCTCGAAGAGGGCGTCCGCCTCCTCGCGCTTGTTCTGGGCGTCCTTGTTGGCCTCGGCGCGCAGCTGGGCGCTGTCGCTCTTGGCCTTGTCGACGATCCGCAGGCCCTCGTCCTCGGCCTTGGCCTTGCGGTCCTTGGCGTAGTTCTCCGCCTCGGAGCGCACCTGCTGGGCGGCCGCCTCGGCCAGCTCGCGGTGCTGCTCGGCCGCGCGGTGCGCCTCGTCGCGCAGGTCCTTGGCCTCCTCCTCGGCGAGCCGCAGGATCTTCTCCACCCGGGCGCCGAGACCGGCGTACGAGGGCTCGGACTCGGTGACCGCGGCCTGGGCGCTCTGCGTCTCCAGGTGGAGCTCCTCGATGCGCTTCTCCAGCGCACCGATCCGGGTCAGGGCACTGTCACGGTCGGCCACCAGCTTGGTGATCCGCTCGTCGACCTGGGCACGCTCGTACCCACGGCGCACCAGGTCGAAGCCGTGTGGGGAGTGACTGTCGCTCATGGGGTTCTGGGCTTCCTGTCGTCTGACCGCTGAGGTGGTTGAGGGAATCCTGACACGTTATCGGAGTGTCGTCGGCGAAATGCCGATGTCTCACGGACAATGTCCGCTCAATCGGGTGGTGCGCCACCGGAGCGATTGCCACCCGACCGGGGACCGCCGACGCCGGCACCGGCCTTGGACGCCCCGTCCTTCTTGCTGCCACTTCCCCCGTTGCTCTGAGCCACCGGTGACGGTGCCTCGAAGGCCTCCAGCGCGGAGAGTACGTCCTGCACCCTGGAGATCTCGGTGTTGATGTCCTTGCGGCGCCGGACCAGCTCGTCCAGCTCGCGCCGGCCCTCGTCGGTGATCCGCTCGGCCTCGGTCCTGGCCTCGGTGCGAAGGCGCTCGGCCTCCTCCTTGGCGAGTGCGAGCTGCTCCTCGGCGCTCTCCTCCGCGGTGCGCAGGCGCTTCTCGGCCTCGGCCGAGGCCTGCTCGATCCGCTCCTCGGCCTCGTCCTGGGACTCCTTCAGCCTGGCCTCGGCCTTGACGATCAGCTTCTCGGCCCGGTCGGTGGAGTCCGCGAGCTTCGACTCGGCCTCCTTCAGCAGGCCCTCGGCCTTGCGGACGGCCGAGATCCGGACCTTGCTGGCCTCCGCGGAGGCTTCCGAGGTCAGCTCGGACGCACGCTCCTCGGCCGCCTCGATCAGGGCCGCCGCGCGCTCCTCGGCCTCGGTGACGGTGGCCACCGCCTGCTCCTCGGCCTCGGTGAGCTGCTCCTGCGCCGCCGTGACCAGCGCGTCCACCCGCTCGCCGGCCGACTTCATGGCCTGCGCGTTCTCCTTGCGGGCCCGCTCGTGCAGCGCCTCGACCTCGGCGTCGGTGCGCTCGCGCAGCTCCTCGGCGCGCTCGCGGATCGCGGTGGCGTCCCGGCGGGCCTCGGAGAGCAGCGCGTCCGCGTCGGCGCGGGCCCGCTCCACCTCGGCCTGCCCGGCGCTCTCGCCGGCCGCGACCAGCCGGTCGGCCTCCTTGCGAGCCGCCGCGACCATCGCGTCGGCCTGCTCCTCGGCGGCGGCGGTGGTGGCCAGCGCGGTCGTCTGGGCGTCCTCACCGAGCGCCTCGGCGTCGGCGAAGGCCTTCTCCAGGACGGACTTCGCCTGCTCACGGGTGGCCCGGTCGAACTGCTCGGCCTGCTCGCGGGTATCCCGGTCGAAGGCGTCGGCGCGGGCGTGGATGTCCGCGTCGTACTCCTCCGCCAGGGTGCGGGTGGCCAGCGCGTACTCCTCGGCCTCCGCCCGCAGTCCGGCGGCGAAGTCCTCGGCGTCGCGGACGGTGCGCTGCGCCTGCGCCTGGGCCTCGGCCCGGTGCTGCTCGGCGGCCTCCTGGGCGGCCTGAAGCTCGGCCTCGGCGTCGGCGCGCAGCCGCTCGTCGTAGGCCTGGGCCTCGGCTCGCAGCCTGCCCAGCTCGGCCTCCACGGCCCGACGTTCGGCCGTGAGCTCCAGCTCGGTCTGCTCGCGCAGGGCGGCGACCTCGGCGGTGGCCCAGGCGCGCAGTTCGGCGGTGTCCCGGTCGGCGCTCGCGCGCAGTTCGGTGGTCTCCCGCTCGGCCAGCTCCCGCTGCTCGGTGGTCTCCCGCTCGGCGGCCTCGCGCAGCTCGGCGACGGCGCGGTCGGTCTCGGCGCGCAGTTCGGCGGTGTCCCGGTCGGCGCTCTCGCGCAGCTCGGCGGCCTCCAGTGCGGCCAGCTCCCTGGCCTCGGCGGCCTCGCGCTCGGCGGTGGCCCGCAGCTCGGCGACCTGCTGGGACGCGGACTCGTGCATCCCGGCCACCGACTGGCGGACCTCGGAGGCCTCGTCCTCGGCGGCGGTGACCAGCTCGGCGGCCCGGTGTCCGGCGGCGGCCGTCAGCTCCTCGGCCTCGGTGCGGGCCTGCTCCAGCTGCCCGTCCGCCTCGGCCCGGACGGCGTCGGCGGCTTCCCGCGCGCCGGCGGTCAGGGCGTCGGCCTGCTCCTTGGCGGCGAGCAGCGCGGCCTCGGCCTCGGCCCGGAGCGCCTCGGCGGCGGTGGCTGCCTCGGCGGCGAGCGCGTCGGCCTGCTCCTTGGCGGCGGCGAGGTCCTGGGCGGCCTCCTCGCGCAGTGCGCGGGCGGCGGCGTCGGCCTCGGCCAGCTGCTCGGCGGCGCCGGCCCGGGCGCTCTCCTCGGCCTGCAGCGCCTCGGTGTGCAGGCGGTCGGTCTCGGCGGCGGCGCGCTCGGTCAGCTCGGTCGCCTGGGCCTGTGCCTCGGCGATCAGCTGCCCGGCCTCGGTCTCGGCGGCCGCCCGTACGGCGGCGCTCTCCGTGGCCGTACGTTCGGCCAGCTCCACGGCGGCGGTCTCGGCCTGCTCGCGGGCGGCCTGGGCGGCGGCCAGCTGCTCGGCCGTCTCCTCGCGCTCGCGGAGCAGACCGGCGGACGCCTCCTCGCGCTCGCGGCGGCTCTCCTCGCGCAGTGCGTCGGCTGCGGCGTCGGCCTCGGCGCGCAGCCTGGCCAGCTCGGCCTCGGTGGCGGCGCGCAGCTGCTCGGCCTCGGCGGCCGCGGCCTCCCGTACCTCCTGCGCGGCGATGCTCGCCTCGCCACGGACCAGCTGGTCGAACTCGGTTGCCTCGCGGCGCAGTTCGGCGGTCTCCCGCTCGGCGGCGGCGCGGTTCTCGGCGGCGGCGGCCTTGGCGGCGGTCAGGGCGTCCTGGCCCTGCTGCTCGGCGGTGGCGGTGAGCTTCTCGGCCTCGGCCCGGGCCCTGGTGAGGGTCTGCTCGGCCCGGCCCTGGGTCTCGGCGGCCTGCTCCTTGGCCTGCTCGCGCTGTCGCCGCACCTCGTCGGCCGCGCCCGCGCGCAGCTCGTCCGCGTCGGCCTTGGCACGGGTGAGCAGTTCCTCGGCGCTCTTGGCCGATTCCTCGATCTGGACGACGGCCTGGCGGCGGGCTTCGCCGCGTACCCGCTCGGCCTCGGCGGCGGCCTGGGCGCGCAGCTCCTCGGCCTCGGCGCGCAGCCTGGCGGCCTCGTCCTGCATCTGCTGCATCCGCTCGCGGATGCCCGCCGCGTCGTCCAGCGCGGCGTTCTGGGCCTGCTCGACGGCGGCCTGGGCCTGCTCACGCAGCCGCTCGGCCTCCGCGGCGGCCTCGCCGCGGATGCGCTCGGCCTCGGCGGCGGCCTCGCCGCGCGCGGTCTCGGCGTCCTTGTTGGCGCGGGAGAGCATCTCCTCGGCCGACTTGGCGGCCTTGGCCAGGTGCACGGTGGCGTCCTTGGCGCCCTCCGCCAGGCCCGCCTCGCGGGCCTCGTTGCGCAGCTGCTCGGCGGCGGCCTCGGCCTGGGCACGCAGGTCTGCGGTGTCGCGCTCGGCGGCGGCGCGCAGCTCCGCGATGGCGGCCTCGGCCTCCTCGCGCAACTGGGTGGCGACGCTCTCGGCGGCGCCGCGCAGGCGCTCGCTCTCCTCGGCGGCGGCGGCCTTGGCGGCGTCCGCCTCGGCCTTCGCGTTGGCGGCCTCCGCCTTGATCCGGTCGGCCTCCTTGGTGGCGGTGGCGACCATCCGGGCGATCTCGGCCTTGGCGGTCTGCGAGCGCTGCTCGCTGGCGGCCTCGCCGTCGGCGACCCGGCGCTCGGCGAAGGCCTCGGCGTCGGCCTGGAGCTGCTCGGCGGCCCGCTCGGCCTGGGCGCGCAGCTCGGCGGCCTCCTGGCGGGCTCGCTCGGCCTCGGCGAGGGCCTCGGCGCGCAGCCGCTCTATCTCGGCCTGGGCCAGGTTGAGGGCCTCGGTGGCCCGCTGCTGATCCTCGGCGGCCTGCTGCTTGAGCCGGTCGATCTCGGCGCGGGCCACGGCGAGCTGCTGCTCGGCGGCGGCCTGGGCGCCGGCCAGCTGCTGCTGTGCCTCGTTGGCCGCGCTGCCGCGCAGCTCCTCGGCCTGGCCGACGGCCTGCTGGGCCTGCTCGGAGGCGGCCCGCAGCAGGCGCTCGGCGTCGTTCTGGGCGCGCTGGAGGGCGGCCTCGGCGGCGGCCTGGGCCTCGCCGCGGACGGCGTCGACGTCGGCCGCGCTCTGGGCGCGGGCCTGGTCGGAGATGGCGGCGGCCTCGGCGCGGGCGGCGGCGATCAGCCGGTCGGCCTCGGCGCGGGATTCCTGGAGCAGGCGCTGGGCCTCCTGCTCGGTGCCGGCGCGGGTCTGCTCGGCCCAGGAGACGTTCTCGTTGACGTGCCGTTCGGCGCTGCGGCGCAGTTCGCCGAGCTCGTCGTCGAGCTGGCGGCGGCGGGCGGCCAGCTCGGCCTCCAGCCGGGCGGTGCGCTCGGCGGCCTCGGCCATCAGCCGCTGGGTGGCCGCCTGGGACTCCCTCAGCTGGCGCTCGGCGTCCGCGCGCAGCTGCTGGGCCTGCATCTCCGCGTTGCGCAGGAGCTGCTCGGCCTGTCCGGAGACGGAGTCGAACGCGCGCGGCTGAGCGAGCTGCCGACGGGCCTCGTGCAGCTTGGCCCGAAGCACCTCCACCTGGTAGGCGAGGTCCTCGGCATGCTCGACGGTCTTGTCCCGCTCCTTGCGAGTCCGATCCATCTCGGCCTCGAACTGGGAGAGGTGATCCTCAACCTCGTAGCGGTCGTAGCCCCGCACTCCGCGGTCCCATCCATCTCCTGGTCGCGTCCTCGACCCGGCCGCACCCGTGCCCCCCACCTGCCCGGGAGCCGGTCCGACTGGTCCTTGCATCCGCGGCCGGTGGACGCCCCCTGACGTGCGGGGGTCGTCCGCCACGGTCGGAATCCTGGTCGGTGGTGCGCGGTGCTTCCGCGCTCCCCCGTCCGGGTGGACTCCTGGGCGAACTCTTGCCTTGTGGAGAATGGTGACAGATCAGAACTGCGACTGTTCAGCCGTGCCCGCGTAGTGGACTCCCCTGCGACGGGACAGACCTGCATCGGTCGGTCTGACTCGCCTTCGGCTGTGCCCGCCGGACCCCGGTCCTCCCCGAGACCTTCGCGCACCTCGGCATTGTAGTGGGCGCGCGGCACAGCGGAACGGGCGCGTGGGTGTTTTCGCGCCTCCCGGCAAGGTTACCGACGGGTCACCCGCGATCCGGGCCTTCGGTCGGGTATACGGGGGCCGGCCCGGTACGCGGCTGAGCCGGACGGAGCGGTCGCGCCGGGCGGACGCGGTTCCCGGGCGTGCGGGCCGGTGCCGCCGCCCGTCGGCGGCGGCACCCGGCCTGGGCCACGCGCGGGATCAGTGCTCGGCGCCCTCGGCGGGCGCCGCGGAGGTGACCAGCTCGGTGAGCACCCCGCCACAGTCCTTGGGGTGCAGGAAGGTGATCCGCGAGCCCATCGAGCCGCGGCGCGGCTCCTCGTACAGGACCCGGACGCCCTTGCCCTTGATCGCGGCGGCGTCCGCGTCCACGTCACCCGTGCCGAAGGCGATGTGGTGCACGCCCTCGCCGTTCTTGGCGAGCCACTTGGCGACGGTGGAGTCCTCGCGGGTCGGCTCCAGCAGCTGGAGGTAGGACGCGCCGCCGTCGCCGGTGTCGTTGATCTTCAGCATCGCCTCGCGCACCCCCTGCTCCTCGTTGACCTCGCTGTGGAACACCTCGAAGCCGTAGGTGGCCCGGTAGAACTCGACGGTCTTGTCGAGATCGAAGCAGGCGATGCCGATGTGGTCGATACGGGTCAGCACTGCGGCCTCCAGAGGGAAGGTGTCGCATCGCCGCGCCCTGGGCAGGACGACGACGGGCGACGGACGGGTGGGTGCGGGCGGTCCCCAGTGCAGCGCATCCGGCTCCGGCCACGCCATAGCGCCGCGTGCGAGCCTGCTCACAATTCACCCGGCCCGGCCTGACACGGTGTTGACTGGACAGTGCCAGTGCGCCTGATCACACCGCGGCTCCGGTGACGGACGGGTTACGGGTCAGTACATTGAGCGGCATCCTCCACCTGGCCACGACGTGCGAAGGGGCCCGTCCCATGACCAACACCACCTCTGTGATCGTTGCAGGCGCACGCACCCCGATGGGCCGGCTGCTCGGCTCCCTGAAGGGCTTCTCCGGTGCCGAGCTCGGCGGCTTCGCGATCAAGGCGGCCGTGGAACGGGCCGGCATCACGGGCGAGCAGGTCCAGTACGTGATCATGGGCCAGGTGCTCCAGGCCGGCGCCGGCCAGATCCCCGCGCGCCAGGCCGCCGTCAAGGCCGGCATCCCGATGAACGTCCCGGCGCTGACCATCAACAAGGTCTGCCTCTCCGGACTGGACGCCATCGCGCTCGCCGACCAGCTGATCCGCGCCGGCGAGTTCGACATCGTCGTGGCCGGCGGCCAGGAGTCGATGACCAACGCCCCGCACCTGCTGCCGAAGTCCCGCGAGGGCTTCAAGTACGGCGCGATCGAGATGCTCGACGCGATGGCCTACGACGGCCTGACCGACGCGTACGAGAACATCCCGATGGGCGAGTCCACCGAGAAGCACAACACCCGGCTGGGCATCGCCCGCGACGTGCAGGACGCCATCGCCGCGGCCTCGCACCAGCGCGCCGCCAAGGCGCAGCAGAACGGCGTCTTCGAGGCGGAGATCGTCCCGGTCGAGATCCCGCAGCGCAAGGGCGAGCCGGTCCTCTTCAGCCAGGACGAGGGCATCCGCGCCGAGACCACCGTCGAGACCCTCGGCAAGCTGCGCCCGGCCTTCGCCAAGGACGGCACCATCACCGCCGGCACCTCCTCGCAGATCTCCGACGGCGCCGCCGCGGTGGTCGTGATGAGCAAGGCCAAGGCCGAGGAGCTGGGCCTGAGCTGGATCGCCGAGATCGGCGCGCACGGCAACGTGGCCGGCCCGGACAACTCGCTGCAGTCGCAGCCGTCGAACGCGATCGAGCACGCGCTCGCCAAGGAGGGCATCGGTGTCGAGGACCTCGACCTGATCGAGATCAACGAGGCCTTCGCGGCCGTCGCCCACCAGTCGATGAAGGACCTGGGCGTCACCGACGAGAAGGTCAACGTCAACGGCGGCGCCATCGCGCTCGGCCACCCGATCGGCATGTCCGGCGCCCGCGTGGTGCTGCACCTGGCGCTGGAGCTCCAGCGCCGTGGCGGCGGTGTCGGCGCGGCCGCGCTGTGCGGCGGCGGCGGCCAGGGCGACGCCCTGATCGTCCGGGTTCCCAAGGCCTGATCATCTGACGTACCTTCGGGGCCGCGAACCGCTGCCGGCGGATCGCGGCCCCACCCGCCGTACGGCGGTGCGAACCGAGGAGCACGCTCATGATCGACGTCCCGACGCTGGTCGAGCAGGCCCGCGCGGGCCGGCCGCGTGCGGTGGCCCGGCTGATCTCGCTGGTGGAGAACGCCGCCCCGCAGCTGCGCGAGGCGATGGCCGCGCTCGCCCCGTACACCGGGCAGGCCTACACGGTCGGGCTGACCGGCTCGCCCGGGGTGGGCAAGTCCACCTCCACCTCGGCCCTGGTCTCGGCCTACCGCCGGCTCGGCAAGCGGGTCGGGGTGCTGGCCGTCGACCCGTCCTCGCCGTTCTCCGGCGGCGCGCTGCTGGGGGACCGGGTGCGGATGCAGGAGCACGCCACCGACCCCGAGGTGTTCATCCGCTCGATGGCCACCCGCGGGCACCTGGGCGGGCTGTCCTGGACGGCTCCGCAGGCCCTGCGGGTGCTGGACGCGGCCGGCTGCGAGGTGATCCTGGTCGAGACCGTCGGCGTCGGGCAGTCCGAGGTGGAGGTCGCCGCCCAGGCCGACACCACCGTCGTGCTGCTCGCGCCCGGGATGGGCGACGGGATCCAGGCCGCCAAGGCCGGGATCCTGGAGATCGGCGACGTCTTCGTGGTCAACAAGGCCGACCGGGACGGCGCGGACGCCACCGCCCGGGAGCTCAACCACATGCTGGGCCTCGGCGAGGCCCGCGAGGCGGGGGCGTGGCGCCCGCCGATCATCAAGACCGTCGCCGCGCGCGGCGAAGGCGTGGACGAGGTCGTCGAGGCGCTGGAGAAGCACCGGGCCTGGCTGGAGGAGCACGGCGAGCTGGCCGTGCGCCGCCGGCGACGGGCCGCGGACGAGATCGAGGCGATCGCGCTGTCCGCGCTGCGGGCCCGGATCGGGGACCTGCGCGGGGACCGGCACCTGCACGCCCTCGCCGAGAGCGTGGTGGCCGGCCGGATCGACCCGTACGGCGCGGCCGACGAGCTGGTCGCCGGGCTGACGGAGTCGGGCGAGAACTGAGCGCCCGTGGGCCCGGCCCGGGCCCACGGGCGGTGGCTCAGGCCCGGCCGCGTACGCCGCGCAGGTGCTCGGCGATCGGGGCGAGCGCCTGGTACATGGCGTCGATCTGCTCCGGGGTGAACCGGTCGATGAAGTGGTGGCGGACGCTGCGCACGTGGTCGGGGGCGACCTGCTGCATGGTCTGCCAGCCGTGCTCGGTCAGGTGCGCGTAGAGGCCGCGGCGATCGCCCGGGCACTCCTGGCGCAGCACCAGCCCGGCCGTCTCCATCCGGGTGATCTGGTGCGAGAGCCGGCTCTTGGACTGGAGCGTCGCGGTGGCGAGGTCGGTCATCCGCATCCGTCGCTCGGGCGACTCGGAGAGCACGACCAGGATCTCGTAGTCGTTGATAGCGAGGTTGTGCGGTTGGAGCTCCCGGCCGAGCTGGTACTCCAGCAGCCGGCTGACCTCCAGGTGGGCGCGCCAGAGCCGTTGCTCCCGGGCGCTGAGCCAGGGCGTCTCCTCCTCCGCGGGCCGGGAGGAGGAGACGTCGGCGGCGACGGTGGCTTGCGTGTCCATGGTCACAGCATAGCCCAATTAGTTAAACTTTGTACAAATCTCCGGTCCCGCCCGGAGATCGGGGCGTGGGCCGCAGGCCCATGCGGAGCTCAGAGGCCGAACCGGCGCCCGAGGTCCCCCAGGTTGCCGAGCCCGGGCACGTTGATGTTCGGCAGCTGCTGGCCGCCGTGCGCGGTCGCCGCCTGGGAGGGCACGCCGCCCATCGGCACGCCCGCTTCCGCGTGCACCTGGCCGACCGAGCGCTCGGCCATCAGCACCTCGGTCGACTGCAGCAGCACCTGTCCGGTGCCGATGAACTCGAACTGGTGCTCCTCGCCGGAGGCCCCGCCGACGCCGGTGAGCCGGCGCAGGCCGCCGATCACGCCGTGCATGTAGTCGTGATCGTAGTGGTGGCACGGCGCCGGGCAGTCGGCCCAGCCGACCAGGGCCTGCGGGTCCACCCGGATCGGCGGCTCCACGAAGTGCACCGGGCCGTTGGAGGCGGCCACGAACTTGCCGGTGCCGATCAGCGTCAGGAAGCCGGGGATGATCGACTGCTTGAGCGCCAGCGTCGGCTCGAAGGCCAGCAGGTTGCCCGAGCGGACCGTCAGGTTCCCGTCCTCCAGGTCGTAGGAGTTCAGGTCGAACGCGCGGTCCGCCAGCAGCATCTTGCCGTGGCCCTGGGCGACCACCCAGTCCGAGGCGTGCAGCGGCGAGTTGAAGTTTCGCCCGAGCATCCGGTCCACCGCGCCCGCGCCGACGCCCTTGAAGGAGATGTCGCCGTAGTAGGCGATCATCTTGCCCTTCTGCAGGAAGTACGACCCGTTCAGGTCCACCGAGAAGGCGTACGGGTTGACGTTGTCGTTGACCGGCAGGGTGTGCGCGTCGTGCACCACCGGGCCCGAGCCGTCCTGCGCCTTCGGCAGCGGCGCCTGCGCGCCGCCGAACTGCTCCTGGGCGTACTGCTGCTGGGGCTGGGCCGGGTACCCCTGCGGCGGGGGCGGCGGGTACCCCTGCGGGGCGCCGTAGCCGGGCGGCGGGGCCGGGAAGCCGGGCTGGGTCGGCTGGTTGTACGGCTGCTGGCCGTACGGGGACTGGCCGTACGGGTCGGGCTGCCCGTACGGGGGCTGCTGCGGCGGGTAGGACATCAGAGCTTCTCCTCGCTCGCCTGCACGTACACCATGCCGTGCCCCGACAGCTCCAGCTGGAACGCCTCGCCCGAGCCGCGTCCGATCATGTCGCGCCAACCCAGCGCGCTGGACAGCTTGTTGCGGATGTCGCCGCGGTGCGCGACATACGCCTGCGGGTCCACGTGGACCGGCTGGTTCGGGGTGATCGGCAGCTCGACGACGCCGCCGTGCGCCATCACCGCCGCCGAGCCGTGGCCGGACAGCTGGGTGGTGAACAGGCCCTGGCCGGTGACCTGGCCGCGGACCATGCCCATCACGCCGCCCTGCGAGCCCATGAACATGGTCGACTGCTGGAGCGAGCCGTCGAAGGCCAGCAGCCGGTCCGCCTCGACGTACAGGGTGTCGCCGGTCAGGTCGATCACCTGGATGTTGTGGCCGCCGTGGCCGAACATCACGGTGCCGTGGCCCTCGACCGTCATCAGCGGGGTGTCCTCGTTGGCCACCCGCCGCCCGATCATCGACATCAGGCCGCCCTGGCCGCCGGTGATGTTCGGGGTGAAGCTGACCTCGCCCCGGTAGGCGAGCATCGCCCCGCGCTGGCTGAACAGCCGCTGGCCGGGGAGGACCTGCGCCTCGATCATCTTGTTGTTGATCTTCGTGAACGGCATCAGACGTCGCCCCCGACGGTCAGCTTCTCGGAGGGCTGGACGTAGACCAGGCCCTCGCCGGAGAACTCCACCTGGACCGCCTCGCCGCCGCCCTCGCCCATGAGGGTCGTCCAGCCCGCGCCCGACTTCAGGCTGCGGTTGAGGCTGCCGGTGTGCGCGACGTACGCACCCGGGTCCACCCGCAGCGGAGTGCCCTGCGAGACCCGAAGGATGATCGCCGGGCCCTTGGAGGTGAGCGCGGCCCAGCCGTGCCCCTCGACCTTGGTGGTGAACAGGCCGTTGCCGGACGAGATTCCGTTGAGACCGGTGAAGCTGGTGCCGGTGCGCAGCGTCGCCTCGGTGCAGAGCAGGTTGTCGGACTCGACGTAGAGCGTCTCGCCGTTCAACCGCACCAGATTGATCTCGGTGGCCTTGTCGGCGAAGTAGCAGGTGCCCTGCCCCTTCACCTCCATCACCACCATCTGCTCGCCGGTCAGCCGGCGGGTGACCATGCCACGTAGGCCGTCACCGCCGCCGCTGAGCTTCTTGAAGGACATCTGGCCGTTGTACGCGACCATTGAGCCATTTCTGGCCTTGACGGCGTCGCCTGTCATGTCGACGGCGAGCACCTTGGACCCCTGGAGTCGAAACTGTGCCACCGGCCGAATGTAGCGGGCCCACGTGACATCCGGGGAGAGGGCGACGCCCGATCGGTACGCAGCTGCGACAAATCGGCCCGGTCGGCTCACACCGGGGTGGGCACCGTGCCGGCCGCCTGCTCGACCTCCAGCAGCGAGGCGGAGTGCTTCTCGGCCTCGAACGCCACCACACCGCCGCGCAGCCCGAAGAGCCGCTTGGAGAGCAGGATCCACAGCACCGCGATGATGTTCAGCACCAGTGTGCCGATCTTCAGCGCGCTGACGTGGTGCAGCAGCTCGTACACCTCCAGCGGCAGGAAGGCGGCGGTGGCGACCACCGTCAGGTACTCGGCCCAGCGCCGGCCCAGCCAGAGCCCGACCGCCTCGACGATCTCGATCACCGCGTACGCCAGCAGCGCCCCGGCCACGATCAGCAGGGTGTTGTGGTGGTAGTCGAAGGTCTTGCGGATGGTGTCCACGATGGGGGAGTGCTCAAGGTCCCAGTGGAAGTGGTCGGTGACGGGCTTGAAGACGGTCAGGTTCTCGTCGAACAGCCGGCGCACGGCGTCCTGGCTGTTGGAGAACTTCCAGACCGCCCAGGCCGCCACGATGATCAGCAGACCGCGCAGCGCCCGCTCGACCGCCAGGAAGCGCAGGATGAACAGGTCCCGCAGGGCCTTGCCGCGGGGCACCAGCGGGGCGTCCTCGGCCGGGCCCGAGCCGTGCGGCTCGCCCAGCGCGAAGTCCCCGCAGCGCAGGCAGCGCCAGGCGTCGCCGAGCGCGGTCGCGGCGTGCAGGCGCCGGCGCAGGTCGGGCTCGGTGGGCGCGTAGGTGATGTGGCCACGCCGTGAGCAGGTCCGTCGGTTCCAGTCCAGCTTGAGCATTCGGTTCTTCCCCCGTGCGATGGGTCTGCGGCCTGCCCCGGAGTGAGGCCGCGCCGCAGCAGGATAGGGCCGCCGGGCGACGGGCCGGCGCCCCCCGGGGTGATTGTTGTGGCGCGGCTGTGACGTCACGGGGGCGGAGCGCCGACGCGCCCGCGCCGCGAGCGGGGTCCGGGGTGTGACCTCGGGCACGCCCGGGCCCCCGTGCGCGGCCCGTGGCGAGCGCTCGGTGATAATGGTCCCGTAGCTTGTGAGCCGGTTCACAAGCGCGCCCGTCCAACGCCAGCCGCCCCCGCCGCAATGAGGTATCGAACGTGAAGACCAGCAGCGCCGTCCACCGTCTGCGCCTTGTCTCCGGCCCCGAGGGCCTGTCCTTCATCCTGCTGCTCGTCTGCGCGGTGCTCAAGCGCAAGACCGAGTTCAACGCGGTGCCGGTGCTGGGGCCGATCCACGGCACGCTGTTCCTCATCTACGTGGTCTTCCTGATCCTGGCCTGGCAGCAGCAGAAGTGGGACGCCAAGCGCGGGATCCTGCTGTTCGCCCTCTCCGTGCTGCCCGCCGGCGGCTTCTTCGCCGAGCGGATGCTCGCCAAGGAGGAGCGCGGCGAGTACCCGGCCGCAGCCGACGCCGAGAGCGAGCCCGCCGCCGTCTGAGCGCGGCTGCGGGCGGCGCGGTCGCGGTGCGCCTGCACGGAACGACGCAACGACGGAACGCGAAGGTGCCGGGGCTCCCCCCAGAGGGGCCCCGGCACCTTCGCGTTCAGCGCGTCAGTTGACGTTGACGCCGCTCCAGGCGGCCGCCACCGCCTTGTACTCCGCCGAGGTGGCGCCGTACAGGTCCGACGCCGCCTTCAGCGTGCCGGTCCGGGCGGACTTGTAGTTGGTGGTGGACGTGAAGTACACCGTCAGCGCGCGGTACCAGATCGCCGCGGCCTTGCTGCGGCCGATGCCGGTCACCGTGCTGCCGTTGGAGGTCGGGCTGTTGTAGTTGACGCCGTTGATCACCTTGGCGCCGCTGCCCTCGGCCAGCAGGTAGAAGAAGTGGTTGGCGACACCCGAGGAGTAGTGGACGTCCAGGTTGCCCACGCCCGAGTACCAGGCGTCGGCCGAGCCGCCGTCCTTGGAGGGCTTGTCCATGTAGCGCAGCGGGGTGCCGTCCCCGTTGATGTCGATCTCCTCGCCGATCAGGTAGTCCGGCTTGTCGGCGGCGAGATTGGCGTAGAACTCGACCATCGTGCCGAAGATGTCCGAGGTGGCCTCGTTGAGGCCGCCGGACTCGCCGGAGTAGTTGAGGTTGGCGGTCGCCGAGGTGACGCCGTGGCTCATCTCGTGGCCGGCCACGTCGAGCTCGGTCAGCGGGTTGGCGTTGCCCGAGCCGTCGCCGTACGTCATGCAGAAGCAGGCGTCGTCCCAGAAGGCGTTCACGTAGTTGTTGCCGTAGTGGACCCGGCTGGCGGCGCCCACGCCGTTGTTCTTGATGCCGTTGCGGCCGAAGCTGGTCTTGAAGTAGTCCCAGGTGGCGGAGGCGCCGTACTGGGCGTCGACCGCGGCCGACTGGCCGTTGGAGGCGCTGCCGGTGCCCCAGGCGTTGTCGGCGTCGGTGTAGAGGGTGCCGGAGCCCGAGGTGCGGTGCTTGAGGTCGCTGGTGTACTGGCCGCCGCGGGTGGCGTCCTTCAGCTGATAGCTCGAGCCGCTCTGCGTGGTGGTCAGCGGGACGGAGCCGACGAACACGCCCTTGCCGGTGCCGGCGGCGGTCTGGATGTCCTCGTGGGTGGAGAGCACGTCGCCGCTGGCGGCGTCCGTCACCAGGGTCTGCCGGCTCGGGGTGCCGTCGGCGCGCAGGCCCTCGACCACGGTGCGGTACGCCAGGCGCGGGCTGCCGTCGGCAGCCCAGACGACCAGCTGCGGGGTGCCGGCCTGGCCGACCTCCTTCAGCGGCTGCTCGTCCTTGTCGGCGGCGATGCCCACGGTCGCCTGGACGGCGCCGGAGGCCTGCGAGGCGGCCTTGTCGGCCGAGAGCTTCGGGGTGAAGCTCGGCAGTGACAGCTGCTCGGTGACGGCCTTGTCCACCGACTCCACGGCGCCGTCGGCGGCCTGGTGCACGATCAGGTCGCCGCCGAGGACGGGCAGCCCGCCGAGGGTGCGCTCGAAGCGCAGGTGGCGGGTGCCGTCGGCGTCCACCACGGCGTCCTTGGCGACCAGCTGCTCCTGGCCGCCCAGCGCCAGCGCCTTCGCCAGCGGCACGGACTGGCCGTTGGCCACGGCTATCAGGGCGGCGCGCTGCTGGGCGGCCTCCACCTGGGCGGCGGGGGCGGTGCTGGCCTGGGCCGATCCGGCACCGGCCTGGACGATGCCGGTGAGGAGGGCGGCGGTGGAGAGTACGGCGCCGGCTGCGAGCTTTCGCTTCACGTACGGGTTCCTTCCGGTACAACCGCGTGTGCGCGGTCGCGCTTCGCTCCGGGGCACTGGGGTTAGTGCCTGATGGGGCGGAACGAGCGCTACGTGCTGCTCCGTGCGGTCATGCGGCACCTGCCGTGGGTGGGGGTGGCGGGTGCGGTACGGGGCTGGCCAGAAGCATGACAATGCAGCCGATGAAATGACAGGTCTCGCTCAGTAGTTGGCAGAGTCTCGCCAGGCGGACGCTTTGTGAACGGGACCCCCAAAGCGCCGCGAACCGGTCAAATGGGCAGGAGTTCCGATACGAACCAGCGTGGCTGGGCGCCGGTGCTGCCCGGATCCTGGACGTCACTTGACAGTTGACGCCGGTTCACACTGCGGCAATGTCCTGGTATGCACCTTCGCCCGGGGCTGGCGGGATCCCGCCAGGATGGCCCACTTGTCCACCATCAGGGACGCTGCTACCCGCCGGACCGGGCGCCGGTACGGTAAGCAGTGTGGCCAAGCCCCTCGCACTCGACTTCGATCCGATCGCCCGCGCCGACGAGCTCTGGGCCCGCCGTTGGGGCGGCGCCCCCTCCATGGCGGCGATCACCTCGATCATGCGCGCGCACCAGATCCTGCTCTCCCGGGTGGACGCGGTGCTCAAGCCGTACGGGCTGACCTTCGCCCGCTACGAGGCGCTGGTGCTGCTCACCTTCAGCCGGACCGGCGAGCTCTCGCTCTCCAAGATCGGCGAGCGGCTGATGGTCCACCCGACCAGCGTCACCAACACGGTCGACCGCCTGGAGCGGGCCGGACTGGTCGCCCGCCGGCCCAACCCGCTGGACGGCCGGGGCGTGCTCGCCGCGATCACCGACCGCGGCCGGCAGGTGGTGGAGAAGGCGACGCACGAGCTGATGGCGATGGAGTTCGGCCTGGAGGAGTACGACGCCGAACAGTGCCGCCAGGTGTTCGAGCTGCTCAGGCCCCTGCGGGTGGCCGCGGGCGACTTCGCCCCGGCCCAGGCGCCCGCTCAGGCGCCCGGTCAGGCCGCCGCCCACGGCTCCGCCCAGGGGTAGGGGTGCGCGTAGATCAACCTGTTCCTCCGGCTACCCTCGGGGGAGCGGTGCGCAGATCCGGACGTACCGGACGATCTTTGCCAAGCGAGGCGATGTAGAGCATGAAGGCGACCCCCCTGCTGGGCTGGTACCGGGCCCTGGCCATTGCGACCGGCACCGCGCTGCTGATCTTCTGCGGCTTCATGGTCGCGAAGTACGGCTTCGGTGCCGCCGAGGAACTCACCACCTACGTCGCGATGCTGCACGGCTACCTCTACATCGGGTACTTCGTGGTGACCTTCCTGCTCGGCCAGAAGCTCAAGTGGCCGGTCGGCCGGCTGGTCTTCACCCTGGCCGCGGGCTGCATCCCGTTCGCCTCGTTCGTGGCCGAGCGCCGGGTGGTGCGTGACGCGGCCGCCCAGTCGCCGGCCGTCGCCGCCCAGCAGGAGCCGGCCGGCGTCTGACCTCATGTGTGTGTCGCAAGGGCGGCTCTCCCCACCGGGGGAGGGCCGCCCTTCGTCTGTCCGCGCGCGGGATCCGGCGTTTGTCGCGCGGCGGACGTCGACAAATGCTAGGACGTCCGAGTAAATTAGTAGGACGTCCTACTAGCTGAGCCGCCCGGACGCCAAGACGACAAGGCGGCCGTACGGAGCGGAGTTCGGGCACATGGACGCCGAGGACATCGAGCGTGGCCGCCAGCGCTGGCAAGAGCGGTACGACCGCGCGCGCAAGCGGGACGCGGACTTCACCACCCTCTCCGGCGAGGAGGTCGCGCCCGTCTACGGCCCGCCCGCCGGGCAGGCGTACGAGGGATTCGAGCGGATCGGCTGGCCGGGGGAGTACCCCTACACCCGCGGCCTGCACGCCACCGGCTACCGCGGCCGGACGTGGACCATCCGCCAGTTCGCCGGGTTCGGCAACGCCCAGCAGACCAACGAGCGCTACCGGATGATCCTGGACTCGGGCGGCGGCGGCCTCTCGGTCGCCTTCGACATGCCGACCCTGATGGGCTACGACTCCGACGACGGCCGTTCGCTGGGCGAGGTCGGTCACTGCGGGGTGGCCATCGACTCGGCGGCCGACATGGAGGTGCTCTTCCACGGCATCCCGCTCGGCGAGGTCACCACCTCGATGACGATCAGCGGCCCGGCGGTGCCGGTGTTCTGCATGTACCTGGTCGCCGCCGAGCGCCAGGGCGTCGACCCCGCGGTGCTCAACGGCACCCTGCAGACCGACATCTTCAAGGAGTACATCGCCCAGAAGGAGTGGCTCTTCGCGCCCGAGCCGCACCTTCGCCTGATCGGCGACCTGATGGCGTACTGCGCGAAGGGCATCCCCGCCTACAAGCCGCTCTCGGTCTCCGGGTACCACATCCGCGAGGCGGGGGCGACGGCCGCGCAGGAGCTCGCGTACACGCTCGCGGACGGCTTCGGGTACGTGGAGCTCGGCCTGTCGCGCGGGCTGGACGTGGACGTCTTCGCGCCCGGGCTGTCGTTCTTCTTCGACGCGCACCTGGACTTCTTCGAGGAGATCGCCAAGTTCCGCGCCGCCCGCCGGATCTGGGCCCGCTGGATGCGCGAGCGCTACGGCGCCAAGACCGACAAGGCGCAGTGGCTGCGCTTCCACACCCAGACGGCCGGTGTCTCGCTGACCGCCCAGCAGCCGTACAACAACGTGGTCCGCACCGCGGTGGAGGCGCTCTCGGCGGTGCTCGGCGGCACCAACTCGCTGCACACCAACGCCCTGGACGAGACCCTGGCACTGCCCTCCGAGCAGGCTGCCGAGATCGCCCTGCGCACCCAGCAGGTGCTGATGGAGGAGACCGGCGTCGCCAACGTCGCCGATCCGCTGGGCGGCTCCTGGTACGTCGAGGCGCTGACCGACAAGATCGAGGCGCAGGCGGAGGAGATCTTCGCGCGGATCCTGGCGAAGGGCCGGGAGGACCACCCGATCGGTCCGATGACGGCGGGCATCCTGCGCGGTATCGAGGAGGGCTACTTCACCGGCGAGATCGCCGAGGCCGCCTTCGCGTACCAGCAGGGCGTGGAGAAGGGTGAGAAGCGGGTCGTCGGCGTCAACTGCCACCCCAGGAGCGTCACCCCCGAGCTGGAGATCCTCCGGGTCAGCCACGAGGTCGAGCGTGAGCAGGTGCGGGTGCTGGCGGCCCGCAAGGCGGCGCGGGACGAGGAGGCCGTGCGGGCGGGCCTGGCGGCGATGATCGCGGCGGCGCGTTCGGGCGAGTCGATGATCCCGCCGATGCTGGACGCCGTCCGGGCCGAGGCGACCCTCGGCGAGATCTGCAACGCGTTGCGCGAGGAGTGGGGCACCTACCGGGAGTCCGCCGTCTTCTGACCGGCCCCCTCCCTCCGCCCTCCAGCACAAGCCCCGCCCGGGGCCGCCCGCGACCAGCGGGGCCGGCCCCGGGCTTCGGCGTGCCCGGACCCGGCGCTGCGTGGCCCCCGGGCCCGGCGTGCCTTCGTCGGCTCAGCGCGCGGCGGGCTCGGCGACGCCGGGCGCGGTGGGCCGCGGGAGGCCGTCGACGGTGGGCTGCGGCAGGCTG
Source organism: Kitasatospora sp. NPDC050543 (assembly GCF_044457565.1). NCBI lineage: Bacteria > Bacillati > Actinomycetota > Actinomycetes > Kitasatosporales > Streptomycetaceae > Kitasatospora > Kitasatospora sp. NPDC050543. The sequence continues at coordinate 37,987 of NZ_JBITGZ010000001.1, read as the reverse complement.
TGCGCGGCCGGGTCGGCGAGGCTGGGGAAGGGGCCGAGCAGCAGGGTGGTGAAGCGGCGGATCCACTCGGCGGTGACGGGCTCGCCACTGACCAGGATGCGGTGCTCGACGGTGCCCGCGATGGTGTCGAAGATGATGTCGATCTCCTCGCAGGCGGCCGCCTCGTCGAGGTCCGGCGCGAGCTCGCCGCGGGCCTGGGCGTTGCGCCGGCCCTGTTGCACCAGCTGCTTCTGCGGGTCGACGATCGCCTCCCGGATGCGCCGGTGCAGCTGCGGGTCGCGGGAGCCCTCGGCGAACAGGGAGAGCAGCGCGGCCTGCGTCTCGGGGCGCGAGAGCAGCGCAGCGAACTGCTCCACCACGGCCTCGATGTCGGCCCGCAGGCTGCCCAGGTCCGCCATCACCAGCTCGTCGAACAGGCTGGCCACCGCGTCGACCACCAGCTCGTTCCTGGACGGCCAGCGCCGGTAGAGGGTGGTCTTGGCGACCCCCGCCCTGGTCGCGACGTGGCCCATCGTCAACCCGCCCCAGCCGAGGTCGGCGAGCGTCTCGCGGGTGGCGTCCAGGATCGCCCGGTCGGCGGCCGCGCTGCGCGGGCGCCCCTTGGCGCGGGTGGTCGGCGCCGGGGGGTTCCGGACGGTCGGCGCCGGGGGGTTCTGGTCGGTTGACACCGGTCGCCTCCTCGCGGTTTACCGGTTGGTAACTTGGCCGGTGGATGGTAACGGTAGCCTCAGATCGCCTCCGGCGGCAGCCGCAGCGGGCGTGAAAGTGGGGCAGCTCACGTCCCGGGATGCCCGGTGGGGGTTGCGGCGGGGGCCGTCGGTGCAGTTACGCTACGACTCGTAGCGAAAGAGCGACAACCAGGCGCCGGTACCTTCGGGGACGAGGCGGCGCACGGTGCGGGTGGGGATCCGCGCCGAACGGATCAGGCTACGGGAGTGGGACTCCCGCGCGGGCGGTACGCCCCTCGCAACCGGCGAGGCGCGACTTTCCCGGCGGATGGCGCCCGACACCAGCGCGGACGGGGGAGGATAGTGCCATGCAGCCACGGAATTCGCGTCTCAACAGCTCCGCCCTGCGAGGTGCGGTCGACCTCGCCGCGGTGAAGGCCGCCGGCGAGGCCGCCCAGAAGGCCGAGCAGGCTCGGGCCGAGCGGGCCCGCCAGGCGGCGGAGGCCGAGGCCGCCGGGGTCGCCCCGGCCGGGCCGGCCTACCCGCTCGTCATCGACGTCACCGAGGACACCTTCGAAGCCGAGGTCGTCCAGCGCTCCACCGAGGTGCCGGTGGTCGTCGACTTCTGGGCCGAGTGGTGCGGCCCGTGCAAGCAGCTCAGCCCGATCCTGGAGCGACTGGCCGAGGAGTACGCCGGCCGGATCGTGCTCGCCAAGATCGATGTGGACTCCAACCAGCTGATCGCCCAGCAGTTCGGCATCCAGGGCATCCCGGCCGTGATGGCCGTGGTGGCCGGCCAGCTGGTGCCGCTGTTCCAGGGCGCCGAGAACGAGGCCAACGTCCGCAAGGTGCTCGATCAGCTGATCCTGGTCGCCGAGCAGCGCTTCGGCGTCGCCGGCGGTGCGGGTGCGGGTGCCGGTGCGGGCCTGTCCGCCGAGGGCGGGGCCGCGTCGTACGAGCCCGAGGACCCGGCGCTCTCCGCCGCGCACGAGGCGCTGGACCGCGGGGATCTCGGTGGCGCCGTGCAGGCGTACCAGAACGTGCTGGCCGACCAGCCGAACAACACCGAGGCCAAGCTCGGCCTCGCCCAGGCACAGCTGCTGCGCCGGGTGGAGAGCATGGACCCGCAGGCCGTCCGGGCGGCGGCCGCGGCCGATCCCAAGAACGTCGCGGCGCAGCTGGAGGCGGCGGATCTCGATCTGGTGGGCGGGCATGTGGAGGACGCCTTCGGGCGTCTGGTCTCCACCGTCGGCCGGACCTTCGGCGAGGACCGCGACAGCGCGCGGCTGCGGCTGCTGGAGCTGTTCGAGGTGATCGGTCCGGAGGACCCGAGGGTCACGGCGGCCCGCGGCGCACTGGCCCGCGTGCTGTTCTGAGCCACGGTCCGTGACCGCCGCGCGAGCGGTCCGCACCACCGGCCGGACGGCGCCGGAGCACGGCCGGCGGGCCGGCTGTTGGCACGGCGGGTGACCTGCGGTGTCGCCGTTGATTTGGCGACAATGCGGTCAACCCGGTCCAGGTTTACCAAATCTTGACAACACCCCTGGCCGATCACCTCAGGTGATCGGCCAGGGGTGTTTCGCCCGTGTTTCAGGGGGATTTCCTCCGCACCAATCCTTCATTTCGTCACACAGGGTGCTCGGTCTGCGGATTCCATGATCATCGGCAGTCGATGTTGGATTACCCGTCAGTAATGAACCCCTTGTGCTTCGCCCGGGATTCAAGCACGATCGGCGCTGCCCGGTCCCCACACTTCACTCCCGCCGACAGCCGGTCGGCGCAGCGCGGAGCTAGGGATCCCCACCGGGCAGCCGACGGCCCCGGCCGCCGGCTGGGAGGGCAGGGGGGTATCCGCGTCCCACGGCGGTTCCTGCTTCCTCCACACGGCCGCGCGGCCCGCGCGGTCGCTGGTTGTCGCTCGGGGGTGATCGCCGATGTCGTCGGTCCTGCCCGCCGCCCCACAGGCGGCCGGTGCCGAAACGGGAGTGCCGCTTTGACGGCCACGCCCGCGTCCGACGACGCCCAAGGCGCTCTCCGCTACCGAGGACGTAGCTCTCTCCCATCCCAGGCCACCTCCGGTGCGGGAAGCACCGGGAAGTGCCGGAGATGTACGTCCTAGAAGGAGGACCACGCATGTCCCAGACTTTCGGTAAGACTCGCTGGAAGCGCTTCGCCCTGGTGATGGTGCCGAGCCTCGCGGCCACCGCCGCGGTCGGCGTCAGCATCGCCAACAGCGCGCTCGCCGCGTCGTTCAGCATCTCCGGCCAGCAGTTCAAGGTGAAGACCAGCCACCTGCACGGAACCAACTTCGCGCAGTTCGGCACGGTCGACATCGAGGCCAACGGCAAGCCGCACCCGGTCGCCGTCTCGGCCTTCGACGACGCCACCATCGAGAACCTGTGCCAGTCGGTCGTCACCGACCTGTCCGCGCTCGGCCTCGGCAAGATCACTCTTCAGCTGAACGCCGGTACCGCCAAGGACAAGCCGGTCGTCGCGCACAACCTGCTGATCGACCTTGAGCAGCTGGACGCCGACGCGACGTTCAAGAACATCAACATCGGCCAGGACGCCTCCACCCTGACGGGCTCGGCGACCCAGGGCTGGCACGGCCACCCGGCGCTCAAGGACGCGGGCAAGAAGCTCCCGACCGGCGCCACGGGCTTCGCCCAGGCCGCCGAGGAGGCCGACCTGACGAACGTGACGCAGACCGCGCGCGCGACCTCGGCCGGCACCTTCGTGCTCAACAACCTGAGCCTGTCGCTCAAGAACGGCGACGGCGCGGGCAACGAGTGCTTCTGAGCCCCGGCTGAGGGCGCGCCGTCCGGCGCACCCGATCGGACGGGTCTCCCAGGGCCGGGGGCGGCAGGCGACTGCCGCTCCCGGCCGCACATCAAGGTTCTTCCCTCGTAGAGATCATCGAGGAGCTGCATCATGTCCAGCGCAACGGCCCACGTGCGGCCCCGCGACGAGACCCCCGCCGTCTGGCTACGGCGGAAGTATCGGGAATTCCGCCGCACCAGGCCATTCTGGGGCGGCCTGCTGGCCATGATCGCCGGCGTTCCGATCCTCTACTTCCCCTACGCGCACCTCTCGCTCGGCGGCGTGACCATCGCCATGTCCACCACGGCGGGTGCCGGCTCGCTGATCATCGGCGTGCTGATGATGCTGCTCGGCCTCACCGCCTGGTTCCAGCCCGCCGTACGGGTCTTCGCCGGTGTCGCGACCACGCTGCTCACCCTGGTCTCCATCCCCGTCTCGAACCTGGCCGGCTTCGGTATGGCCCTGGTTCCGGGCCTGGTCGGCGGCGCGATGATGATGACCTGGGCGCCGCTGCCGGAGCCGAAGGCCGTCGAGCTCGCCGAGGACAGCGCCCACAACACCGCCGAGGCGCAGGCCGAACCGGCGCTGTCCGCGGAGCCCGCGGAGCCCGCGGAGGCCGACACCGCCGGGACGGCCGTCCTGCCGGTGATCCCGGCCGCGGCCGGTGCGCCGGACATCGAGAGCGCCGAACACCGGGCCGTGAACCCAGGGGAGGCGCGGTGACTGAGCATGACGGAGCCGCATCCGGGCTCCCGGCGCAGCGCGAGGGTCGCGGCCCTCGCCACGCCTCCCCCCGGATACCGGCCCGCAGCCGGCTGCGGGGCAAGGCACTGGCCATCGCCGCGGTGCCGACCGCCCTGCTGATGGGCGCGGTGTACTCGCCGACGTTCGCGGTCGCCGACCCCTCGGTGGGCAAGCCGTGCGCGAGCGCGCCGGACACCCCGCTCCAGGAGACGCCCGTCCCCAAGAGCGAGCTGACGCCGCTGCCGGGCCCCTCGATTCCGCCGTCCGCGCTGGCGACCGCTCCGGCCGAGGAGCCGGCCGCGGGCAGCACCGCCGCCGCCACCACGGCCCCGGCGACGCCCGCCGCCACCGCCACCCCGGCCGGTCCGGCGCAGCAGCCCGCACAGGTGCCCACCCAGGCGCCGACCGTCAAGGCGGCCGCCCCGGGCACCGCGACCGGCGGCCAGGTGGTCAGCGCCGTGTACCAGGGCGCGGCCCCCGCGACGGTGCAGAGCGGCATCATCGGTGACGTCCTCGGCGGCATCGGCAACCTGATCCTCCCGGGTGCCAAGGCCACCCCCTCCGCGTCCGCGAGCACGGCGCCCGCCGCCGACCCGCGCGTGGCGGCGTCCCCGACGGCCTCGCCGAGCGGCGCCGCCGCGACCACCGCCCCGTCCACCGCCGCCACGCCGGCGCCGCCCGCCGCCGGGCAGCCGGCGACCGAGCAGGCCGGCTCCGCCCCGGCGGTGCCCACAGCCCCGGCGCCGAGCGCACCGAAGCCCTCGGCGAGCGCCAAGGCCACGCCCAAGCCCGCCGGCAGCACCAAGGCCACCCCCAAGGAGTCGGCCGCGCCGAGCACCACCGCGGCGCCCTCGGCCTCGCCCTCGGCCGGTGCCGACGCGAACTGCGCGGTGGACGCCCGCGGGCTGACCGCCCAGAAGGAGGGCAAGGACGTCGTCCCCGAGCAGAACTGGACGCTGCGCACCAGCCGCCTCGGTCTGCATCACGCGGTGTTCAACGGCGTCTACGACGTCGACATGGTCAACGGGACGAAGCGGGTCCTGAAGTTCACCGTCGGCAGCGTCGACATCGAGAACCTCGATATGTCGACACTTGAGGGCAACGGCAAGACCTTCCACGTCAAGGGCGCCCCCGGCACCACCTCGACGATGCGCAACGGCCCGATCACCATGTACGTCGAGCTGCTCTCCGGCCATCTGTCGAAGATCCTCGGCCTGCCGATCCCGATCGACCTGGGGCAGCTCACCCTCACCCCGGACACCCTGCCGCGCTGGCTCTACGACCTGATCGGCGCCATACCGATCCCGCTCGACCTGGAGCTGACCGGCGTGAAGGCCGTCCAGGCCGGCCAGTTCGGCGGCACCCTCTCCATCAAGGGCATGAAGCTGTACAACGACGACGAGCCCTACGAGGGCTGAGCCCCCTCGCACCGCACGGCAACGCCCGAGGGGCGGCCCCTCCGGATCGGAGGAGCCGCCCCTCGGGCGTTCGCGTCGCCGCCTCGGCCGGCACGATCCCGGCCGGTCCCGGGTCGTCCTGGGCGGGACCGCCCTTGACCGGGCGGTCCGGTGCCGGACGGGGCCTCAGGCGCCGCGCGTGCCCAGGTGGTGCACCTGGACCATGTTGGTGTTGCCGGGGACACCGGGGGGCGAACCGGCGGTGACGATGACGGTGTCACCCTCGGAGAGCTGGCCGATCGTCAGCAGCTCGCGGTCGACCTGGAGCACCATCTCGTCGGTCGAGCCGACCTGCTCGGTCACGTGCGACTCGACGCCCCAGCTCAGCGACAGCTGGTTGCGGGTGGCGGCGTCCGGGGTGAAGGCGATCACCGGGATCGGCGAGCGGTAGCGCGAGAGCCGGCGGGCGGTGTCACCGGACTTGGTGAACGCGACCAGCGACTTGGCGTTCAGGAAGTCGCCCAGCTCGCACGCGGCGCGGGCGATCGAGCCGCCCTGGGTGCGCGGCTTACGGCCCGGGTTCAGCGGCTGCAGGCCCTGAGCGAGCAGTGCCTCCTCGGCCGTCTCGGCGATCCGGCTCATGGTCTTGACCGTCTCGACCGGGAACTTGCCCACGCTCGACTCGGCGGACAGCATGACCGCGTCCGCGCCGTCCAGGATGGCGTTGGCGACGTCCGAGGCCTCGGCGCGGGTCGGCCGCGAGGCGTGGATCATCGACTCCATCATCTGGGTCGCGACGATGACCGGCTTGGCGTTGCGCCGGGCCAGCGTGATCAGCTGCTTCTGCACCAGCGGCACCCGCTCCAGCGGGTACTCGACGGCGAGGTCGCCACGGGCCACCATGATCGCGTCGAAGGCGAGGACGATCTCCTCCATCGCCTCGACGGCCTGCGGCTTCTCGATCTTGGCGATGACCGGGACGCGGATGCCGACCTCGTCCATCACCTTGTGCACGTCGTCGATGTCGGCGGCGTTGCGGACGAAGGAGAGCGCGACCATGTCGACGCCCAGCTCCAGGGCGAAGCGCAGGTCCTCCTTGTCCTTCTCGGACAGTGCGGGCACGTTCACGGCCGCGCCGGGGAGGTTGATGCCCTTGTTGTTCGAGAGCACGCCGCCCTCGACGACCACGGTCTTCACCCGCGGGCCGTCGACGCTGACGACCTCCAGGGCGATGACGCCGTCGTTGATCAGGACCGGGTCGCCGGGCTTCACGTCGCCGGGCAGGCCCTTGTAGGTGGTACCGCAGATGTGCTGGTCACCGGGGACGTCCTCGGTGGTGATGGTGAACTCGTCGCCGTTGTCGACGGTCACCGGACCGTTGGCGAAGGTCGCCAGCCGGATCTTCGGGCCCTGCAGGTCGGCCAGGATGCCGATCGCACGGCCGGTGTCCTCGGAGACCTGGCGGACCTTGCGGTACCGCTCCTCGTGCTCCGGGTGGGAGCCGTGGCTCATGTTCAGTCGGGCGACGTTCATGCCCGCCTCGACGATGGCCTTCAGCTGTTCGTAGGAGTCCGTCGCCGGACCCAGGGTGCAGACAATTTTCGCTCGGCGCATATGTATCAGTCTATCCGTTCGTGTTATAGGTACGTTCGGCCCGAATAGTGAGGTATCGCCAACGAAGCATTCCGAGGCTTGGGACAACGGCCCGTCAGCACCTCAGACCGCCTGGTGGACGAGCGCGAAGCACTGCTGAGCGATCTCCAGTTCCTCGTCGGTGGGGACGACGGCGACGGTCACCCGCGCGTACCGCGGCGAGATGACCCGTGCCTCGCCGGATCGGATCGAGTTCAGTTCGGGGTCCACCGCGATGCCCAGCTCCTCCAGGCCCGCCGTCGCCGCCTCCCGGACCGGCGCCGCGTTCTCCCCGACACCGGCGGTGAAGGCGATCGCGTCCACCCGGCCGAGCACGGCGTAGTACGCGCCGATGTACTTGCGCAGGTGGTGCACATACGTCCGGAACGCCAGGGCGGCGTCCTCGTCACCGGCCTCGGCCCGTCGCATGATCTCGCGCATGTCGTTGTCCCCGCACAGGCCCAGCAGGCCGCTGCGGCGGTTCAGCAGGTCGTCGATCTCGTCGACGGACAGGCCGCCGACGCGGTGCAGGTGGAACACCACGCCCGCGTCGATGTCACCCGAACGGGTACCCATCACCAGGCCCTCCAGCGGGGTGAGGCCCATCGAGGTCTCCACGCAGACCCCGCCGGCCACCGCCGAGGCCGAGGCGCCGTTGCCCAGGTGCAGCACGATCACGTTCAGCCCGACCGGGTCCTTGCCGAGCAGCCGGGCGGTCGCCCGCGCCACGTACTGGTGGGACGTCCCGTGGAAGCCGTAGCGGCGCACCCGGTGCTCGTCCGCGAGGGCCTTGTCGATCGCGTACCTGGCCGCGTGCTCCGGCATGCTCGCGTGGAAGGCGGTGTCGAACACCGCCACCTGCGGCAGGTCGGGGCGCAGCGCCCGGGCCACCTCGATCCCGGTGATGTTGGCGGGGTTGTGCAGCGGCGCGACCGGGATGAGCCGGCGGATCTCGGCCAGCACCTCGTCGGTGATCACGGTCGGCGCCGTGAAGCGCTGCCCGCCGTGCACCACCCGGTGCCCGATCGCGGCCAGCTCGGGGGAGTCCAGGCCGAGCCCGTCGGCGGCCAGCTCCTCGGCGACGGCCTTCAGCGCGGCGTCGTGGTCGGGGAAGACCTGGAGCGTCTCTCGCGCGGCGCCGCCGCGGGGTGTGTGCAGCAGACGCCCGTTGGCCTCGCCGATCCGCTCGACCAGGCCGGAGGCCGGCCGGGAGCCGTCGAGCATGTCGATCAGCTGGTACTTCAGCGACGAGGATCCGGCGTTGAGGACGAGGATGCGGGTGCCTTCACTCACTGCGCTGCTCCTTCGGCACCGCTCTGCGCGCAGTGCTCTCGGTACGGCCTTCGGTGCTGCCTTCGGTACGGCCTTCCGGGCCGGGGCCCTGCGACTGGGCCTGGATCGCGGTGATGGCCACCGTGTTCACGATGTCCTCCACCAGCGCACCGCGCGACAGGTCGTTGACCGGCTTGCGCAGCCCCTGCAGGACCGGTCCGACCGCCACCGCGCCGGCCGAGCGCTGCACGGCCTTGTAGGTGTTGTTGCCGGTGTTCAGGTCGGGGAAGATCAGCACCGTCGCCCGTCCGGCCACCGCCGAGCCCGGCAGCTTGGTGGCCGCGACATGGGCGTCCACCGCCGCGTCGTACTGGATCGGGCCCTCGACCAGCAGGTCCGGGCGCAGCTCGCGGACCAGCTCGGTCGCCTTGCGGACCTTGTCGACGTCCGCGCCCGAGCCCGAGGTGCCGGTCGAGTACGACAGCATCGCGATCCTGGGCTCGATGCCGAACCGGGCGGCCGTCCCGGCGGACTGGATGGCGATGTCGGCGAGCTGCTGGGCGTCCGGGTCGGGGTTGACCGCGCAGTCGCCGTACACCAGCACCTTGTCGGCCAGGCACATGAAGAAGACCGAGGAGACGATCGCGGCGCCGGGCGAGGTCTTGATCACCTCGAAGGCGGGGCGGATGGTCGCGGCGGTGGAGTGCACCGCGCCCGAGACCATGCCGTCGGCGATGCCCTCCTGGACCATCAGGGTGCCGAAGTAGCTGACGTCCGTCACCACGTCCAGCGCCAGCTCCACGGTCATGCCCTTGTGCGCGCGCAGCCTGGCGTACAGCTCGGCGAACTGCTGGCGCAGCGGGCTGGTCGCCGGGTCGACGATCCGGACCTGGGCGCGGTCCGCGGTGCCCTCCTCCAGCGGGAGGCCGATGCCCAGGCTCGCGGCCTTGCGCCGGATCGTGTCGGCCTCGCCGAGCAGCGTGAGGTCGCAGACGTTGCGGCGCAGCAGCACCTCGGCGGCGCGCAGCACCCGCTCCTCGGCGCCCTCCGGCAGTACGACGTGCCGCCGGCCGCCGCGGGTGCCGCCGCCCTCACCGCCGCCGGCGGCGGACGCGCGCGCTGCGCCTCCCCGGGCGCGTTCCAGCAGCTCGTGCTCGAACATCATCGGGGTGACCCGCTCGGAGCGGCTGAGTTCGATCCGCTCGGTCAACTCGGCGGTGTCGACGTGCAGTTCGAAGAGCCCGAGGGCGACCTCGGCCTTCCGGGGGCTGGCGGCGCCGAGCTTGCCCTCCAGGTGGGTGAGCGCGGCGGCGGTGATCCAGCTGCCCTCGGGGACGACCGCGACGGGGGTGCCGGGGGCGAGTCGGGCGGCCAGCGCCAGCACGTTGGCCCCGGGGTGCTGCCCGAGGGTCAGCAGGACGCCGGCGATCGGCGGGGCGCCGGCGGCGTGCGCGGCCAGCGAGCCGATCACCAGGTCGGCGCGGTCCCCGGGGGTGACGACCAGAGCGCCCTCGGTCAGCGCGGTGAGGAAGGTCGGCAGCATCGCGCCGCCGAAGACGAAGCTCCGGACGTCCCTGGCCAGACCGGCGGCGTCGCCGATCAGCAGTTCGGCGCCGGTCGCCTCGACCAGCTGGGCGACGGTCGGCGCGGCGAGCGCCGGCTCCTCGGGTATCACGTACGCCGGGATCGGCAGCTTCTCGCCGAGGGTCTGGCGGATCTGCTGGAGCGCGCCGGGGGCGACCCGGTTGGTGATCATCGCCAGGGTGGCGCAGCCCAGGTCGGTGTACGCCCGGTGGGCGCCCAGCACCTCGGCGATCACCGCCAGCGGGTCCTCGTCGTGCCCGCCCACCACGGGCAGCACGGCGGCGGCGAACTCGTTCGCCAGCCGCGCGTTGAAGGCCAGCTCGTCGGGGATGTTGGTGTCGGCGAAGTCGGTGCCGAGCACCAGCACCGCCTGGCACCTGCGCTCCACCGCCCGGAACCGGTCGACCAGGGTGGAGACCAGCTCGTCCTGCCCCTGCGCGGCCTGGAGCGCGGCGGCCTCCTCGTAGGTCAGCCCGTAGAGGTCGGCGGCGGGCAGGTCGAGCCGGTACCTGGCGCGCAGCAGCTCGACGACGTGGTCGGAGCCGGGTGCGCCGGGGCCCTCGGAGTGCACCAGCGGCCGGAACACCCCGACGCGGTCCACCTGGCGGGTGAGCAGTTCCATGACCCCGAGTTCGACGGCCTGCCGGCCGTCCCCCCGGTCGATCCCGGTCACGTACACGCTGCGCGCCACGTGGGTGTCTCCGTTCGTTCGGGACGGCCGCTCCCCGCTCGTCGTTGGCGGGAGCCACTTCGACCCTACATTCGCATTTCGCCCATCCGTGTGCACCCGGATGACGCCGAAGGGGGCAGTGGGCGAACGCCTCCCCGCCCGATCGCGAGGGCCGGGGGTTCCTCACCCCGGGTGAAAGGGTGACCGCGCTGTGGAAGCACCGCGCGCCGGGAGGGGCGCTCGTGGGCCCTCCCGGCGTGCGGCGTGCGGTGGCGCGGCTCAGGCGGGGCGGAGCCAGAGGGTGGCGAGCGGGGGCAGGACCAGTTCCGCACTGCGGGGCTGGCCGTGCCAGGGGCTGGGCTCGGCCTTGACCGGGTGCGAGTTGGCGACCCCGCTGCCGCCGTAGGCCTCGGCGTCGGTGTTGAGGGCCTCCTCCCAGAGCTGCTCGCGGCGGCCGGGCAGTGCGGGCAGGCCGATCCGGTGGCCGTGGCGCACGACGGGGGAGAAGTTGCACACGGCGACCAGCGGGGTGCCGTCGGCGGCGTAGCGGACGAAGGAGAGCAGGTTGTCCTCGGCCGCGCCGCCGTCCAGCCAGCGGAAGCCGTCGGGGGTGGTGTCCTGCTCCCACAGCGCGGGGGCGTCCAGGTAGACCCGGTTGAGGTCCCGGACCAGGTCGCGTACCCCGTGGTGGTCGGCGGCGGCCGGCCAGTCGTCGGCGAGCACCCACCACTGCGGGCCCTGCTCGTGGTGCCACTCGCCGCCCTGGGCGAACTCCTGCCCCATGAAGAGCAGCTGCTTGCCGGGGTGGGCCCACATGAAGCCGAGGTAGGCGCGGTGGTTGGCGCGCTGCTGCCACCAGTCGCCGGGCATCTTGGAGACCAGCGCCTGCTTGCCGTGCACCACCTCGTCGTGCGAGATCGGCAGGATGTAGCTCTCCGAGTAGGCGTACACCATCGAGAAGGTGATCTCGTTGTGGTGGTACTTGCGGTGCACCGGCTCCTTGGAGATGTACACCAGCGAGTCGTGCATCCAGCCCATGTTCCACTTCAGGCCGAAGCCGAGGCCGCCGGTGTCGGTGGGGCGGGTGACGCCGTCCCAGGCGGTGGACTCCTCGGCGATGGTGATGACGCCGGGGCAGCGGCGGTAGACCGTCGCGTTCATCTCCTGGAGGAAGGAGGCCGCGTCCAGGTTCTCCCGGCCGCCGAACTGGTTGGGCGTCCAGCCGCCACCCTCGCGCGAGTAGTCGAGGTAGAGCATCGAGGCGACGGCGTCCACCCGCAGGCCGTCGATGTGGAACTCCTCGCACCAGTACACCGCGTTGGCGACCAGGAAGTTGCGGACCTCGGTGCGGCCGTAGTCGAACTCCAGTGTGCCCCAGTCGGGGTGTTCGGCACGCAGCGGGTCGGCGGGCTCGTAGAGCGGCTCCCCGTCGAAGCGGGCGAGCGCGAAGTCGTCCTTGGGGAAGTGCGCGGGCACCCAGTCGACGATCACGCCGATGCCGTGCCGGTGCAGGGCGTCGATCAGGTACCGGAAGTCGTCGGGGGTGCCTAGCCGGGCGGTCGGGGCGTAGAAGCCGGAGACCTGGTAGCCCCAGGAGCCGCCGAAGGGATGCTCCATGACCGGCATGAACTCCACGTGGGTGAAGTTCAACTCCTTGAGGTAGCCGGGCAGTTCCTCGGCGATCTCGCGGTAGGTCGTGAGGTCGGGCCGCCAGGAGGCCAGGTGCAGCTCGTAGACGGACATCGGCGCGCGGTGGTGCACACTGCGGGCCCGCCGGGCCAGCCAGTCGCCGTCCTGCCACTCGTACGAGGAGGAGGTGACCACCGAGGCGGTGCCGGGCGGGCACTGGGCGGCGCGCGCCAGCGGGTCGGCCTTGTCGAGTACCCAGCCCTGCCGGGTGTGGATCTCGTACTTGTACTGGGTGCCCTCGGCGAGGCCGGGCACGAACAGCTCCCAGACGCCGGACGAGCCGAGTGAGCGCATCGGGTGGCCGGTGCCGTCCCAGTGGTTGAAGTCGCCGATCACCCGGACGCCGGCCGCGTTCGGCGCCCAGACCGCGAAGGCGGTGCCGGGCACGCCCGAGACGGTGCGTACGTGCGAGCCGAGCGTCCGCCAGAGCTGCTCGTGCCGGCCCTCGGAGATCAGGTGCAGGTCGAGCTCGCCGAGGGTGGGCGCGGCGCGGTACCCGTCGTGCTGGGCGATCGGCTCGCCGCCGGGGTAGCTGACCAGCAGCCGGTGGTCGGCCAGACCCGAGCGGTAGAGCTCGGTGCCGGCCAGCAGGCCGGTGAACAGGCCGCTCCGCTGGTGGGTCAGCTCGGCGGGGCCCTGGTCGGTCTCCACCACCACCCGTTCGGCGAACGGGCGCAGCACCCGGATCGCGGTCCCGCCGTTGACGGGGTGGGCGCCGAGCAGGGAGTGCGGGTCGTGGTGCGCGCCGCAGACCAGGCGGTCCACCTCGGAGGGCGGCAGCGGCGCCTCGGGCAGGCGCAGGGCGCCTGCCGTGGCGGTGGCCCGGGCGGGAGCGGGGTGCTCCGGCTCGGCCCGCTGCGGCACCACGGGCTCGCGCTTCGGTGAGTCCTTGCCCGCGAGGAAGGTCGCGGGCACAGCGGGGGTGGTGCGGCCGGGCAGGTCGAGCGGAGTCACGACGGGGTCCTCCTGCGGGGTCGGTACGGCGTCGACGTCGGGGTCGGGGGAGTGGCGTCGGCGGGCGGCGGGCGGCGGGCGGCGGGTGGCTCGGTTGCGGGCGGCGGGGTGGCGTCAGACGGTGAGGGCCAGGCGGTTGATGGCGGCGAGCGGGATGGGCAGCCAGCTGGGCCGGTGCCGGGCCTCGTACACCACCTCGTACACCGCCTTGTCGATCTCCAGTGCCCGCATCAGCTCCGGCGAGGCCGCCGGGTCGGTACCGCCGCCCGCGGTGTAGCCGGCGCAGAACGCCGTCCGGTTGCGGGCGGCCCAGGCGGCGGCGAGGTGGGCCAGCTCCGGGTCGACCGGGCCGCCGGCCAGCAGGTGGGCGGCCGCGTAGTCGAAGGAGCGGAGCATCGCCGCGACGTCCCGCAGGGCGGTCTGCGGCTCCCGCCGCTCGGCCACCGACTTGGCCGGTTCGCCCTCGAAGTCCAGCAGCACCCAGCCCTGCGGGGTGCGCATCGCCTGGCCCAGGTGCAGGTCGCCGTGGATCCGTTGGACGGGCATGCCGTCCGGGTGGGCGTCGGCCAGCTGCTGGAAGGCGTTGCGCAGCGCGGAGCGGTAGCGCAGCAGGCCGGGTACGGCGCAGACGGCGCTGTCCAGCCGGTCGGCCATCGCACCGGCCAGCTGCCTGGTCTGCGCGCGGTCGAGCCGGGCGACCGGCATCGAGCGGGCCAGCACCCGGTGCACCTCGGCGGTGGCCCGGCCGAGCCGGTGCGCCTCGATGGCGAAGTTGCCCGGGGACGGGTCGCCCTTGAGCCGGCCGACCTGGTCCAGCGCCAGCTCCCAGCCGTCCTCGGCGTCCGGCAGGTAGCGCTGGAGCAGGCCCAGGGTGGCCGGCTCGGCCCGCTCCAGCCGGCTCTCGAACCAGGCGGCGACCCGGGGGATGCGGGTGGAGCCGGCCCGGGAGAGAGCGAGCGAGAGTTCGAGGTCGGGGTTGGTGCCGGGGCTGATACGGCGGAACAGCTTGAGGATGAAGTCGGTGCCGTAGATGACCGAGCTGTTGCTCTGCTCCGCGGTGGAGGCCCGGCCGGGCAGGTTGGCGGGCAGGCCGGGCCCCGGGGTGCGGCGGAAGGAGAGCGAGCCGAACCGGTCGCCGGTCGCCAGGTGTTCCAGCAGCCGCCCGGTCAGCTCGGGGTCGTGCACGGCGTCGTAGAGCACCGCGCCGTCGTACGGGCCCTGGTTGAGCCGGCCCAGGACGGCGCCCGGGGCGATGCCGGCCGGTTCCTCGGAGCGGGTGCCCAGCAGCAGCTGGTAGATGTCCCCGTGCGGCGCGCCACCGGTGGCCGCGTGTTCGACCCGCAGCAGCAGGTGCAGCAGCGAGGGATCGCCGACCTGGAGCGGGGTGCCGACGACGGGCGTGAGGCCGGTGATGGCGCGCCCCTTCCCGGCGTACCAGCGCTGGGTGGGGAGCCATTGGGAGATCAGCGGCAGCGCGGCGTGGACCAGCTCGCTGACCCCCAGGGCGGTTCTCCGCACCCCGGTGCCCCGCGTTCCCGCCGGCGCGGCCGCGCCGCCGGGGGTGTCACGATGCACATGGGCTTGAGAACGGGAGGTTTCGGACATGACTCCCTTTCCCCGGAAGCGGGCCGACTGCCCGACGGGTCTGGCCGGGTCCGTCAGTCTTCCGGATTTCGGCGGCGCGGCGGCGACGGCACGCGAGCGGGGCTCGGGTGTCACGCCATAGTGTGGGTAGCCGTTGGGCTGTTCTCCGTACGCGGTGGTGCAGAGAGACTTCCGGGGGCGCGGGGCTCAACTCTCGCGCCCCCGGAGGGTTTGGTGCCTGACGGATCGTTACTTCGCTCCCGGCCCAGCGGGCCCCGAGGGCCGGGAACCGCTCAGGCGGGGCGGCTTGCGCAGCTGGAACCAGTAGAAGCCGTGCCCGGCGAGGGTCAGCAGGTACGGCCACTCGCCGATCGACGGGAACCGCACCCCGCCGATCAGCTCGACCGGGTACCGCCCCCCGTACCGGCGCAGATCCAACTCGGTCGGCTGCGCGAACCGCGAGAAGTTGTTCACGCACATGACCAGGTCACCCTCGTACTCCCGTACGAAGGCCAGTACCGCGGGATTGCTGGACGGCAGCTCGGTGTACGTGCCCAGGCCGAACGCCGGATTGAGCTTGCGGATCTCGATCATGCGACGCGTCCAGTGCAGCAGCGAGCTCGAACTACTTTGCTGCGCCTCGACGTTGGTCACCTGATAGCCGTACACCGGATCCATGATGGGCGGCAGACTGAGCCTGCCCGGGTCGGCGGAGGAGAAACCCGCGTTGCGGTCGGGCGTCCACTGCATCGGGGTGCGCACGCCGTCCCGGTCGCCCAGCCAGATGTTGTCGCCCATGCCGATCTCGTCCCCGTAGTAGAGCACCGGGGAGCCCGGCAGGGAGAGCAGCAGGGCGGTGAACAGCTCGATCTGGTTGCGGTCGTTCTCCAGCAGCGGGGCCAGGCGCCGGCGGATGCCCACGTTGGCGCGCATCCGCGGGTCCTTGGCGTACTCCGCGTACATGTAGTCGCGCTCCTCGTCGGTGACCATCTCCAGGGTCAGCTCGTCGTGGTTGCGCAGGAAGATGCCCCACTGGCAGCCGCCCGGGATGGTCGGCGTCTTGGCGAGGATCTCCGAGACGGGGTAGCGGCTCTCCCGGCGGACCGCCATGAAGATCCGCGGCATCACCGGGAAGTGGAACGCCATGTGGCACTCGTCGCCGCCCGAGGCGAAGTCGCCGAAGTAGTCGACCACGTCCTCGGGCCACTGGTTGGCCTCGGCGAGCAGCACGGTGTCCGGGTAGTCCGCGTCGATCTCCTTGCGCACCCGCTGGAGGAACTCGTGCGTCTCCGGCAGGTTCTCGCAGTTGGTGCCCTCGCGCGCGAACAGGTACGGCACCGCGTCCAGCCGGAACCCGTCGATCCCGAGGTCCAGCCAGAACCGCAGACCCGCGATCATCTCCTCCTGCACCCGCGGGTTGTCGTAGTTGAGGTCCGGCTGGTGGGAGAAGAACCGATGCCAGAAGTACTGCTTGCGGACCGGGTCGTACGTCCAGTTGGAGGTCTCGGTGTCGACGAAGATGATCCGGGCATCCGGGTACTGCTTGTCGTCGTCGGCCCACATGTAGAAGTCGCCGTACGGGCCGTCCGGGTCCTCCCGGGAGGCCTGGAACCACGGGTGCTGGTCGCTGGTGTGGTTCATCACGAAGTCGATGACCACCCGCATGCCGCGGGCGTGCGCCGCGTCCACGAACTCCATGAAGTCGGCGAGGTCCCCGAACTCGGGCAGCACCGACTTGTAGTCCGCCACGTCGTACCCGCCGTCGCGCAGCGGGGAGGCGAAGAACGGCGGCAGCCAGAGGCAGTCGACCCCGAGCCACTGCAGGTAGTCGAGCCTTGACGTGAGCCCCTTCAGGTCCCCGACACCGTCGCCGTTGCTGTCCTGGAAGGACCGCACCAGCACCTCGTAGAACACCGCGCGTTTGAACCACTCCGGGTCCAGGTGCTTCTTGGAGGTCTCGGCGAAGGTGTCGTGGACGGGCTCGTTGACTGTCACGCTGGGTTCCTCCGAACCGTGAGGAGGTGGGCCGGCTCGGCCGAGGGGTCGAGTCGGACGTAGTTGTGCCGGCCCCAGGTGTACGCGGCGCCGGTCAGCTCGTCGTGCACGGTGAACGGGCCGTCCCCGTCGAGGGTGACGGTGGCCTCGTGGACGTGGTGCGGGTCCAGGTTGACCACCGTGATCACGTGGTCGGTGAGGCCGTCCTCGGTGGTGGCGGTCTTGGAGTAGGCGAGTACGTGCTCGTTGTCGGTCGGGTGGAAGCGCAGGCCGCGCAGCTGCTGGAGGCAGGGGTGGCGCCGGCGCAGGCGGTTCAGCACGGTCAGCAGCGGGGCGAGGGAGTCGCTGCGGCTCCAGTCACGCGGGCGCAGCTCGTACTTCTCCGAGTGCAGGTACTCCTCGGAGCCCTCCTCGGCGGGCTCGTTCTCGTACAGCTCGTAGCCGGCGTAGACGCCGTAGCTGGGCGAGAGCGTGGCGGCCAGCGCGGCACGGATCGCGAACGCGGCCCGGCCGCCGTTCTGCAGGTACTCGTGCAGGATGTCCGGGGTGTTGGCGAAGAAGTTGGGGCGCATGTACGCGGCCGCGTCGCCGGAGAGCTCGGTGAGGTACTCGGTGAGTTCCTGCTTGGTGGTGCGCCAGGTGAAGTAGGTGTACGACTGGTGGAAACCGATCTTCCCCAGGGTGTGCATCATCGCGGGGCGGGTGAACGCCTCGGCCAGGAAGATGACGTCCGGGTCGGTGCGGGCGATGTCCCCGAGGACCTTCTCCCAGAAGACCACCGGCTTGGTGTGCGGGTTGTCGACCCGGAAGATCCGCACCCCGTGCGCCATCCAGAACCGCAGGATCCGCAGCGTCTCCTTGACGATGCCGTCGAAGTCCTGGTCGAAGTTGACGGGGTAGATGTCCTGGTACTTCTTGGGCGGGTTCTCCGCGTAGGCGATGGTGCCGTCCGCGCGGTGGGTGAACCACTCGGGGTGCTTGTTCACCCACGGGTGGTCGGGGGAGCACTGGAGGGCGAAGTCCAGCGCCACCTCCAGGTGCAGGGCCTCGGCCTCGGCCACGAAGTGGTCGAAGTCCTCGATGGTGCCGAGGTCGGGGTGGATCGCGTCGTGGCCGCCCTCGGGCGAGCCGATCGCCCAGGGCGAGCCGACGTCGTGCTGGGAGGCCGTCAGGGTGTTGTCCGGGCCCTTGCGGTAGGCCCGCCCGATCGGGTGCACCGGCGGCAGGTAGACCACGTCGAAGCCCATCGCGGCGACGGCCGGCAGCCGCTCGGCGGCGGTGCGCAGGGTGCCCGAGCGCGGCGGTTCCACGCCGGACGGGTCGACCACCGCGCCCTCGGAGCGGGGGAAGAACTCGTACCAGGAGCCGTACAGCGCCCGCCGACGGTCCACCTGGAGCGGCAGCGGACGGGAGGCGCTCACCAGCTCGCGCAGCGGGTAGCGGGCCAGCAGGTCCAGCACCTCGGGGGCGAGCGCGGCGGCCAGCCGGGACAGCGGCGGCAGGCCGGTGTCGCGCACCGCGTCCACGGCCGCCAGGACGTGCGCCCGGCCCTCCTTCTTCGGTACGCCCGCCGCGGCGCGCTCCAGCAACTGCGCGCCCTCGTCCAGGACGAGCGCCGTGTCGATACCGGCCGGCAGCTTGACGGCGGCGACCCGGCGCCAGCTGGCCACCGGGTCGCTCCACGCCTCGACCAGGTACGACCAGCGCCCGGCGGCGGTCGGGGTGATGCTCGCGCCCCAGCGGTCGGTGCCCGGTTCGAGCTCGCGCATCGGCGTCCAGGGGCCGCTGCGCCCGCGTGGGTCGCGCAGCACCAGGTTGGCGTTCACCATGTCGTGGCCCTCGCGGAAGACGGTGGCGGTGACCTCGAAGGTCTCGCCGACCACCGCCTTGGCCGGGCGGCGGCCTGCGTCGATCACGGGGCTGACGTCCAGGACGGGGATGCGGCCGATCACGGTGTCGCTCTCTGTCGTCTTGCGGGCGGCTGGCTTGCGGTCGGCGGTCTTGCGCGGCGCGGCCGACTTGCGGGGCGCGGCGGTCTTCTTCGCGGCCGCGGTGCCGGCCACGCTGCCGGCCGCGGCGCCCGCCGTCGCCGTACGCGTCGTGCGTTTGCGGGGTGTCGCCTGTTCTCGGGCGGTCGCGGGCTGCTCGGTCCGGGGCGCTCCGGCGCCCCGGGGCCCCGGCATCGTCGCGTCTGCCTGACTGTCAGAATCCATCCGTCCGGCGGATTCTGCGACCGCTGCGCCTGGGGTTTCGGCCACCGGTGTGGACTGGTCCCGCGTGTCGCCGTGCATGCCAAACTCCTGCCCGAGATCGGCGGCAGCTCCCGCGGGCCGGTCCGGGGCCAGGGGAGTACCGGGAGGAACTGCTGGGTGGGTGGAGGACGTGCGCCCGGAGCCTGCCCACGCCGCCGCGCCCGGCAACCTGCCCGACTCCGGTCATGCCTGTGGCCAAGAGTCCGAGAGCCCGCGCGCGTCCCGGCGCACGCCTCTCGGGGCACGCCCCAGAGTGACCCAACCCACCCGAGAACGACTGGGCTGCGCACGAGGACACGCTTCGATTGGCGGCGAGCGCCGAATGGGCTAAGAAGGATGAGGGTCGGTCAACGCGGAAATGGTTCCGGACGTGCTGCATCTAGGGGGGCGCCACCCGTCGCCGCACTCCCCACGGCATCCACGACCTTTGTTCATAGTGGCACCGCCGACAAGACCTACGCAGCGGTACGACAGTAGTTTCGGGTCCCTCCGGAGGTATATCCGCCAGCGGAAATCGTGCTGTTCCACAGCGTTCACGCACTGGTAGCGCGGCGCCCCTTCAAGTGCGCCTGCGTGCGCCCCCCGCGCAGTCCAATGCGCCGAATGCGATCTCATCAATAGGCCGAACGGAGGCCCAATAGGCCACTTGACGCACCATCGGCCCCACGGCCGGGTCTACGCTTCACGCCGTGAAGGCAATCCGCAGATTCACCGTCCGCACCGTCCTGCCCGAACAACTCCAGCCACTGCACGAGCTAGCGCTCAATCTGCGCTGGTCGTGGCATTCGGAGACCAGAGAGCTCTTCCAGTCGGTCGATCCCGAGGTCTGGGCCGCCACCGGCGAGGACCCGGTACGCCTGCTCGGGGAGGTCCCGGCGGCCAGGCTCGCCGCGCTCGCCGGCGACCGCCGCTTCCTGCGCCGGCTCGGCGATCTCGCCGACGACCTGCGGGAGTACCTGGCGGGCCCGCGCTGGTACCAGTCCGCCACCCCCACCGGGGAGGAGCCGCTGCCCGCCGCGATCGCCTACTTCTCACCGGAGTACGGGATCGCCGCCGCGCTGCCCCAGTACTCCGGGGGCCTGGGCATCCTGGCCGGCGACCACCTGAAGGCCGCCAGTGACCTGGGCGTGCCGGTGATCGGCGTCGGGCTCTTCTACCGGCACGGGTACTTCCGGCAGTCGCTCAGCCGGGACGGCTGGCAGCAGGAGCGCTACCCGCTGCTCGACCCGGACGAACTCGCCGTCAGCCTGCTGCGCGAGGCGGACGGCGCCCCGTGCCGGATCGACCTCGCCCTGCCGGCCGGCCGCACCCTCGCCGCCCAGGTCTGGAAGGCCCAGGTCGGACGGGTGCCGCTGCTGATGCTCGACTCCGACGTGGAGGCGAACTCCGCCGCGGAACGGGACGTCACGGACCGCCTCTACGGCGGCGGCAGTGAGCACCGGCTGCTCCAGGAGATGCTGCTGGGCATCGGTGGCGTACGCGCGGTGCGCACCTACTGCCGGCTCACCGGGCACCCGGTGCCGGAGGTCTTCCACACCAACGAGGGCCACGCCGGCTTCCTCGGCGTGGAGCGGATCAGGGAGCTCATCGCCGAGGGCAGCGGGAGCGCGGGGAGCACGGGCCCCGCCGAGGGCGCGGCCGGCACCGCCGTCACCGAGCGGGAGAAGGCCGACGGCGGCCTGGACTTCGCGGCCGCGCTGGAGTCCGTACGGGCCGGCACCCTCTTCACCACCCACACGCCCGTCCCCGCCGGCATCGACCGCTTCGACCGCGACCTGGTCGCCCGGCACTTCAGCGGGGACGCCGCGCTGCCCGGCGTCCCGGTCGAGCAGGTGCTCGCGCTCGGCGCCGAGTCCTGGCGTGGCGGTGACCCCAAGCTGTTCAACATGGCGGCGATGGGCCTGCGGCTCGCCCAGCGCGCCAACGGCGTCTCCACCCTGCACGGCGCGGTCAGCCGGTCGATGTTCAACGGGCTCTGGCCCGGGTTCGACGCCGCCGAGGTCCCGATCGACTCCGTCACCAACGGCGTCCACGCACCGACCTGGATCGACCCGGCGGTGGTCCGGCTCGGCGCCGCCGAGATCGGCACCGAGCGCGCCGAGGACGCCATGACCACCGGCGACGCCAAGCGCTGGACGGGCCTGGAGCGGATCGGCAACAGCGAGATCTGGGAGCTGCGCCGCAACCTGCGGGCCCAGCTGGTGGACGAGGCCCGGCGCCGGGTGCGCACCTCGTGGCGCCAGCGCGGCGCGGGCGACGCCGAGCTCGGCTGGGTGGGCTCGGTGCTCGACCCGGAGGTGCTCACCATCGGGTTCGCCCGCCGGGTGCCCTCGTACAAGCGGCTCACCCTGATGCTCCGGGACCAGCAGCGGCTGCGCTCGCTGCTGCTGCACCCGACCCGGCCGGTGCAGATCGTGGTCGCCGGCAAGGCGCACCCGGCGGACGACGGCGGCAAGCGGCTGATCCAGCAGATGGTCGCCTTCGCCGATGACCCGGCCGTCCGGCACCGGATCGTCTTCCTGCCCGACTACGACATGGCGATGGCCCAGCACCTCTACCCGGGCTGCGACGTATGGCTGAACAACCCGCTGCGCCCGCTGGAGGCCTGTGGCACGTCCGGGATGAAGGCCGCGCTCAACGGCTGCCTGAACCTGTCCGTGCTCGACGGCTGGTGGGACGAGTGGTACGACGGCCAGAACGGCTGGGCGATCCCCACCGCGGACGGCGTCGGTGGGGTGCTGGACCCGGACAGCGCGGAGGCCGACCGGCGGGACGACATCGAGTCGGCCGCGCTCTACGACCTGATCGAGCACCAGGTCGCCGCGCGCTTCTACGACCAAGGCTCGGACGGGCTGCCGCACCGCTGGATCTCGATGGTCCGGCACACCCTGGTCACCCTGGGGCCCAAGGTGCTGGCGGGGCGGATGGTCCGGGAGTACGTCGAGCGGCTGTACGCGCCCGCCGCGCTGGCCCAGCGCGAGCTGGCCGCCCCGGCGGAGGGGGGCCCGCCCTACCAGGGGGCGCGCGAGCTGGCGCAGTGGAAGGCCCGGGTACGGGAGTCCTGGCCAGCCGTGCGGGTCGAGCACGTCGAGGCGGAGAGCCCGGACGAGGCCCAGGAGCTGGGCAGCACGCTGGCCCTGCGGGTGCTGGTCTCGCTCGGCCCGCTGGAGCCGACCGACGTCGAGGTCCAGGTGGTCTCCGGCCAGGTCGACGCCGCGGACGGCATCTCCGATGCCGCCGTCCTCGCCCTCAAGCCCTCCGGCGGTCCCGACATCGACGGCCGGACCAGGTACGAGGGTTCGCTGGAGCTGTGCCGGACGGGCCCGTTCGGCTACACCGTCCGGGTGCTCCCCGCTCATCCGCTGCTGGCCTTCCCGGCGGAGCTGGGCCTGGTGGCCCTGCCACCGGAGTCGGCAGGAATGGACGCGGGCCTGCTGCGCTGAGGTGGCCGCAGCGGTGGTGACGCGGTGGAGAGCCTGGTTCGGCCGGCTCTCCACCGCGTTGTCGTGTGGCCCCGCCGCGCCCGGCCCGCCGGCCTGTCCGGGCCGGGCCGGGGTGGTCAGACCAGGCTGGCGCGCCAGGCCTGGTGGAGGTCGGCGAAGCGGCCCTCGCCGGCGACGAGGTCGGCGGGGGTGCCGTCCTCGACGATGCGGCCCTGGTCCATCACCAGCACCCGGTCGGCGATCTCCACCGTGGAGAGCCGGTGCGCGATGATCACGGCTGTCCGGCCGGCCAGCACCGTCCGCATGGCGCGCTGCACGGCCTGCTCGCCGGGGACGTCCAGTGAGGAGGTGGCCTCGTCCAGGATCAGCACGGCCGGGTCGGCCAGCAGCGCCCGGGCGAAGGCGACCAGCTGGCGCTGGCCCGCCGAGATCCGGCCGCCGCGCTTGCGGACGTCGGTGTCGAAGCCGTCCGGCAGTGCCGCGATGAACTCGTACGCGCCGATGTCCCGAGCCGCCTGCTCGACCTCCTCGCGGGTGGCACCAGGCTTGCCGATGGCGATGTTCTCGGCGACGGTGCCGGAGAACAGGAAGGACTCCTGCGTCACCATCACCACCCCGCGCCGCAGGTCACCGGTGGTCAGATCGCGCAGGTCGACGCCGTCGAGGGTGATCCGGCCGTCCGTCGGGTCGTAGAAGCGGGCGAGCAGCTTGGCGACGGTCGACTTGCCGGCGCCGGTGGCACCCACCACGGCGGTGGTCTGCCCGGCCGGCAGGACGAGGTCGAACGGCGGCAGCACCTCCTTGCCCGTCCGGTACGCGAAGCGGGTACCCCGGAAGGCCACCTCACGGCCCTTCACCGCCACCTGCCCGCCCGACCCCGGGAGCTCGGACCCCTCACCGGCGCGCCCTTCGGCCCGGGGCGCGCGCTGCGGCAGCGGGACGGGCGAGGTGGGCTCGGCCACGGTCGGCTCGTGCGCGAGCAGACCGGCGATCTTCTCCAGCGCGGCGGCCGCCGACTGGTAGCTGTTCAGGAACATCGCCAGCTGGTCGATCGGGTCGTACAGCCGGCGCAGGTAGAGCACGAAGCCGGTGAGCGCGCCGAGCTCCAGGCTGCCGTCGGTGACCATGAACGCGCCCAGCACCACCACGCCGGTGATCCACACGTTGGCCGTGGTGCGGGAGAGACCGACGAAGCGCGCGATCTCCAGCAGGCCGTCCGCCGTGGCGGAGGCCGACTGCCGGTTGACCACGTCGAAGGCCGCGTTGTTGGCGGACTCCCGGCGGAACGCCTGCACCGGCCGGATGCCGTTCATGGTCTCGGTGAACTTCACGATCAGCGTGGCCACGGCCGTCCGCGAGCGCCGGTAGACCCGGCGGGATCGCCGGCGGAAGGAGCGCGCGATCAGGGCGAGCGGCAGGAAGGAGAGCAGCGCGACCAGGCCCAGCCGCCAGTCCATCACCAGCAGCAGCACCGAGATGTAGAAGACCGAGAGGAAGACCGTCAGCAGTTCCTGGAGGCCCTCGGAGAGCAGCTCACGCAGCGCGTCCACGTCGCTGGTCGCCCGGGAGGTGATCCGCCCGGAGGTGTAGCGCTCGTGGAAGTCCAGGCTGAGCCGCTGGGCGTGCCGGAAGATCCGCCCGCGCAGCTCCAGCAGGATGTCCTGGTTGATCCGCGCGCTGAGCCGGATGAACACCCACTGGAGCACGGTGCTCAGCGCCGCGCAGCCGAGATAGGCGGCGATCACCGCGATCAGCGGGCCGGAGTCGCTCTCGCGCAGGGCCGGGATGCCCCGGTCCATCGCGAGGGCGACCAGCAGCGGGCCGGCCTGGAGGGCGGCCTGCTGGACCAGGATCACCAGCATCGCCAGGACGATCTTGCCGCGGTGCGGGCCGAGCAGCGAGCCCAGCAGGGTCCGGGCCGCGCCGGGCGGGACGGGGATGTCCTCCTCGTCCGCCGGCGGTGGCGCGAGCTCCTCGGCCTCCTCGGTGGGCTCGGTGGCGATGCTCGTACTGCTGACGGTGCTGGTGCTCATCGGGCGGGGCTCCCTTCGAGCGCGGGGGCGGCCTCGCCCGACATGAGTTCTCGGTAGATCGCGGAGGTCTTCAACAGGTCCTGGTGGGTGCCCACGGCGGCGATCACGCCGTCGGCGAGTACGGCCACCCGGTCGGCGAGCAGCACGGTGCTCGGCCGGTGGGCGACCACCAGGGCGGTGGTGGAGCCGAGCACCTGCCGCAGGGCCCGCTCGACCAGTGCCTCGGTGTGCACGTCCAGCGCGGACAGCGGGTCGTCGAGCACCAGGAAGGCCGGGTCGCCGACCACGGCGCGGGCCAGGGCCAGGCGCTGGCGCTGGCCGCCGGACAGGCTCAGGCCCTGCTCGCCGACCTGGGTCCCGGCGCCGGCGGGCAGCCGCTCGACGAAGCCGGCCTGCGCCGTCGCCAGCGCCTGCCGCAGCTGCTCGGGCGAGGCGTCGGGGGCGCCCATCAGGATGTTCTCGCGCACCGAGGCGGAGAACAGCGTGGGCTCCTCGAAGGCCACCGAGACCAGCTCGCGCAGCCGGGCCCGGGGGATGTCCCTGATGTCCCGTCCGTCGAGGGTGATCACGCCGGCCGTCGCCTCGTAGAGGCGGGGGAGCAGCGCCGTCAGGGTGGTCTTCCCGCTGCCGGTCGCGCCGACCAGGGCCATCGTCTCGCCGCTGCGGATGTGCAGGTCGATCCCCTGGAGCAGGTCCGGGGTGCCGGCCGGGGCGTCGGGGTAGCGGAAGCGCACCCCGCGCAGGCGGATGCCGTCCCCCGGCAGCTGCGGGCCGGGGCGGGCCGGGGCCTGCTCGGCCTCCGGCTCGTCCATGACCTCGAAGTAGCGGTCCGTCGCGGTGGCCGCCTCGTTGGAGTAGGCGAGCAGCCAGCCGAGCGACTCGACCGGCCAGCGCAGCGCCAGCGCGGTGGAGAGGAAGGCGACCAAGGTGCCGGCCGAGAGCTCGTCGTGGGCGACCAGGTACGCGCCGACGGCCAGCGCGCAGCCGAGGGCGAGCTCGGGCAGGCCGACGATGACCGACCAGAGGTTGGCCAGCAGGCCCGCCTTGTGCAGTTCGGTGCCGCGCAACTCGTGGGTCTGGGCGCGGAAGCGCTCGGCCATCGTGCGGTGGCGCCCGAAGGCCTTGAGGATGCGGATGCCGAGGACGGACTCCTCGATCACGGTGGTGAGGTCGCCGTTCTGGTCCTGGGCGCGGCGGGCGGCCTCGGAGTAGCCCGCCTCGAAGTGCCGGGTCAGCACGATCAGCGGCACGGCGGGCAGCAGGGCGATCAGCGCGAGCCGCCAGTCCAGGGTGAACATCAGGATGGTGCCGGCCAGGAACGTCACCGAGTTGACGATCAGGAACACCAGCGGGAACGTCAGGAACATCCGCATGGTGAACATGTCCGAGGTGGCCCGGGAGAGCAGCTGGCCGGAGCCCCAGCGGTCGTGGAAGGAGACCGGCAGCCGCTGGAGTTTGGCGTAGAGGTCCCCGCGCATCGCCGTCTCCAGGCCGGCCAGCGGCCGGGCCAGGATCACCCGGCGGGTGTAGAACAGCGCGGCCTCGATCACACCGAGCAGGAGCAGTACACCGGCCGGCGGCCAGAGCGCGGCCATGTCGTGGTGGGCGATCGGGCCGTCGACGATCCGGCCGAGGACGAGCGGGACGAGCAGCACGCTGAGGGCGGCGATCATGGCGGCGCTCACCGAGGCGGCGATCCGCCCGCGGATCGGCCTGGCGTAGGGCCACAGGCGCAGCAGCGAGCGCACCGTCGATCGTGGCACGCCGGGCTGCCCGGCGGGCGCGGCTGTGCCTGCGCGGGGGCGGACGGGGTCCGGGTCCGGTTGGTCCCGGTCCTCCTGCCTTGGTCGGGGTGACGACTTCGGCGGCGTGGACTCCTGGTTCTCGGCCATCGCGGAGAGGGTAGGACGGTGCACTGACATTTCTCACCCGGTTTTCCGCACCTACCGGCGAGAACCGGCCACCGCCCGCCACCGTGGGCCGTCGGCGGCCGGCAAGCGGTCAGGGGTGGTGCAGGCCGTTGGTGGGCGCGGGGAGCAGCCGCAGCAGGTGCAGCGAGGGGCCGGGCAGCGGCAGCTGGGTCTGCGCGGCGTAGGGCCCGGCGGGCTGCCCGGCATATGGATCGGCGCTCGGTGCGGTGGGCGGTGGGGTGGGCGGTGCGGTGACCTGAGCGGCCCCCCGGCCGGTGGCCGGATCTGGCCGGTCGGTACGCGCGGTGTCGAGCACCGTCTCGTACAGCTCGCCGTGCGGCCGGCCCGGCAGGGTGAACAGGACGGGCCGCGCGGCGGCGTTGAGCAGCAGCAGGAAGCTGTCGTCCCGCAGCGGGCCGCCGTGCTGGTCGCGCTCGGACATCGCGGTGCCGGAGAGCAGCATGCCGAGGCTGGCGGTGGGCGCGAACCAGTCGGCCTCCGTCATCTCCCGCCCCTGCGCGGTGAACCAGGCGAGGTCGGGCCGGCCGCCCGGGGTCGTGGCCCGTCCGGAGAAGAAGGCCCGCTGGCGCAGCACCGGGTGCTCCCGGCGCAGCCGGATGGCCCGCGCGGTGAGGTCCCGCAGCGAGCGCCAGCCCGGGTCCTCCAGCAGCGACCAGTCGAGCCAGCTGACCTCGTTGTCCTGGCAGTACGCGTTGTTGTTGCCGCCCTGGGTGCGGCCGAGCTCGTCCCCGGCGGTGAGCATCGGTACGCCGGTGGAGAGCAGCAGGGTGGCCAGCAGGTTGCGCAGCTGCTGCCGGCGCAGCGCCCGTACGGCGGGGTCGGTGCTCTCGCCCTCGGCGCCGTGGTTGGCGGAGCGGTTGTCGTTGGTGCCGTCCCGGTTGTCCTCGCCGTTGGCCTCGTTGTGCTTGTGCTGGTAGGAGACCAGGTCACGCAGGGTGAAGCCGTCGTGGGCGGTGATGAAGTTGACGGAGGCGTACGGGCGGCGGCCGCCGCGCTGGTAGAGGTCGGAGGAGCCGGAGAGCCGGTAGCCGAGCTCGCGCACATCGGGGCGGGCGCCGCGCCAGAAGTCCCGGACGGTGTCGCGGTACTTGTCGTTCCACTCCGCCCACAGCGGGGGGAATCCGCCGACCTGGTAGCCGCCGGCCCCGACGTCCCAGGGCTCGGCGATCAGCTTGACCCGGCTGAGCACCGGGTCCTGGGAGACGGCGGCGAGGAAGGGGTGGTGCATCTCGACGCCGTCGCTGCCGCGGGCCAGCGCCGCGGCGAGGTCGAAGCGGAACCCGTCGACGCCCATCTCGGTGACCCAGTACCGCAGCGAGTCGGTGATCAGCCGGACCACCTGGGGCTGGCGGGTGTCCAGGGTGTTGCCGCAGCCGGTGTAGTCGGCGTAGCCGCGCCGGCGGTTGAGCGGCAGCCGGTAGTACCCGGCGTTGTCGATGCCGCGCATCGACAGGGTGGGGCCGAGTTCGCCGCCCTCGGCGGTGTGGTTGTAGACGACGTCGAGGATGACCTCGATGCCGGCCGCGTGCAGGGCCCGCACCATCCGCTTGAACTCGCCCACCTGCTGGCCGCGGCTGCCGGAGGAGGAGTAGCCGGCGTGCGGGGCGAAGTAGCCGATGGTGTTGTAGCCCCAGTAGTTGGTGAGGCGGCGGGTCTGCAGGTGGTCTTCGTCCGCGTACTGGTGGACGGGCAGGAGCTCGACGGCGGTGATCCCGAGCCCGGTCAGGTGCTCGATCGCGGCGGGGTGGCCGAGCCCGGCGTAGGTGCCGCGCAGCTCGGGCGGGACGCCGGGGTGGCGCATGGTGAAGCCCCGTACGTGCAGCTCGTACAGCACGGTCTCGGCCCAGGGGGTCTTGGGGCGGTGGTCGTCGTACCAGTCGTCGTCGTCGTGGACGACCACGCCCTTGGGGACGTAGGGGGCGGAGTCCCGGTTGTCGCGGACGGTGTCGGCGACCTCCCGCTCCGGCCAGTTGCGCACCGAGCCGCAGACGGCGTCGTGGGCGAGGTAGCGGCCGTCGACGGCCCGGGCGTAGGGGTCGAGCAGCAGCTTGGCGGGGTTCCAGCGGGCGCCCGTCCACGGGTCCCAGCGGCCGTGCACCCGAAAGCCGTAGCGGGTGCCTGGCAGGACACCGGGGAGGTAGCCGTGCCAGATCTGGAAGTTCTGTTCGGTGAGGCGGTGCCTGCTCTCGCGGCCGTCCTCGTCGAACAGGCAGAGGTCCACCGCCTCGGCGCCGGCCGCCCAGAGTGCGAAGTTGGTGCCCCGGTTGCCCGCCGGGTCGGTGCGAAAGCGCGCGCCGAGCGGCTGCCAGCTGCCCGGCCAGGGGGTGGCGGGCTCGGGGCCGGCCGTCGCCCGGCCGACCGCCGTCGGGCCGGCTGCCTCCGCCGGTGCCGGGGCGTGCCGTGCCGCGGCGGGGCGCGGTTCGGGTCTGCCGCGGTCGGCGGCCTCGCCCCGTCGTGCACCCGGTCCCAGCTCCTGCCATGCAGTCATGGCCGCACCCTCCCAGCACGGGGTGTCCCGTACCCCGTTCCACACTTGTTCCCTGATCGGATGCCGCTGTCACGTGGCGGATCATCTCGTGACGGACGGTGACGATTCTGTCCCGTCGGGGGACCGGCCGCGCGCCCGCGCGTGTCCCTCGTGTCGTGTCCAGCCGGGAGGAGCATCGTTATCCCCGATGTCGGACGAGCGTCTTACGGACAGCGGGAGGCCCGGGATGCGCCCCGGACTGCGGGTTTGGGCACGGCGGGCGGCCGCGGTCGCGTTCTGCGTGCTCACCGGCTGCTCCGGCGCGGGCGCCGGAGCAGGCACGCCCGCCGTGCCTCCGCCGCCGGCCTCCCGGGCGGTGATCACGGCGACGCCGGGTGACGGCACCCAGGAGGTGCCCCCGGAGGGCCCGGTGAAGGTCACGGTGGCGCAGGGGCGGCTGGTGTCGGTGCGGCTGACCGACGCCAAGGGCGCGGAGCTGGCCGGCACCGTGGCGGAGGACGGCGGCTCCTGGGCGGTGGACGGCCTGCTGCCGCTGGCGGGGCGGTTCAGCCTGGACGCCGTCGCCGAGGACGATCACGGGGTCCGGGCCTCGCGGCACGTGGCGTTCGGCAGCGTGGCGGTCGCCCGCACCTTCGTGGCCTTCTTCACCCCGGAGAACGGCAGCACGGTGGGCGTGGGGATGCCCGTCTCGCTGCGCTTCTCCCGGCCGATCGCCGACCGGGAGACGGTGGAGCGGGCGGTCCGGGTGAGCGCCGAGCCCGCCGTGCCGGTGGCCGCGCACTGGTTCGGCAACCAGCGGCTGGACTTCCGCCCGCAGAAGTACTGGGTGCCGGGGACGAAGGTCAGCATCTCGATGCGGTTCAAGGACGTCGAGGGGTCGCCGGGCGAGTTCGGCACCCAGACCAGGGACGTGCGCTTCACGGTGGGGCGTTCCCAGGTCAGCGTGGCCGACCTGGACGCGCGCACACTCACCGTCCGCCAGGGCGGCAAGGTGGTGAAGACCCTGAAGATCTCCGGCGGCAGCCCCGAGCACACCACGTACCTGGGCTCGCTGGTGGTCTCGGAGAAGTTCCGGGTGACCAGGATGAACTCGCAGACGGTCGGCATGGGTGACGAGTACGACATCAAGGATGTCCCGCACGCGATGCGGCTGACCACCTCGGGCACCTTCATCCACGGCAACTACTGGGCGGACCCGCAGATCTTCGGCACCGCCAACACCAGCCACGGCTGCATCGGCCTCGCCGACACCAAGGGCGGCGGCAAGGACACCCCGGCCGGCTGGCTGTACGAGCACACCATCCCCGGCGACGTGATCGAGGTGCGCGGCTCGCAGGGGGAGCGTGTCCCGCCTCACAACGGCCTGAACGGCTGGAACCTGCCCTGGTCACAGTGGTTGAGCGGCAGCACGCTGGGGATTCACTGAGAGGACACCGGCCTCCCGCCGAAGATTCACTCACCGAGCCCGGTTATCCTGCCTGGGCGCGCCGATGTGCGGTGCGAAAGATCTCCGTCCGGTGCAACCGAACCCGGGCACCAGCGCGTATTCAGGGTGAATACCGGGAGGGGAGACCGAGTGAAGCCGGTTCAGGCGGCCGACGCCGCGATATGTACGAACACCCGACGGGCGCGTCGCAACGCCGCCGTGGCACTGGTGATGGGCGGGGTGCTGCTGTTCGGCTCGGCCTGTACGTCCAAGGACGACGGGGGAGGCACCGGCGGTAGCACCGACGCCGGTGCCGCCAGCGCGGCGTCCGCCGGCGCGTCGGCCGCGGCCCCGGAGACCCCCAAGGTCTCGGCGGCGGTGCTGAACGTCGAGCCGAAGGACGGCACGCTCGACGTCAACCCGACCGACGGTGTGAAGGTCTCGGTGGCCGGGGGGAAGCTGACCACCGTCGAGGTCACCGACAAGGACGGCAAGGCCGTGGCCGGGGCGATCGCGCCCGACGGTTCGGGCTGGAAGCCGAGCGCCGCGCTGACCGTCGGCATGGCCTACAAGGTGAACGCGCAGGCCACCGACCCGGCCGGGCTGGTGACGGCGTCCACGACCACCTTCACCACGCTCACCCCGGCGAAGAAGGTCTCCACCAACGACAACATCGCCGACAACGCCACCTACGGCGTGGGCATGATCGTCTCGGTGGTCTTCAACAAGGAGATCAAGAACAAGGAGGAGGTCCTCAAGGGGATCACCTTCGAGGCCAGCGACGGCACCACGGTCAAGGGCCACTGGTTCGGCCCCCGGCGGGTGGACTTC
Organism: Kitasatospora sp. NPDC050543; assembly: GCF_044457565.1. Lineage (NCBI taxonomy): Bacteria > Bacillati > Actinomycetota > Actinomycetes > Kitasatosporales > Streptomycetaceae > Kitasatospora > Kitasatospora sp. NPDC050543. Next base: position 6,574 of record NZ_JBITGZ010000001.1, on the reverse strand, counting down.
CGCCCGGAGAAGTACTGGAAGCCCGGCACCAAGGTGACCATCCACTACAAGCTGAAGAACGTCGAGGTCTCGCCCGGCGTCTACGGTGACGTGGACAAGGACGAGCCGTTCACCATCGGCCGCTCGCAGGTCTCCACCGCCGACTCCGCCAGCCACCAGATGACGGTGGTCCGGGACGGCAAGAGCACGACCATCCCGGTCACGCTCGGCGACGACAAGAACCCGTCGTGGAACGGCACCATGGTGATCTCCAGCAAGGAGAAGGTCACCCGGATGAACTCGGCGACCGTCGGCCTGGGCGCGGAGTACGACATCCCGAACGTCCCGCACGCGATGCGCCTGACCGACTCGGGCACCTTCGTGCACGGCAACTTCTGGGCGAACCCGTTCGGCAAGACCAACGCCAGCCACGGCTGCGTCTCGATGCAGGACACCGAGGAGGGCAGCGACACCTCGGTGGCGGGCAAGTTCTTCAACGACTCGATGATCGGCGACGTCGTGAAGATCGAGAACTCCAAGAGCGCCACCGTGAAGCCGGACAACGGCCTCAGCGGCTGGACGCTCCCCTGGAGCCAGTGGTAGTCCCGGTTCCATAACGAACGGCCCGGTCCCGCTTCGGCGGGGCCGGGCCGTTCGTCCATCCGTGCACTATGGGGCCAGGCCGGCCGGGGCAGGCCGCTGCCGGACGGGTGCCGGGTCACCACCGGGGCCCGCCGACCCGGGAGTCGGCGGCGGAGCCGGATCCGAGGCCCGACCGGGGCAACCTTTTCGCGCGCCGAGGCGTGTATCCAGCAGGGGACGAGGGAGGGAACGAACGTGAAGTCGATACGCGCGGGTGTGGCTGCGGGGCTGCTCGGCGGGGTGCTGGTACTGACCACGGCGTGCAGCGGGGGTGGCAGCACCACGGGGGCCCAGGCGGCACTGGGAGCGGACGCGGCGGGCGCGCCGGCGGCCTCCGCACCGGCCACGGCGCAGCCGAAGGTGTCGGCGGCGGTGCTGGAGATATCCCCCAGGAACGGGGCCACCGACGTGGCGCCCGGCGGCGCGCTGAAGGTCTCGGTGGCCAAGGGGAAGCTGACCCAGGTCAAGGTCACCGACAAGGACGGCCGGGAGATAGCCGGCGCCGTCTCGGCCGACGGCGGCAGCTGGCAACCGGCCGCCGCGCTCGCGGTCGGCACGACGTACAAGGTGAGCGCGCAGGCGGCGGACGACGCCGGCACGGCGACCACGGCGGACAGCAGCTTCACCACGCTGACCCCGCAGCACGAGGCGAGCCCCAGCGACAACATCGCCGACAACGCCACCTACGGCGTCGGGATGATCGTCTCGGTGACGTTCGACAAGGACATCGAGAACAAGGCCGAGGTCGCGAAGAACATCACCTTCGACACCGACAACGGCACCCAGGTGAAGGGCCACTGGTTCGGCGACCGCCGGCTGGACCTGCGCCCCGAGGGGTACTGGAAGCCCGGTACCAAGGTGACCGTCCACTACCGCCTCAAGAGCGTCGAGGTCGCGCCCGGCGTGTACGGCGGGGTGGACCGCGACGAGCCGTTCACCATCGGCCGCTCCCAGGTCTCCACCGTCGACGCGAAGACCCACCAGATGACGGTGGACCGCGGCGGCCAGAACTCCACCATCGCGATCACCTCCGGCTCCGACGAGCACCCGACCTGGAACGGGACGATGGTGATCTCGGCCAAGGAGGGCATCGTGCGGATGCAGTCCAGCACCCTGCCGGGGATGACCGGAGCACCGTACGACCTGATGGTGCCGCACTCGATGCGGCTGACCGACACGGGCACGTATGTCCACGGCAACTACTGGAGCAACGTCTTCGGCGAGGAGAACGCCAGCCACGGCTGCGTCGGCCTCAAGGACGTCAAGGGCGGCAGCGACAGCTCGGTGGCCGGCAAGTTCTACGAGGACTCGATGGTCGGTGACGTGGTCAAGGTGGTCAACTCCACGCGCGGCCAGGTCGAGCCGGACAACGGCCTGAGTGGCTGGAACCTGGACTGGAGCGCCTGGTAGCAGGGAGGTCCCGACGGGGCGGCCCGGCATGACGCCGGGTTGCTCCGGGCATATGCCGGTCGGGCGGTGATCGTTTGCTCATTGTCCGTACGCGGCCGCATGCGTTCCGCAATGATGGGCCCATGGCGGGATGGGGCGAAGCAGATCAGTCAGCACATCCTGGGGCCGGTCTGGCCGGTGACGTTCCGTCGGAGAGCGGGCCGCTGGCACTCGCGGCCCTGGAACGGCTCAGCTCCGAGGAGTTGGAGCAGGTGTACTTCGGCAGGCTGTGCGACCCGGCGGAGTCGGACGAGGTCCGGCTCCCCTCCCGGCCGCAGTCCGCGTCGCTGGCCCGTCGGCTGGTCCTCTCGGTGCTGCAGTCCTGGGAGCTCCACCAGCTGCTGGAGGCAGGAGAGTTGCTGACCGGCGAGCTGATCGCCAACGCCGTCAAGCACGCCTGCGGGCGGACCATCGGTCTCCAGGTGCAGCGTCGGCCCGGCTGGCTGCGGGTGGAGGTGCGGGACTCCTCGCGGGCGCTGCCCTGCCTGATCGTCGCGGAGCCCGGCGGGCTGACCGGGCGTGGGCTGATGGTGGTGGACGAGCTGTCGGACCGCTGGGGCGCGGATCTGCTGCCGCGCGGCAAGAGCGTCTGGTTCGAGCTGAGGATCCGCGAACGGGCCTGAGGTGCCTGGGGCCTGAGGTGCCCGGAGGCCCGAGCCATGGGGGTCTGGGTCGACCGGGCCTGGAAACCACGCGGGGCCCCCGTCACCGTGATGTGGCGTCTGGGGGCCCCTGCAAGTCATCGCGCCGGCCAAGGGGGTGCGTGCCGCGCGATGTGTGACGGCCGCCAGGTCGGGTGGGCCGTGGATCGCGCCCGGGGCTTCACAGCGCCCGGACTTCCTCGACTATCGCACGGATCTCAGCATGTGGGCAAACCGAGCGGCTTTGATTGGAAGGCTTGTAACCTATTTCACCTTTGGAATTCGCATAGGTTAACGTGCTGGCCTGCGATTATTCACCAAAGGGGGGGATTGGCCGATCCTCCCCGAACGTCCCGCGCCCCCGCTGCATCGCGGCCCGCAGTTGCTCGACCCTGACGCGGATGCCCTCCCGGTCCGGATGGGGCGAGCCGGGGTTCGCCCGGCCCTCGCGGCAGTCGCGGCAGCTGCCCTGCGGCATCGTCTCCGGGCGGCCCGGCCGGCCGCAGTCGGCGCACTCCAAGATCCTCTCACGGCGCGGCCCCTCGGCCTCCCGCAGGCCGAGCAAGGGAGCGGGCGGCATCTTGGCCACCAGTCGCTTGCGGGCCAGTGCGCCCGGGCAGTGCACGGTCTGCGGCAGCCCGGCGGTCAGGGCGGTGGTGAAGTGCTGGATCGTCGCACCGTGCGCCAGCCACTGCCCGGCGAGCTCCTCCAGTTCCGCGCACTCCGAGGCCGAGAGCGCCATGCGGGAGTCGGCCCGGCCGAGCCCGGCCAGCGCCTCGTACGCGTCGGAGCGGGCAGCGCGGGTGATGCGGGTGAGCACTGCCTGGGGTGTCGCAAGCACCGGCGGGGGTTGTTCTTTGCTGCGCACGCTACACGGCGGATGCACACCGTGGCGACCTGGTGACTAATAGTCGTACCTGCTGACCGCATGGACAGTTGGGCGCATGGGTGGGTGGGTGGGAAGAACGCTTTCCCAACCGATCGACTGTAAAGAGCGCTCGGGGATCACCCACCGCCGGCTGAGCCTCGGGCGCCGGTACTACGGCAGCGGCTGCCGCGCGGCAAACGCCACGAAGTCGGCCCAAGCGGCAGGCGTGAAGTCGAGCTTCGGGCCGCTCCTGTCCTTCGAGTCCCGGACATGGACGGCGTCGGGGCGCGCGGCGACCTCGACGCGGGCGCCGCCCTCGGTGCCGCTGCGGCTGGACCTCCGCCAGGAGGCAGCTACTTCGACGCAGGCGCTACCTTCGGAATCGCTGTAGCTGGACTTGAACCATGCAAGTTCCGTGCCGCTCATAGCTCCTCCGCCACCTTCCTGATGAAGTTCGCAGACTCCTGAACGCCGAGGGCCTGCATGCGGATCATTCCATGGCGCTGGGTGAGGATGCTCAGCCTTTATGGGTCGGCAGAGAGCACACTGGTCTCCTGGCCTTCAGTGAAGACGTAGTGGTCGTGCTCGGGTGTCTCCAGAAGGATCAGTGAGCCGTGTCGCACCCGCCTCGGCGGTAAGGACCTGGATGGCCACGTTGCGCAACTCGCTTACATTCAGCAGGTGTTGAAGCTGCCTTGTCATCGAATCCCGGCCGCCCACGAGGGTGCGGAGCGTTGCCTCGCAGAGCACGAAGCTGCATAGCGTCGTGGGCTTGCCGCCCAGCTTCTCCTGACGTTGCAGTCGAGCCGCTACACGTTCCTCGATCGTCTCGTCTTCCACGGGCGGACACTGCCGCTCATCAGCGCCCGGGCGTACTCCTCTGTCTGCAACAAGCCAGGAATGAGGAGTGTTTCGAACCAGTCGAGGGCGATCGCTTCAGCTTCGAGGGTCATGTATTCGTGCGCCCGAGCGGGGTACTTCTCCGGCTGGAGGTACCCCGACGCTGCCGCAAGCAGCCCCTTCGCCCCACACAACTCATCCGCCACTTCGAGCAACCGCGGGGTCGGCCTCCGCCGTCCCTGTTCCATCGACTTCACGCTCTCCGGCTCGTAGTTGGCCGCCCTGCCCAACCCCTCGCGGCTGACGCCTGCCTGGGTGCGCCAGAGCTTGATCTGGTTGCCGCAGTAGCGCCACGCCATCGGCGGCTGAGCTGTATCGGTCATCACCAGGCCCCGTCCCATCCGGGTACGCCCCGGGTACGAACGCCTTCTGTACCCGTGGCGTCACTCCTGAGGCTAGGCCGCCGGCGGCACCTTGGGAGTGGCAACCGGCGCAATGGCGCGCCGGTGAGCGCCACTCGACCGTCCGGCAACCGGCCTGAGCACCAAGGACAGCGATGACCGCACGATCCGTCCCCGAAGCACCCGCTTCGGTCCCCGCCCCCGCGCTCACCACCTGCGCCCCCTCCGTCCGGCCGCCGCAGGTGGAGTGGCTGCTGCCGCTGCGTGCCCGCAGCGCCGGTCGCGCCCGCGCGCTGCTGCGCGAGCAGGCGGCGGCGTGGGGGGTGCCGGGTGATCCGACGGATACCGCCGTGCTCCTGCTGAGCGAGCTGGTCACCAACGCCTGCCGGCACGCCCGCGTCCCGCCGGACGGCCGAGTCGGCATCCGCTTCGTCCTGCTCGACGGCCTGATGCGCATCGAGGTGTCCGACCCCGGCGCCGGTGAACCCCGGTTGCTCCGCACAGACCCGGACGACGAGTCCGGCCGAGGCCTCGAACTCGTCACCGCCCTTGCCGCCAGCTGGGGCATCCAGCCCAGAGCCGGCGGCGTCGGCAAGACCGTCTGGCTCGAACTCGCCCTCCCCGCAGCCGACCGGCCCACGGACGGCGAGTAGCGGCGCGCCGGCCACGGACTCGGCCCGTACCGGCCCCGGTGCTGCTATCCGCGATCCGAACCCGGCGTGGCAGGGCCACCCGAGGTCGTTTCGGGCTTCGTGTGGAGGATCTCGCGGGCCTGCTCCGCGGCGCGGGTGACGCTCTCGCCGATGAAGTCGAGGAAGCGGGCGATGTTCTCCAGGCGGGCGGCGACCGGGGTGTCGGGGCCGAGGACGCCGACGCCCTGCCGTGCGGTCTCGGCGAGCTGGGCGTTGGTGCGGGCGCTGGCGATCATCGACTGGTACCAGACGTCGTCGTCGACCATGTAGCGCTCGCGGCGGCGTTCGTCCTGTTCCCGGCGGACGAGGCCCTGGCTCTCCAGGAACGTGATCGCCTTGGAGACGGACGCCGGGCTGACCTGGAGGCGCTGGACGAGTTCGGACGCGGTGACGCTGCCCGCGTCGGTGGTGTAGAGGCAGGTCAGCACCCGGGACATCATCTTGGGCAGGCCCGAGGCCATGAGGAGGGTGGTGAACGTCTCCTCGTACTCGCGCACGGCCTCGGGGTCGCGTCCGTGGGCCCGCGAGGGCTCCTGCGGCCCTCGGGGAGCGGCCTGCCTGCGCCGGTGGGCCCGACGTTCGGTGGCGCGGTGGGCCAGGTCGGCGCGGTAGGCGGTGGGGCCGCCGTTGCGCATCACCTCACGCGTGATCGTCGAGGTGGGCCGGTCCAGACGTCTGGCGATCTCCGCGTAGGCGAGCCCGTCGGCCACCCCCAGCGCGATCTGCTGGCGTTCCTGCTGGGTGAGCCTGCCTCCCGGCATCGCGATCTCCCTTCGTGCTTCCCTGAGCCTCCAGCATAGCGTTCACTCTCCATCCAATGCAACGAGCGGGGCTCGGGTCGTTGCGTTAAAACCAAAACGGTTGCAACGATACTTGGGCATTCACCTGCACTGATGCTGATTGTGCGCAACGAGCATGTTGCGTGATCCTTGAACGCAACGTAGCTTTTGCGAAGTCGGAAACAACAAGCACAGCAGGAGAACAGACACCATGCAGAAGTTCGACACCCCCACCCCGATCACCGCCGTCCTCGACATCCCCGCCGGACACATCCGGCTCATC